>NZ_JBSUGF010000012.1:0-238171 GCF_054064025.1 Vibrio limimangrovi
TGGTTGAAAGCACCGGTCTTGAAAACCGGCGTACGTTAATAGCGTACCTAGGGTTCAAATCCCTATCTCTCCGCCACTATTAAGAAAGCCCGCTAGAAATAGCGGGCTTTTTGCTATCTGTACCTTTCTAAAGTCATCGTTAAAAGATTAATAAAACTTAATCTGCACACAACCACCGCTTAATCATCCAGCTCGTATCCTCTCTTAACAATTAAACGCAAGAGGATAAAACGTGAATATTTTAGGATACTTACAAAAAATCGGGAAAGCACTGATGGTGCCTATCGCCGTGTTGCCTGCCGGTGGTTTGATGCTTGGTCTTGGCTACGCTTTAGACCCATCTGGATGGGGGGCGAATAACCCATTATCTGCTGTGCTGGTTTACGGTGGTAAAGGGATTATGGATAACCAAGCTTGGTTGTTTGCGGTTGGTGTCGCTTATGGATTAGCGAAAGATAATAACGGTGCCGCCGCGCTATCTGGCTTACTTGGTCTGTTAATTGTCGAGATGATTGTCGGAAATCCCGCTGTGATTTCGCAAATCACCGGAGTCCCTGTCGCTGAGATGAGTTCTTCGAAACTGATTGCGTCCGCAGCTGCTGTTAGTGCATTTACCGGTATCATGATGGGGATAGTGGCTGCCACTCTTTATAACCGTTTCCACACTATCAAACTGCCTGCTGCATTAGGTTTCTTTGGTGGTAAACGTTTCGTGCCCATAGTGACTTCATTGGCTTCTATTCTGATCAGCGTTGTGATGGTTTACGTATGGCCAGCAGTTTATGGCTCCTTAGTTAACTTTGGCGTTTCGATTTCTGAAATGGGCGCTGCTGGCGCTGGGATATACGGTTTCTTCAACCGTCTTCTCATTCCTGTTGGTTTGCATCATGCACTGAATCAGGTGTTCATCTTTGACCTTGTCGGTATTAACGACATTTCTAAGTTCTGGTCTGGAACTGGCGAATTAGGCGTCACAGGTATGTACCAAGAGGGCTTCTTCCCATTTATGGGATATGGTTTACCTGCTGCATGTTTGGCTATGTATCACTGTGCTAAGCCAGAAAACAAGAAAAGAGTTGGCGGTATTCTTGGAGCGTCAGCACTGACCGCAATATTAACTGGTGTTACTGAACCTATTGAGTTTGCATTTATGTTTGTGGCGCCAGCTTTATATGTTGTTCATGCTTTACTTGCCGCGCTCTCACTTTATATCGCCGCGAGTATGCAGTGGTTTGCGGGCTTCACTTTCAGTGGCGGTTTAATCGACTTCATTTTGTCATTCAATTTGCCTCTCGCAATCAAACCGTACATGTTGATCCTACAAGGGTTTGCCTTCGCGGTTATCTACTACAGTGTGTTCCGATTCGCTATTGTTAAGTTTGATTTGAAAACACCGGGACGTGAAGATGCAGAGGTTGCTGAAGAGAACGTAACGTCAACCAATGAGAAAGCTGCTCAGTATCTAAAAGCGTTGGGAGGTCATAGTAATCTTACTTCTATCGATTCATGTATTACGCGCCTTCGCTTAACATTGAAAGACATTTCCTTGGTTGATGAGCGTACGCTTAAAGCTATCGGAGCGATGGGCGTAGTGAAGATAGGTGCGAATAACCTGCAGGTCATTATTGGAACAGAAGCCGAAGAAGTGGCTCACTCAATGAAGCTTATTCCAGAGACACGAGATCTATCGGATGTTGTAGCTCCTAACTTCTCTGCTTAACTAGATATCTAATTAAGACAAAGGCTAAGTGGTAACTTAGCCTTTTTTATGTCGACTAATTATCAAAGTAGAGCCGTGCACGTAGACCTGGATTGTTGTCACGCAAGAACAGGTATGCGTTATGCAGATTAACGACAGCATCAACTAGTGATAACCCTAGACCATTGCCTGCTTCAGAACGGCTTTGGTCAGCCCGATACATAGGGCGGCAAACATACATTTTGTCGTAGTCAGAAATACCAATTCCAGTATCGGCGATGACAACACCATAGCAGTCAGCAACGATATCAATAGATCCACCATTTGGGGTGTATTTTACTGCATTTTCCAGCAGGTTAAATACGGCTCTAAACAGCAGCGAGCGATCTCCGGTAACCTCGCAAAGGGTGTCTTGCCTGAAGGTTAAGCGTTGTTGTTTTACTTCAGCTACTGGGGTAATGAACTCCATGGCATCTTGAGTTACTTTGCTTAAATCGATGGACTCTTTACTGATATTGATTTGGCCGCTGTTCAGTTTGGCAATCTCAAGCATGCTATTGAACAGTGACAGGATGAGTTCCAACTCATCATAGCAAGCGGAAATACTCGCTCTTTGAGAGGACGACAGATTGTCTTGGTCTAGAATGTCTTCGAGACGCAGTTTAAGCCTCGCCATCGGCGTTCTCATATCATGAGCTAAACCTGTGGTCAGAGATTTAAGGCTAGACTCGTTCTTGGCCATTTGTTCAATCATGAAGTTGAGATGAATGGCTAAAATATCAAACTCATCATCCTGCTGAGAAACCGCTATTTTGACGTTATGCTCTCCGCACAGGACGCGATTCATAGCGTAATTCACTTTTTCCAACCTCTTAAGAATAAGTACGGTGAAAAAAAGTGCAGATATGATCATGACCGCAACAGGAAGAATGATCCCAGAGAATACAATCGGAATGAGGGATTTTCGATATTCTTCGACTGCGGTTTTACTCACACCGATCTCTAGCTTGAGATTATTACCGACCAGAATGTTATGCCTATTTCTTTGCAAATCGATTGGGTAATAAGAGTGTGGGAAGTCGGTTTCAATCAGGTTGTAGTAGAAAGGAGTTGTGGCGGAGCGCTTGGTTTCTAACAGTTTTCTTACATCTTCCGTGCTCTGTTGGGCAGCAAAGTTGAACTCCAAAATTTCTTCATTAAGTTGTCTGGCGAGTTGTTGGCGGTGGAAATTATCTGAATCTCTGTAGACTTGGTGTATCACTATGATGTTGATGAGAGTCACGAGTAAAAACAGACTTACCAATGTTTTAAACACAGATGAACGGGTTAATGCATAGTCATCGACGAAGGACATACCCGACTCCTCTCACCGTATGTAAAAGCCCTGAACATCCGGCATCTTCCAGCTTGCGTCGCAGGTTTGCAACATGCACATCGATGACGTTGGTCCTGGGATCAAAATGATAGCTCCAGATATTTTCGAACAGGCGCATGCGCGATACCACTTGCTCACTGTGTTCAACAAAGTACTGTATAAGTTGAAACTCTTTTGGCTGAAGAATGATTTCTTTCTGGTTGCAGGTCACTTTATGTGCTTTGAGATCGACTTGTAAACAGTGGTAATTAAGAACGTGTTGAGTCGTTTGGGGTCTGTGTATGCGGTTGATAATGATGTCGACTCTTGCAATAAGCTCTGCCAACGCGAATGGCTTAATCAAGTAGTCATCGCTTCCAGCCTGCAAACCATCAACTCTATCGTTTACGCTATCCATCGCGCTTAAAATCAGAACCGGGAGTTGTTGTTCCGTGGCTTTGATTGCTGCGAGTACTTTCATTCCGTCGAGATATGGCAACATCCTATCTAAGATAATTAACTGGTATTCCGAGCTGAGAGCCATCATTAACCCTTTCTTACCATCTTCGGCTTGGTCGACGATATAACCGTGCTCGGTCAGTCCTTTACTGACGAATTCTCTGGTCGTTGCGTCATCTTCTATGATGAGTATTTTCACGGAATTTCCTCTGTTTTGAAATGTACTTTACTGGTGAAGTCAGGAGAGGGAAATATGAAAAAGTAGGCTCGCGTGACTAATGCGAGCCAACACGATTCAGGGGGGAAAATCGTTAATATGTTGCCGTTTTTTATCTATAAATTGTCATGGAGAGTCTACAAAACCTTCTGTTGAGTAGACCTTTTGGAAAGATTAAAGATCGTTAATGTGTTTACTGAGCAATAAAACTGCCCTCGGCTAACTCCCATAATGCTTTGACTAGTGAGTTATCCAGTTGAGACCTTTTACAGCACACACCGAGTTGGAATGGTTTGATTGGAGCAAATGAGAGCCGCTGAATACTGTCTCGAACGGGGCTATTATTAATGACCACATCAGGTGCAATACCCACCCCACAACCTAAAGCCACCATACTGACGATTGCCTCATGGCCAGAGATTTGCGCGTAGATATTTGGCTTAATTTTCATTGTCTTAAACCAGATGTTTGCTCTGTCACGTGCGGTTCCTGATTCCGGAACAATAAAAGGAATTTTGCTCCAGTCGGGCTTTTCTTTATGCAGCTCTTCAACCCAGGAACTGATACCAACAGGTGCAATAACAGACAGTGGGATCTCACTGATGGTCGTGAACTCAACTTTAGATGAAAGGTTTTCTGGCATTGCTGAAATAGCAATGTCAGCCTCATCATTCATTATCTTATCTATTGCTTGAGCGGGGTCGCCCGTTAGTAGCTTGAATTCAATATAAGGGTGTTTTAAGCGAAAAGAGTTGAGAAGCTGAGGCAAATGGCTGTAGCTGGCGGTAACGGAGCAAAATAGGCGTATTTCACCTTTCAAAACGTCATCTTGTACATTTATCTGCGACTGAAATTGTGTCCAGTCATGCACCATTTTCATTGCGACAGGTAAAAACTTTTCACCCGCCGGCGCTAATTCTACGCTACGGTTATCTCTGACGAATAGAGGATGCCCGATCTCATCTTCTAATTTCTGAATCTGCCGACTTAATGCAGAGGGACTAATGTGCATCGCTGAGGCTGATTTACTAAAATTTTTGCTGTCACAGATATCAAGGAATAGTCGAATGGTTTTTATATTCATGAAATTACCATGTTGCATTTTTTGCATTTACTAGTTGTGAATATATCACTTTAAGCAATCTAATGTCTGTTTTAGTATGAACTCATTCGGTGCAAAGCCACCGACCCTACGGAAAGACAATTACAGGAGCACCCTAATGGCTAACTATTTCAATACCCTAAACTTGCGTGAGCAATTGGACCAACTTGGTCGCTGTCGTTTTATGGATCGCAGTGAGTTTGCTTCAGAAGCAGACTACCTAAAAGGTAAGAAGGTCGTCATCGTAGGTTGTGGTGCTCAAGGCCTGAACCAAGGTCTGAACATGCGTGATTCTGGTTTGGATGTGTCATACGCACTTCGCCAGGCAGCAATCGATGAACAACGTCAGTCATACAAAAACGCGAAAGACAACGGCTTTAATGTAGGCAGCTACGAAGATCTGATCCCTCAGGCAGACCTTGTTGTTAACCTAACTCCAGACAAACAACACACAAACGTTGTTGAAACAGTGATGCCTCTAATGAAAGAAGGCGCGGCACTAGGTTACTCACATGGCTTCAACATTGTTGAAGAAGGCATGCAGATTCGTAAAGACTTAACGGTTGTAATGGTTGCTCCTAAGTGTCCTGGTACTGAAGTTCGTGAAGAATACAAACGTGGCTTTGGTGTACCTACACTTATCGCGGTTCACCCAGAAAACGATCCAAAAGGTGAAGGTTGGGATATCGCGAAAGCTTGGGCAGCAGCAACAGGTGGTCACCGCGCTGGTTGTCTAGAATCATCTTTCGTAGCGGAAGTTAAATCTGACCTTATGGGTGAGCAAACTATCCTGTGTGGCATGCTACAAGCTGGTTCTATCGTATGTTACGAGAAGATGGTTGCAGAAGGCATCGACCCGGGCTACGCAGGTAAGCTACTACAGTACGGTTGGGAAACAGTAACAGAAGCACTGAAATTCGGTGGTATCACCCACATGATGGATCGTCTGTCTAACCCAGCTAAAATCAAAGCATTCGAGCTTTCTGAAGAGCTAAAAGACCTAATGCGTCCACTGTACAACAAACACATGGATGACATTATTGCTGGCGAATTCTCAAGCACTATGATGGCTGACTGGGCGAATGATGACAAGAACCTACTAGGCTGGCGTGAAGAAACGGGTGAAACTGCGTTTGAAAACTACCCAGCAACTGACGTTGAAATCTCAGAACAAGAGTACTTCGACAACGGCATTCTAATGATTGCTATGGTTCGTGCAGGGGTTGAGCTAGCGTTCGAAGCAATGACTGCATCAGGAATCATCGATGAGTCTGCGTACTACGAGTCACTACACGAGTTACCGCTAATCGCAAACACAGTTGCTCGTAAGCGTCTGTACGAAATGAACGTAGTAATCTCAGACACTGCAGAATACGGTAACTACCTATTTGCTAATGTTGCAACTCCACTGCTACGAGAGAAGTTTATGCCTTCAGTTGGTACTGACGTTATCGGTAAAGGCCTAGGTGAAACTTCAAACCAAGTTGATAACGCAACACTTATCGCGGTTAATGAGAAGATCCGTAACCACCCAGTTGAGTACATCGGTGAAGAGCTTCGCGGGTATATGACTGATATGAAGCGTATCGCAGTAGGCGGCTAAATTACTGGCCTTAAGATTCCATTTCGGTGTCGAAGGTGCTCATTTACTATCGTAAACTCCGCGCCTTCTCCTAGAAATGAAACCTTAATACTGCGTAATTTACATATTAAAAAGTAACGCAGTAAATGCACTCCAGGCAGACTGGAGTCAATAAATACAAAAGTAAAACACAACATCTAGTAAAAAGGCTTGGTCGCCGTTGACCAAGCCTTTTTTATTTATGGCGAATTGTTGATTGTACAAAGCACAACACACATAAAAAACGCTTCCATCAGGGAAGCGTTTTAGGATTATTTATCAGCCAGCTTCTCTTCGAGCTCTGCTAATTTCTTTTCCATCTCAGTTAGCTTCTGACGAGTACGCAGCAGAACTTGAGTTTGAACATCAAACTCTTCACGGCTAACAACATCAAGCTTGTTCAGCTGACCTTGAATCACTTGGCGAACTTTCTGATCAACGTCTGCGCCGAGCTCTTTCACTGGTGCTGGCATAGAGTCATGAATCTGCTTGGCGATTTGCTCTAGTTTCTTTGGATCAAACATAGTGGTTAAAACTCCTTTTGATTTGTCCTCATTTTAAGTAATTGATACGGGAAAGTCGCTAGTTGGATGGCAAAAAATCGAGTTAGGTACTGCAAACGCACGGCAATAAAAAAGGCCACCGAAGTGACCTTTTTGTATTTCCATGGAATTAGCGGTTATCCGCTAGCTCTCGCTGTGCAGCTTTCGCTTCATCTACACGGGCAAGTTTTTCCAGATCTTTGTCTTCCACAAATACTGGAAGTGGTTTGTGTTTTTCAGCTAAGTAGCTATAGATCACTGGCAGTACGAATAGGGTAAACAGAGTACCGATCGCCAGACCAGCAACGATTACGATACCGATACTGAAACGCTGAGCCGCGCCTGCACCTGTCGCGTACATCAATGGGATAAGACCCGCGATCATCGCTGCAGTTGTCATCAGAATAGGGCGAAGACGAACTTTCGCCGCTTCCATTACCGCTTCTGTCTTACCGAGTTTGTTGTGCAGTTGCTCTTCTTTCGCGACTTCACAGATCAAGATACCGTGCTTGGTAATCAGACCTACCAGTGTGATCAGACCAACCTGTGAGTAGATGTTCATCGACGCAGCACCCCACGCCAGAGCAATCAAGGCACCACATACTGCCAGAGGAACCGACACCATGATCACGATTGGGTCTTTCAGTGATTCAAATTGAATCGCCAGAACCAGGAAGATGATCGCTAACGCAAGACCAAACGTCGCGTATAGTGCGCTACCTTCCGTCACAAACTGACGCGCTTCACCCATGTAATCGTGGTTGTAGCCGCTTGGCAGTTTCGTTTCAGCGATGTTCTCGAACCAGTTAATCGCATCACCCATTGCAGTGCCCGGTGCTGGTACCGCACCTACCGTCGCTGAGTTCAGCTGGTTGAAGTGAGGCAGTGAACGTGGCTCGGCAATGACATCGATGCTTACTAGGTTGCTCAGTGGAACCGCGTTGCCGTCCGCTGCGCGTACGTAGTAGTTATTCATCGACTCTGGGTTCAGACGCCACTTACGCTCTACCTGAGGGATAACTTCGTAAGAGCGACCATTAAGGTCGATACGGTTAACGTAGCCATCCGCCATCATCGTACTTAGCGTGACACCAATGTCTTGCATGGTAACGCCGTATGCACCGGCTTTGTCTTTATCTATGTTGATTTTCATCGTCGCCGAGTCGTAGTTCAGGTCTAGATCTGAATAGACGAACATCGGGCTAGATTTCACCTCTGTCAACACGTCAGTTGCGATAGCAAATAGGCTCTCAAAGGCGTTTGGTGTGGTCAGAACAAACTGAATTGGCAGACCACTACCTGCGCCTGGTAGTTCAGGCATCTGGAACGCGGTTACCGCCATTCCCGGAACGTCTGCAACCAATCCACCTACACGGCCAGTTACGTCTGCTTGGCTGGCTTCACGCTCACTCCAGGGTACCATAGAGGCGATACCAAACGCTTGGTTTGAGTTTGGAACACCTGAGAACACCTGAGCAAATTGTACTTCTGGCTGATCAGACAGAATATTGTTTACTTGGTTCATGGTGTTCTGGATAAAGTCCAGGTTTGCGTTAGAGGGCGCTGTACCCATCAATACAACTACGCCTTTATCCTCAGACGGCGCTAGTTCGCTCGGGATGAATTTGAACAGCATTGGCAGGCTGGCAAATACAATCACAGCGAAGCCGATGACAACCGGGCGGTGCTGCATAACCGCACCCAGCATTTTCGCGTAACGGCCCGTCATGCGATCCAGTACGCCATGTACTTTTTGCTCAAACTTGCTTGGCTTTTGGTGAGCTTTAAGCATTTTTGAACACATCATCGGTGATAGTGTCAGTGCAACAATACCTGATACGAATACCGCACCAGCCAGGGTCAACGCGAACTCTTTAAACAGTGAGCCTGTGATGCCACCCATCAGCGCGATCGGAGCGTATACCGCACCCAATGTTAGTGTCATCGCGATAACCGGTACCGCAATTTCACGTGTACCTATGATAGCCGCGCGGAACGGTGACTCTCCGAGTTTAATGTGTCGGTCAACGTTCTCCAGTACTACGATTGCATCGTCTACTACCAAGCCGATGGCCAGTACCATCGCCAGCAGCGTCATCAGGTTCCAGGAGAAGCCCATTGACTGCATGACCATCGCTACACCAATCAAAGAGAGTGGAATGGTAACGATAGGGATCACAACTGCACGGAATGAACCCAGGAACAGAGTAATCACAACCAGTACTATTATCGCCGCTTCAACGATAGTTTTGACTACTTCGTTGATCGACTCGTTGATCGCGATAGTTGAGTCATACAGCACATTCATTTTGATCGTGCTTGGTAAGTTCTGCTCAAGTTGTGGCAACAGGTCGAGTACGTCAGCGGCGATATTGATTGGGTTCGCACTTGGCGCAGCATTGATCGCTGCGACCACGGCTTCCTGACCATTCGCACTTGCCCGGTATGAATCGTGGCTTTTCTCTAATGTCACTTTAGCAATGTCGCTCAATCGAGTTACATTACCGTCATCATTACTAACCACCAGGTTCTTAAGCTCATCGACATTCGATACCTGCGTATCAGCGCTGCCGTTGTAAAGTACAAACTCACCGATTGCCTGACCCGTTGCAGATTGGTAGTTGTTGGCACTCAGCACACCCATAACGTCCGTCGCGGTAAGGTTAAACGCCGCCATTTTTGCCGGGTCTAGCCAAACACGAAGTGCGTATTTCATACCACCGTAAAGGTCTACTTTCGATACGCCGTTAACGGTAAACAACTGTGGGTTGATTACACGTTCAAGGTAGTCGGTGATCTGACTTGAAGACAGCTCATCGCTGGTGAAACCGATGTACAGTACCGCAGTTGTCGAACCCGTCGACATAGTTACTGTCGGATCTTCCGCTTCTTTAGGTAGCTGAGAGCGGACCGAGTTGGTTTTTGCCAGTACGTCTGACAGCGCCGCATTCGGGTCGGTATTCAACTTCATTTTCACGGTGATAGTGGATTTACCCAGCACCGATTGAGAAGTCATATAATCGATATTATCTGCCTGAGCGACGGCTTGCTCCAAAGGCTGAGTAATAAAGCCCTGGATTAGATCCGCACTGGCACCGTAGTAACTGGTCGAAACCGTTACTTCCGTATTCGTCATTTCAGGGTATTCACGAACCTGCATTTTGAAGATTGCTTGTAGACCAAGCAAGGCGATCAAAAAGCTGATTGATACCGCTAAAACCGGACGTTTAATAAAAACATCAGTAAAGCGCATGAAGCCTCCGGTTACAGCATTGGTGTTTCAGTTGGTGGAGTCGTTGCATCGCTTTCTACGACACGAACTTTGGCATGGTTACTCAAACGAACCTGGCCCGATGTTACAACCACATCACCCGGTTTCACGCCTTCAAGAATGTGTGCGATGTCCTTAGTGCGTTCACCCACTTTAACCACTTGCTGCGTGACACGCATTTCACCATCTTCTTCTGACACGATGTAAATGTTGTCACCGTACAGAGTGAAGGTAATGGCGGTTTGTGGCAAAGTCACCTGGTTTGCCAGCTTAGGTAGAATGATGTTGGCGCGTGCAAACATACCACTACGTAGTTTACCGTCGCTGTTTGGGATATCCGCTTGAACTTGGATCAGGCCACTCTGTACGTTAACCGCAGGTTCAATCGCTGTGATTGAGCCTTTGAAGGCGATCTGTGGATATGCATCAACAAAAATGTCGACTTTTTGCTCCATGTGGATACGAGAAATATCAGTTTGCGGCACAGTGAAACGCAAGCGCATAACGCTGGTATCCTCAAGACGCACAATATCGGTACCCGCTTGCAGGTATTGACCCAGATAAACGTTACGAATACCAACAACGCCAGAGAAAGGTGCTTTTATTTCACGACGGTCGATCGCCGCTTTTAAACTCTCGATATCGGCGCGAAGAGAGAAGTAATTCGCTTCTGCCTCATCGTAAGACTCTTTAGAAATAGACCCTTTTTTGTATAGGCCTTGGTAACGCTTGTATTTCGCTTCAGCTGCAGGCAGTTTTGCTTGAGTACTCTTCAGGTTGGCTTTCTCAACCGCTGAATCCAGAAGCACTAATTCTTGACCTTCTTTTACTTGAGTTCCTGATTCGAATGCGATTGTGTCAATCACGCCGCTGGTCTCGTTCGCAACCGTTACACCTTGGTTTGGCTCGATAAAACCAATCGCTTCAATAACTGGTACCCAATCCACAGCTTTAACTTCAGTGACTGTTACTGGGAACTCGGCTTCCGGACGATTCGCCATATATTCGGCAATTTTCTGTTGCTTGAATAAGTTGAAACCTATCACACTGCCGAACAGCAATATGGCGATAAGTAACATAAAGAAAGTCCACTTTTTCATTCTGATCAGAACTCCAATTAGTGTTGAATGATTGCATCCCAACTGGCTTCAATCGCGGCCTCTATGGCGGCATTGTCCAGTTGATAAAATCCCAGAGCATGGTGTCGGGCGAGTGCAACGGTCGCCTCAAAACTAAGCCCGGAAAGGATCATGTTGTCGAGTGGCTTAAACACTCCTTGCGCTTTACCCTGGTCAAACAGTCGTTCTACCTGATCAAACATTTTGCGCTCAAGTTCCAGAGTAACTCTGTTGTTGGCGTATGGCAGGGACTGGTATTGAACTCGGTTATTCAAGGTGTCTACGTTTGAGCCAGATAACCGCCAAATGTTAAGCCACATTCTTGTAAAACGTTCTTTCAAAGACATATCGTCGCTCACGCCTGCTTGAACTTCTATTGCAATACGCCTTGCTACGTTTAATCTTACTTCGTCTAAAAGGTGGTTCTTATCTGAAAAGTAACGATAGATAGTACCTGCTGCGACACCCGCCTCTCTAGCCAACTTTTGCATCGAAAACCCTTGAAATCCCAACTCGGCAATCAATTTTTCCGCCGCACAAAGAATCTGATCTTTTTTATCTAAAGTTGTATTTCCAGACATAGTTCCACTCCTAGTGAATGAACGTTCATTCATTATAAGCTCAAAGCTGTACAGTTGTGCAATAAAATTTGTTTCTTTTTGTTTTGCTGTAAATGGAATCCGTCAACACTCAGCACTGGAGAGTGATAAACGTGGTAATCGCTCAGGCTCGCCATTATCATAGTCGCCATATTTATCACCCGCTGAGAAATTCTATGAAGCTGAACCCTAGTCAAGATGAAGCCGTAAAGTACGTATCTGGTCCATGCCTGGTTCTGGCGGGTGCTGGCTCAGGTAAAACTCGTGTTATTACCAATAAAATTGCCTATTTGGTTCAGCAGTGTGGTTACAAAGCTCGGAATATCGCAGCGGTAACCTTCACTAATAAAGCTGCGCGTGAAATGAAGGAGCGTGTAGGCCAGACACTTGGTAAAGCCGAATCCAAAGGCTTAATGGTGTCGACTTTCCATACTCTGGGGCTGAACATCATCAAGCGAGAGTACAAGCAACTTGGTTTAAAAGCGGGCTTCTCGCTGTTTGACGATCAAGACCAGTTAGCGCTACTCAAAGAGTTAACAGAAAAGCAGCTCGACGGTGATAAAGACCTGTTACGTCAGCTTCTCAGTTCTATCTCGAACTGGAAGAATGACATGCTGACGCCTGAACAGGTTAAAGCACAGGCAAAAGGTGAACAGCAGCAGTTGTTTGCATTCTGTTTCGATATGTACCAGAAGCAGATGAAAGCGTACAACGCGCTCGATTTTGATGACCTGATTCTGATGCCAGTATTGCTCCTGCGTAATAACGAAGAAGCGCGTCTGCGTTGGCAGAGCCGAATTCGTTACCTATTGGTAGACGAATACCAAGATACCAATACCAGCCAGTACGAGTTGGTAAAACTGATCGTGGGTGAGCGCGGGCGTTTAACCGTGGTAGGGGATGATGACCAGTCTATTTACTCATGGCGTGGTGCGAAGCCACAAAACCTGGTACTGCTTGGTGAAGATTACCCTAACTTGCGTCTGGTAAAGCTTGAACAAAACTATCGTTCAACCAGCCGTATTCTGCGTGCAGCTAACATACTTATTGCAAACAACCCACACGTATATGAGAAGTCACTCTTCTCTGAGATCCCTGATGGTGAAAAGCTCAAAGTGCTTCTGGCAAAAAATGAAGATCATGAAGCGGAGCGTGTGACGGGTGAGCTTATCGCGCACAAATTCCTCAATCGCACTGAATATCGACATTATGCAATTCTGTACCGTGGTAACCATCAGTCGCGTCTGATTGAAAAGTCGCTGATGCAAAACCGCGTGCCATACAAAATTTCCGGTGGTACCTCTTTCTTTGCTCGTGCTGAAATCAAAGACATCATGGCGTATCTTCGAGTATTGGTTAACCCGGATGATGACAACGCATTTCTGCGCATTGTAAATACGCCTCGACGCGAAATTGGGCCAGTAACGTTGGAAAAACTGGGCAGTTACGCCAATATGCGTGGCAAAAGCTTATTTGAGGCCAGTTTTGAGTTAGGACTAGAGCAACACTTAACGGGGCGTGGTCTGGAAAATTTACGTCGATTCACTCAATGGCTGGTCGCTATTGCCGATCAGGCAGAAAGAGGGGACACCGTTACGGCTGTGCGTTCACTGGTCCGTGATATTCACTACGAAGACTGGTTATATGAGACCTCTGCAAGCCCGAAAGCCGCAGAAATGCGCATGAAGAACGTGTCTGATCTATATTCGTGGATTGTGGCCGATTTAGAAGGCGATAATTACGATCAAGAAGAGAAGACATTAAAAGAGGTGGTTCAGCGTTTAACTTTGCGTGACATGATGGAACGAGGGGAAGAGGACGAAGACAGTGATGCGGTTCAGCTGATGACATTGCATGCATCAAAAGGCCTTGAATTTCCTTATGTTTACCTGATTGGCTCAGAAGAAGGCATTTTGCCGCATCAAACCAGCATTGATGAAGACAACGTTGAAGAAGAGCGACGTCTGATGTACGTGGGCATCACCCGCGCACAGCGAGAGCTCACTTTTACTATGTGTAAAGAGCGCCGTCAGTTTGGTGAGTTAATCAAGCCGACACAGAGTCGTTTTCTTGATGAGTTGCCTTTCGATGATGTCGAATGGGAAGTGAATAAAAAGCCCGTATCTCAAGAAGAGAGAATGGCAAAAGGTCAGGCTCATATTGCTAACTTGCGCTCAATGTTTAAGAAGTAATACCGTATCAATTCGCTTAAACAACAAATAAAAAGGCTTGCCAGTTTCAGTTGGCAAGCCTTTCTCTTTCAAACACGTTAAGCAAAGCCGAATTACAGACCTTCAGTCAAGTGGTCAATCGCTGCGATGATCTCGTCGTCAGAACAGTCCATACATGTACCTTTCGCTGGCATCGCGTTGAAGCCTTCAAGCGCGTGCTTGAGTAGTACATCTTTACCTTGAGCGATACGAGGAGCCCATTCGTCAGCGTTACCGATTTTTGGAGCACCGTTAACACCAGATGCGTGACAAGCAATACAAAAAGTACCGTAAACTGTTGCGCCATCACGAGGACCGGTTGGTTCTGCTTTTACAGGCTCAGAGCCTGCCAGATAAACATCACCGACAGGTTTGATGCGTTCTGCGATCGCATCGTATTCACTTTGGCTGATGTCAGAAGCTAAAGCTGCCGTAGAAAACGTTAAGGCAGCGAACAAAACGCTAATCATTTGTCGAGACATATCCATTAAACCCACTTCACATTTCCGAGGTAAGTGACTTACCTATTTATATTGTTAGAGTATTGATACCGATTGAAGAAGACCAATTAAAGTCCTTCAATGGCATAGAATGATTAGACAACTTGGTTGCAGCTGTTAAATCAATGTAAATAATGAGTGATTATATCCCGATAGCTTGTTGCATTAAACAACAAGTTATCGATGACAGGGCTTGAATCACATCAAAAATTCACTTTAAAGGCATGTAACTGTTGAAAAAGAGACCAAACGATAAAAAAAGTAAAAAAAGTACTAGACGGCATAGTGTGATATCCGTATTATTCCACTCCGCCGATAGGGCATGCGCCCGTAGCTCAGTTGGATAGAGCGTTGGCCTCCGGAGCCAAAGGTCGAAGGTTCGAATCCTTTCGGGCGTACCATTCCCCGGAGGATAAATCGGTAAAATTCAGTGGTGGCTATAGCTCAGTTGGTAGAGCCCCGGATTGTGATTCCGGTTGTCGCGAGTTCAAGTCTCGTTAGCCACCCCATTCTTTCTTTTTTAGAAAGAACAAGGTAGCATTGCTTCCTGTCTTGATTTAGAGTCGAGATAAAACATAAGTCGGTGAATAGCGCAGTTTGGTAGCGCATCTGGTTTGGGACCAGAGGGTCGGGGGTTCGAATCCCTCTTCACCGACCACTATTTAGTTTATGGCTTGCTTAAAGTAAGCGGTAAACATAACAATTTGATGGTGGCTATAGCTCAGTTGGTAGAGCCCCGGATTGTGATTCCGGTTGTCGCGAGTTCAAGTCTCGTTAGCCACCCCATTCTTTCTTTAAAGAATACATGCTCGGTGAATAGCGCAGTTTGGTAGCGCATCTGGTTTGGGACCAGAGGGTCGGGGGTTCGAATCCCTCTTCACCGACCACTATTAAAAAGCCCCGATAGAAATATCGGGGCTTTTTTGCGTATTAAAGGTCCTTATAACCTAGGGCTAGGTTATAGAAGTGTCTGCGGTAAGTTCGGTTAGAATTGTAAACTCAGGTGCTTGTTATCTTGGAATACGGAGCGCTTCGCTTACTGATTACGGAAGGGGTGAATATCATCTGTATTCAGTAATCAGTATTCTAATAAAGCAAATAAAGGAATTTACGTTTATCACTTTATTCCCAACGGGCTCCTTCTAGGACCTAGGATTCTAGAACCTAGGCCCTTTTCTATTGCGCGAGCGTTTTAAGTATCTCTGTTAGCTCTACTGTGTCTCTTACTTCGTAGTCTGGTTCGATATCCGTTGGATTCGCTGCGCCAGTTGGGTTTACCCAGACAGTTAAAATTTCCATATTGTTCGCACCTGCAATGTCTGCCGCTAGTGAATCACCAATATGAAGTGCTTCTTCTGCTTTGACACCAGCTAAGCTCAGAGCCTTCTCAAAGATGCTTGCCGCTGGCTTCTCTTCTGGCTCTTCGCCCCCCACAATAATGTGATCGACCCACTCATGCATTTGTGTTGCCGCCAGTTTTGGATGCTGAGAGAAGATTGGACCGTTAGTGATCACGACCAGTGTGTAGTTCTGACTAAGTTCAACCAGCATCTCTTTTACGCCTGGCAGGAATGAAAAGGCGTTCATGCGGGCAGAATCAAAAAAGTGTTGTGCTTGTTGTGCTTGCTCTGAACTTATCTCGATTCCTTGCTCCGCGAGTATGGTTTTGATCAGGCCACAACGGAAGGCATTTTCATCCGGCAACAAGGCGACTAGCTGGGGGAATTCTGCATTAAGCTTTTTATACACGCCTTGTAAGTAACGTCTTAAAAATGCATTAGGATCAATTATCTGTGGATAGGTTTCTTTTATCCAAGCTGAGAACTCTTGTCCTGCGACTTTATCGGCTTGAGAAGTGCCACATAAAGTCTCGTCCATATCAAAAAAAATCGCTTTAAGCACTGGTGCTCCTCTCATTTACCACTGGCTACTGACGTTGAGGGTTATCATCTCACTCAATCTATTATCCCACGCTAACTTGCATCGTAAAGTATTAAAACCAATCCTCTATAGCGTCAGCTATCCCAAATCGATTTAGATTTTAGTGGACTATTTTCGATACCAGCATCTCTTAGTTCGGCGAACAAGTCGAATAAGTGGCGAATAGTTGTCCTAAAATAGAATATTAAGATTTTTTGCAAACTTGATCACATTTTCTCGGTTGTCTGGCGTTCTTGAGTTCTGGCTTTTTATATTTCCTTACTATTTTTAGATGAAATTTTATGCCTAAGAAATCGATTTCATCCGAGATATTGTTTGTTAAATGTTAATTAATGCCTGTGAATAATATGGCTTTAACTAATTCTACGTTTTTGCATTATTTTAGAGCATTTTCTTACTTTTATTGGTGCATGACGCACAAAAGTTGGATGATATGAAAATGGTTAAATACTTGTGAATGCATTTTTATTCGTCATATGTGCGTTAAATTCACAGTTTTGTGGAGTAAAATACTTTGATTGTTGCTTTTTTGTGTAATTTTTGCCACATTGTGTCCGCATTAAAGCTTCAGAGTATTATTCTGAACTTGAACGGATTCATTCAGGTGATGAACTGCGCCTTAGTTGAGCGCTATTCAACGCCATACAGACAAGGTAGTAGAGGTCTGAAATGTCACTATTAGAAGTGAAAAACCTTCGTATTGAGTATCCATCCCGACACGGTGTTCACGCAGCCGTGAAATCTCTTTCGTTTCAAATTGAACGTGGTGAGATTGTGGGTGTTGTTGGCGAATCAGGTGCGGGTAAATCCACCGTGGGTAACGCTGTTATTGATTTGCTTAGTCCTCCGGGTCGTGTTGCTAGCGGCGAAGTATTCCTGGATGGAGAAAAAATTTCTGGTTTATCACCGGAAGCAATGCGTAAGGTTCGTGGTTCGAAGATCGGCTTCATTTTCCAGGATCCAATGACCTCTCTTAACCCTCTGTTTACGGTTGAGCAGCAGCTTAAAGAAACCATTCATGCCAACATGAAAGTGTCAGATGAAGAGGCTTATAAACGTGCCCTTTCGCTGATGCAACAAGTGGGAATCCCTCAACCGGAAAACCGTCTCAAACAATATCCTCACCAATTCTCAGGTGGTATGCGTCAGCGTGTGGTTATCGCGATTGCCTTGGCGGGTGAACCCGATCTGATCATTGCTGATGAACCAACGACGGCGCTGGATGTGTCAATCCAGGACCAAATCCTTAACCTTATTCGTGAGTTGTGTATCAAGAACAACGTGGGTTGTATGTTGGTTACGCATGATATGGGTGTGGTTTCAAATGTGACTGATCGTGTGGCGGTTATGTATCGTGGCGATCTGGTTGAATTTGGCCCGACAGCAAAAGTGCTGGGTAACCCAGATCACCCATACACTCGCAGTTTGATTTCTGCGGTTCCTCGTTCAGACAGAAAGCTCGATCGCTTCCCGCTGGTGAGCTACATCGAAGAAGCGGCAGAGATGGAGCCGCTAGACATTAAAAATCACTGGTTGGGACAAAGTCAGGACCAGCGAGCTTACACTGGCCCACTGCTGGATGTGAAAAACGTAAACCTACGTTTCATCACTAAAGACTCTCTGTTTGAAAGTCGCCGCGAGTACGTCCAGGCCTCTAACAATGTGAGCTTTGAAGTTCATGAAGGTGAGACGTTTGGTCTGGTAGGAGAATCAGGCTCAGGTAAATCGACGATCGCGCGAGTGATTGCGGGTCTGTATCAACCTAACTCTGGACAGGTGAAGTTTGAAGGCATCGATCTGACTGCAATGAAGTCAGAAAAAGAGCGTCGCCCAGTGCGCCGTCAAATGCAGATGGTGTTCCAGAACCCTTATACGTCGATGAACCCGCGTATGAAGGTCGCGGATATCATCGCTGAGCCAATTCGTTTCCACAAACTCACCAAAAACGAAGCGGAAACACGTCAAATTGTTAACGACCTGCTGGAACACGTAGGTCTGGGTAGCATGGCTGGCGTGAAATATCCTCATGAGTTTTCAGGTGGTCAGCGCCAACGTATTTCTATTGCGCGTGCTCTGGCAACCCGTCCTCGTCTTTTGATCTGTGACGAACCGACTTCTGCGTTGGATGTATCGGTACAGGCACAGATCCTCAACTTGCTGAAAGATCTGCAAAGTGAGCTGAACTTGACTATGTTGTTTATCAGCCACGATTTACCGGTCATTCGTCAGATGTGCGACCGAGTGGGTGTGATGCAGATGGGTACGCTACTGGAAGTCGCACCAACAGAACAACTGTTTACTGCTCCTCAGCATGAGTACAGCAAGAAACTGATTTCTCTGATGCCAGAGTTTACTGGACTGAGAGAAGACATCAAATCGGCTTAAACCAAGTTTTCTCTTGGCTGATCTTGAATAAAAACAGACGCAAACACAACAACAAGGGACTTTGATCCCAGCATGAAGGAGTTATGCAAATGAAAACCATGAAAAGCAAATTAGCAGTGGCGCTAATCGCTGCGGGCCTGAGTTTTAACGCGTTAGCGGCAGACATTAAAGTTGGCTACGCTGCTGACCCGGTATCACTTGACCCGCATGAGCAGCTATCTGGCGGTACGCTGCAAATGTCACACATGGTGTTTGATCCACTGGTTCGTTTCACTCAGTCAATGGACTTTGAACCTCGCCTGGCAGAAAGCTGGGAGCGTATTAACGATACAACTGTACGTTTCAAACTACGTGAAGGTGTGAAATTCCATTCTGGTAACACATTGACTGCAGATGACGTTGTATGGACATTTGAGCGTCTGCAAAACTCTCCAGACTTTAAATCTATCTTCGAACCGTACGAAAAAATCGTTAAAGTTGACGACAATACCTTTGATCTTGTGACTAAAGGTCCATACCCACTGGTTCTGCAAACAGCGACCTATATCTTCCCGATGGACAGCAAGTTCTACTCAGGCAAGACCGAAGACGGCAAAGACAAGTCTGAGTTAGTGAAGCACGGTAACTCATTTGCATCGACTCACGTTTCAGGTACTGGTCCATTCATCGTGACATCACGTGAGCAGGGCGTAAAAGTAGAATTTGAACGTTTCAAAGATTACTGGGACAAAGAATCAAAAGGTAACGTGGACAAGCTAACGCTAGTGCCAATCAAAGAAGATGCAACTCGTGTAGCAGCACTTCTTTCTGGCGGTGTAGACATGATTCACCCAGTAGCGCCAAACGATCACCAACGTGTGATTGATGCAGAAGGCATCGATCTGGTAACCCTACCTGGTACTCGTGTCATCACGCTACAACTGAACCAAAACAGCAATGAAGCTCTGAAAGATGTTCGTGTGCGTCAGGCGATTGTCTATGCAATCAACAACGAAGGCATCGTACAGAAAATCATGAAAGGTTTTGCAACGGCGGCTGGTCAACAAAGCCCAGAAGGTTACGTTGGTCATAACGACAAACTTGTTCCTCGTTTCGATCTTAAAAAAGCAAAAGAGCTGATGAAAGAAGCGGGTTACGAAAATGGTCTAACGCTGACGATGATTGCGCCAAACAACCGTTACGTGAACGATGCGAAAGTAGCTCAGGCTGCAGCGGCAATGCTGTCTAAGATCGGCATCAAGGTTGATCTGAAGACTATGCCTAAAGCGCAATACTGGCCTGAGTTCGATAAATGTTCGGCAGATATGCTGATGATCGGTTGGCACTCAGATACAGAAGATTCTGCGAACTTCAGTGAGTTCCTAACCATGACTCGTAACGAAGAAACAGGTCGTGGTCAGTACAACTGTGGTCACTACTCAAACCCAGAAATGGACAAAGTAGTAGAAGCGGCTAACGTTGAAACGGACCCTGCGAAACGTGCAGAAATGCTACAAGGTGTAGAAGCAACGCTATACAACGACGCAGCATTCGTACCGCTACATTGGCAAAGTGAAGCGTGGGGCGCGAAGTCTAACGTGAAAGCAGCAGACATCGTGAACCCAATGGTTATGCCTTACTTCGGCGACTTAGTGGTTGAATAATCACATTTTGTAGTGTTTAGGAGGGAATTTGTTCCCTCCTTGATGAGTCCCATAACACGTGAATGTGTATGGGGCTCAATACTCGGCTCAGTTTTATTTCAGTCGGATTGAGTCGGTTTAAAGACTGAATTTTCTCTCTGAATACAGAGATCTATGGATAGTTAAGGGGCAAGGAATGTTTTCGTTTCTGGTCAAGCGCCTGTTTCAGGCACTGATAGTGATGTTTGTGATCAGTTTGGTGGCGTTTGCCATTCAGGATAACCTGGGTGACCCGCTGCGCGAGCTTGTAGGTCAGTCGGTTTCGGAGTCGGAGCGTCAAGCGCTGCGTGATGAACTGGGCCTGAACGATCCCTTTATCACAAAGTACACTCGCTTTGTCGGTAATGCACTGCAAGGTGATCTGGGTACTTCATACTTTTTCAAGCGTCCAGCGGTTGAGGTTATTCTTGATAAGCTGGTGGCGACACTGGAGCTCGTGTTTGGCGCGACGCTCATCATCATTGTTTTCTCAATACCACTTGGGGTGTATTCCGCGATTCACCCAAAAAGTTTCTTCACCAAGTTTGTCATGGCAATGAGTAGCGTCGGTATTTCGATTCCGGTCTTCCTGACGGCAATCATGCTGATGTACGTCTTCTCTATTGAACTGGGCTGGCTGCCTTCCTATGGGCGTGGCGAGACACTTAATCTTCTCGGTTGGGAGTCGGGCTTCTTCACCATCGATGGTATTAAGCACCTGATCCTGCCATGTATTGCGCTGGCTTCTATCATGTTGCCGCTGTTCATTCGTCTGGTTCGTTCAGAAATGCTGGAAGTACTGAGCTCTGAGTACATCAAGTTCGCAAAAGCGAAAGGCTTGAACTTGCAAAAAATTTATTACCAACATGCATTGAAAAACACCATGCTGCCTGTACTGACAGTTGGTGGTGTGCAAATTGGTACCATGGTGGCCTACACCATTTTGACCGAAACCGTATTCCAATGGCCGGGTACTGGCTTCCTTTTCCTAGAGGCAATTAACCGTGTTGATACACCGCTAATCACTGCCTACGTTATTTTTGTTGGTCTGATCTTCGTGGTAACAAATACCATCGTTGACTTGCTGTACGGCATCATCAACCCAACTGTGAACCTTACTGGAAAAGGAGCTTAATCATGAGCCAATCAAAAGTAGCTGCTGCTCCTTCTGTATGGGAGCGCTTTAAAAACTCGGATTTCTTGTACTACTTCAAGCGCGACAAAGTTGCGATGGCGAGTTTTACAGTATTTTTGATGTTCTTGGTGTTAGCACTGGCTGCGCCAATTCTGGCACCAACCGATCCTTATGACCTGACGTCAATCGACATTATGGACTCCGAGCTACCACCATCGTGGATGGAAGGTGGTGACGAGCGTTTTGCTCTGGGTACGGATGAACAAGGCCGCGACATTTTATCGACGATTCTTTATGGCTCTCGCTTATCACTGACTATCGGTTTTCTGGCAGTGGGTCTACAACTGGTTCTGGGTATCATCATTGGTCTGTCTGCAGGTTACTTTGGTGGCCGTATCGACAGTTTCTTGATGCGTTTTGCTGATGTTCAGCTTTCGTTCTCAACCATGATGGTCGCCATCATCGTGTCGGCGATTTTCAAAGCGAGTTTTGGTAGTGACTTCTATAGCCAGTACGCGGTAGTGATGCTGGTGGTGATCATCGGTGTGGCAGAATGGCCGCAGTATGCTCGAACTATCCGTGCATCTGTATTGGCAGAGAAGAAAAAGGAATACGTAGAAGCGGCACGCGTGATGGGCTTTAAAGCACCGCGAATCATGTTCCGTCATATTCTGCCGAACTGTCTGTCTCCAATCTTGGTTATATCAACGGTTCAGGTAGCAAACGCCATCATGTCAGAAGCGGCACTGTCTTTCCTTGGTTTGGGTTTGCCGGTAGACCAGCCTTCTCTGGGTGCACTGATCAGTATTGGCTTTAACTACATCTTCTCAGGTGCTTGGTGGATCACTGCATTCCCTGGCATCGTGCTAGTCACATTGGTACTGGTTATCAACCTGTTGGGGGACTGGCTACGTGATGTATTTAACCCGAAACTGTACAAAGGTTAAGAATTTAATCATTAAGTGTTGTTCATTCGCTTAATTCCTTCCTAAACTAAGAGCCGGACGTATTTCCGGCTCTTTTTTTGCTAGTTATCCCTTGTTCACCGTTTTTTGGCGCTTTGCCGCCATAATGACCTTACCCGCTAGTTTAGAGTGAAGCGTATGGAATTGAAGAAGGCACAACACCCATCTCGACTTATCCAATCAAGCATCAGCCTGGGTGTACTCTTGGTCTGCGCACAATTTTCTCCTTCTGTTTCGGCAGACGAGTTTTTTTGTCAGGCGAGTCAGACGACAGACAAAGCATTGCCAACACTGGAGCAAACCTGTCCCATTGGTAAAGGGGTATGGGGAAAGAAAGTGCCGCAAGGTGGCAGCGATTTCTATTGGATTCAGTGTGGTTTGCTGCCCAAGCCAATGTCGCTAGCCCAATCTAAGCCCATTTATAACAAAATAACCACGGACGTTTGGATGAAGCCGGAAGCGAACGGCTATCGTTGCCTTATCGGTCCGTATACTGACCCAGCGAAAGCTGCGACTGATTTACGCGGAGTGAAAACCCTGTCGGGTTATAAAGAAGCTTTTATTCGTGTGGTAGAGCAAGGTAGCGTTAAGTCAGCTAAGCAGTCCGTAGTTGCGACAAAACCGGTAGTGGCAGCAACACCAATGTCATCCGTTTCTGCTGAGCGTCCTATTACTGACGCGTTCAAATCTCCAACGGAGAGATCCCAACCAAAACCCGTGATGGCCAAGCCAAAGCAAATAGCAAAGAGTCATGATGGCATCGTGGTTCGCTTAACTACTTCACTACAGGGAAAGACGTATGTGGTGCCTTATCTGATTGAGAATCATAACCAGTTTTACATGGAGTATGGCAAACCATGGAACCGCCTTAACTATGCCAATTCCAGTCAGATATGCCAGCAGCTAGACATGTCATTGGTATCGCCTCAAGAATTTAAGGCACTTAGAGCCTCAGGTGTGATGGAAAAGAATCAGTGGCCAATTCAGTTACCGTATTGGGGGGCGGATAAAAATGGTTTGTTTGCTGATCGGGAGCCAAACCAGTTAACGGGGACCTCACTGCTGAACGTAATGTGCGTTAGGTAAGGATGCTGAACCACGCACACAGAAAAGCTCTATCGAGGCTTAAACGGTCATTTTGTAAATAGATCTTTTAACTGACGGAGTTTACTTGTCGGTGTGAAATGTATTCGTCATAATGTTACTTGTAACATTATTAACAAATCACATATTTATGACCCAACAGAATAAAAAGACACGCACGACATTACAGGATGTCGCTGACCAGGTTGGTGTAACTAAGATGACGGTTTCGCGTTATATGCGCAATCCTGAGTCGGTTGCTGAAAAGACACGGGTGAAAATTGCTGCCGCCATTGAGGAGATGGGTTATATCGAAAACCGAGCTCCGGCGATGCTGTCTAAATCTTCCAGTAAAGCGATCGGCATTTTACTCCCATCATTGTCCAACCAAATTTTTGCTTCTTTTGTTCAGGGCATAGAAATGGTCACTAAAGCCAATGGCTACGAGACCTTGTTGGCGCACTTTAGCTACGACGAACATGAAGAAGAGCGCAAGATTGCCTCACTGCTCTCCTACCAAGTGGATGGTCTGATCTTAACTGAAAGTCAGCACACCAAGCGCACCCTGCAGATGATCAAAAATGCTGGTGTTCCGGTGGTGGAAACGATGCAGTTGCCAAAACATCCCATTGATATGGCGGTAGGTTTGGATCATGAAGATGCCTCTTACAATGCCGTAAAGCGGATGTTGAATACTGGGAAGCGCACCATCGTTTACTTTGGCGCGCGCTTGGATACCCGTACTAAGCTGCGTCTTCGAGGTTATGATCGCGCAATGGCAGAAGCGGGTCTTGAATCAAGGCATGTTCTGACAGGTGAGCATTCCAGCTTCTCACTGGCTCACGAACTGTTGGCGCAAGCACTTGAGACCTATCCGGACATGGATGGTGTATTTTGTACTAACGATGACATTGCTATCGGGACGATACTGAGTGCCCAGCAACGAGGGATTCAAATACCAAAGCAACTGGCGGTGGTTGGTTATAACGCGTTAGACATCGGTCAGACTATCAGTCCGAAACTGACCAGTGTGGACACGCCTCGTTTCGAGATCGGCAAGAAGAGTGCTGAACTGCTGATTGCGCGACTCAAAGGGGAAGAGCAGCAAGAGCGGGTGGTTGATATGGGCTATGACATCACTGCGGGCGAGAGCGTTTAATTCCAAATCGCATGAAAAAAGCGGAGTGGTGTGCACTCCGCTTTGCTGTTTTTTCTGGCCTAGACAATAAAGCTCGCGCCTTGATCTGCACTGGAAACATTGTGGCGGATCACTTGGAAGAATCCACGCCCCCATGTTTGCTGGATTGATTCAGTATCAAGCTCAATCATTTTCCGTCCACTGGTGTCGGCTAAGTTGTTCAACTCACCAGTCTGGCAATCAACGCGAATAACATCGCCATCACGCACTAAACCAATCGCACCGCCTCGAATCGCTTCAGGTGAGACGTGAATAGCGGACGGAATCTTACCCGATGCGCCCGATAAACGACCATCGGTCACCAGCGCTACTTTAAAACCCGCTTTCTGAACGTTACCTAAAATAGGCATCAGCTTATGCAGCTCTGGCATGCCATTCGCAGCTGGGCCATTGTGCGTTACGACTACAATGCAGTCTTTGTTCAGTTCACCGCGTTTATAGGCGGCTTCCACTTCGTGCTGGCATTGGAATACCACAGCAGGTGCCTCGATAATGCGTTGTTCTTCTTTCACAGCAGAGACTTTGACGACGGCTTTACCTAGGTTGCCAGTCAGAACGCGCGTGCCACCAGTATTTTGAAATACTGCGCCTGATGCTGCGATCACTTCACTGTCTTGGCTACCCTGGCAGCTAGTCCATATCAGCGAGCCATTTTTTATCGTTGGTATCGTCATCTGATCGGCGAACTCTCCGAATACTGGCTTAACGTCTCTGTGCAAAAGATCGGCTTCGTTCAGGCGGTGCAGCAGAGCTGGTACGCCGCCAGCTTCCTGAAACGCGTTCATATCCGCCGGGCCGTTCGGGTACACGCGCGCCAATAGAGGCACTACTTCCGATAAATCGCTGATGTCTTGCCAGGTCAGCAAGATACCTGCAGCGCGAGCAACGGCGACCATATGAATGGTGTGGTTGCTACTGCCACCAGATGCGAGCAGTGCGATGATACCGTTGATCAGACTCTTTTCTGTGACGACTTCAACCAGAGGACGGAAATGGCTGGTGCCAGCGGTCATAGAAGCGATTTTCAATGCAGCGTGATTGGTCAGTGCCTGACGTAGCTCGGTATGAGGGTGGATAAACGCCGAGCCCGGCAACATTAACCCCATCGCCTCAAACACTAGCTGGTTGGTGTTCGCTGTGCCGTAGAAGGTACAGGTACCTGCGGAGTGGTACGAGCGGCATTCCATATCCAATAGAGCATCTTTGCCCACTTCACCAGCGGCGTATTTCTGGCGGACATCGACTTTTTCTTCATTGCTGATGCCTGTTGCCATTAAGCCAGCCGGAACAAACGCGGTTGGTAGGTGAGCGTAAGAGAGTGCTCCCATCAGCTGCCCCGGTGCGATTTTATCGCAGATGCCAAGCAGCAGTGTGGCATCGAACACATTGTGACTCAGAGATAACGCCGTGGATTGAGCAATTAAGTCTCGGGAAAATAGAGACATATCCATTCCCGCCTGACCTTGGGTGACGCCATCGCACATCGCCGGAACGCAACCTGCCACTTGAGCGGTGTGTCCATATTTCGCCAGGGTTTGCTTAATCTGCGCCGGATAGGCTTGATATGGCTGATGGGCACTCAACATGTCATTGTATGCGCTGATGATTGCCACGTTGGAATGGGTAAAATCGAGAAGAGTTTCTTTTTCCGAAGCGCATGATGCTGCGACGGCATGCGCTAAGTTGCCACAAGATAAACCCGCGCGACCTTTTCCTGATTCAGTTTGTTTAAGCGTATTCGCTAGAAAAGTTGCACGAGCTTGTTGACTGCGATCTATCAGCCGTCGGGTGACATCAAGGACAACGGAATGGGTCATGACACCACCTCAACTGTTTGCTGGCTCATTAACAACTCGGCACAACGTTCCACGACGTCGTTGATGTCACCTTCGATGCTCACGATTAAGGTTTTAGGCTCGTGATCAGGACGTTCCAGCGTTTCGAACTGGCTTTTCACCATGTTCTCTTTCATGAAGTGGCCTTGACGCATACGCATGCGATCGAGGATCAGCGCCATGTCACCATCGAGAAACAGGAAAGTCACGTTATCGTTGCCTTCCCGGATTTGGTCGCGGTAAATCTTTTTCAGTGCCGAACAGACAATAACCCCATGTTCGTTTTTGCTTTCCAGACTGTAAGCAGCATCACGAATTCGCTCTAGCCATGGCTTGCGATCGTCATCGTTCAGAGGCTGGCCTGACGCCATTTTCTGAATATTTGCTCGTGGGTGAAGATCATCACCATCAATGAATTTTCGTCCCAGCTTTTTCGCCAGTTGCTCACCAATTGTGCTCTTACCACTAGCACAAACGCCCATAACGATGACACTACTACCAGCCATAACCTATCCTCATAACCAAGTTTGCGCGTGATCTCAATTTTTGAATTCACTTTAAAATATGGGTTTATATTATTCATGTTATCGGTAACATGTTACCGGTAACTTAAATAAATGTGAACCAATACACAAACTATAATTCTTAAAGGTGAACCAATGGAGCAACTAACCCTAGCCCCTGATCCTACGTACTTATTAACGATTGCAGGCCTTGCTATTGCAGCGTTACTGGTTTTAATCATTAAGCTAAAAGTCCATGCTTTTGCCTCCCTGACGATGGTGAGTCTGGGTACCGCAATCGCAACGGGCGTCTCATTGGACAAGGTCGTACCAACGATGATGAGCGGCTTTGGTAGCACACTGGCTTCCGTTGCTCTGCTGGTTGGCCTTGGGGCAATGATCGGTAAAATTTTAGAAGTGACTGGCGGTGCAAAAGTACTGGCAGATACTTTGATTGGCCGCTTTGGTAAAGAGCGAGCACCATTCGCACTTGGCGTGGCGTCGTTAATGTTTGGCTTCCCAATCTTCTTCGATGCAGGTTTGGTGGTAATGATGCCAATTATCCTTAGCGTCGCGGCTCGTTTTGGTGGCTCTGCACTGAAATATGCGTTACCAGCTGCTGGCGCGTTTGCCGTAATGCACGCGTTTGTTCCGCCACATCCAGGCCCTGTTGCTGCTTCTGAGTTCCTTGGTGCCAACATTGGTCTGCTGCTGATCGTTGGTATTCTGGTCGCAATTCCGACCTGGTATCTTGGCGCTTACTTATTTGGTCTTTATGCAGGTAAGAAGTTTGAGATCCCACTTTCCAAAGCATTCTTTGATGGTGACGCGTTCGCCGATGAAAGCAAAGCACCAAAGTTTGCTACAGTGATGACGCTGCTTATCCTGCCTGTATTGCTCATCTGTTTAGACACAGTGCTAAACACACTAGCAGTGGCTGGTATTATTGACGGTGATTCATCATTGGTTTCATTCCTGCGTATGCTTGGTAAAACGCCAGTGGCCTTGTTGATCACCCTAATCGTCTGCCTTGTTGTGTTTGCAAAAGACTACGGCATGACGAAACTGGAAAAACTTTGTGGCGAGTCTCTGGCACCGATTTGTGGTGTGATTCTGGTTACAGGTGCGGGCGGCATGTTCGGCGGTGTATTGCGTGCAAGTGGTATTGGTGATGCACTGGCAGGTGTACTGACCAACACAGGAATGCCAGTCATCGTTGCTGCGTTTGTTATCTCTACCTGTCTGCGTGTCGCTCAGGGCTCGGCCACCGTGGCTCTTACTACCACTGCGGCGCTTATCTCGCCTGTTGTTGCTGTAACAACCGGTCTAAGCGAGCTTGACCTATGCTTTATCGTGATTGCTATTGCTGGTGGTGCAACGGTCCTTTCACACTTCAATGACTCTGGTTTCTGGTTGGTTTCTCGATTACTGGAAATGGATGAGAAAACCACATTAAAAACTTGGACGGTAATGGAAACTTTACTTGGTGGTATCGCGTTTATTATCGTAGCAACATTAAGCTTTCTTCTTTAGAGGTTACCCATGACACTTGAACAACGATTAAAAGAAATCAAAATCGTCCCGGTTATTGCTATCAACGATGTCGCACACGCTTTGCCACTGGCTAAAGTGTTGGTAGAAAACGGCCTGCCATGTGCCGAAGTGACATTCCGCACTGATGCAGCGGCTGAGTCCATTCGTATCATGCGTGACGCGTATCCGGATTTGCTTATTGGCGCGGGTACAGTGCTGACAACTGAGCAGGTTGATCTCGCGATTGATGCGGGTGCGGATTTCATCGTTAGCCCAGGCTTTAACCCAACTACCGTGAAATACTGTCAGCAGCGTAATATCGCGATTGTACCGGGTGTGAACAATCCAAGCTTGGTTGAGCAAGCGATGGAAATGGGGCTGCGTACCCTGAAGTTCTTCCCGGCAGAGCCATCAGGCGGTGTGAACATGCTAAAAGCTCTGACGGCAGTTTACCCGGTAAACTTTATGCCAACAGGCGGCGTAAGCCCTTCTAACGTGGAAGATTATCTGGCGATTAAATCCGTTATCGCATGTGGTGGTACCTGGATGGTTCCAACGGCATTGATGGACAATGGCGATTGGGAAGGTCTTGCTGAATTGGTTCGTGCGGTTAAGTAATTCGCACTAACACGCTGAAATTGCTCCATAACTCCTACTAATATGTGATACGAAAAAGGGTCGTCAATGTACTTGATGACCCTTTTTTCGACCTTAAGACGCGTTAGAAATGATGCTTCATAAAGCTCTTAATAAAGTGGATGAAATCGGCTTCAGCCAGTTTAGCGCATTTCAGTGTTTGCTCGTGAGAAAGCTCCACATCGCCCAGACCTTCAGCCATGTTGGTGATCGCGCACACCGCTAATACCGGTAAGCCGCAATGCGCTGCAGAAATTACTTCTGGTACCACGGACATGCCTACCACATCGCCGCCAATCACCTGCATCATGCGAATTTCTGCTGCTGTCTCAAAGTTTGGGCCTGTGTAAGAGACAAACACACCTTCGTTAAGATGAATGTTGTTCGCTTTACCGACTTCAAATGCTTCGGCGCGCAGATCTTTGTCGTACGCATTGGCTAAGCTGAAGAAACGCGGACCGTATTCATCGTCATTAGGTCCAACCATCGGTGATTCCGGCATGGTATTGATGTGATCGCTAAATACGACCAATGAGCCTACATCAATACGTTCAGGACGAAGTGAACCCGCCGCATTGGTCACCAGTAAAAACTCACACCCCAGCTTTTTGAATGTGCGCACCGGAGTGGTCATCACTTTCATTGAACCGTGCTCATAGTAGTGACCGCGACCTTTCATGCACACCACGTCGACGCCGTTCATTGTGCCAAGTACAAGTTCTCCGGAGTGCCCTTGTACGGTACTGACCGGAAAGCCTTCCAGCTCTTCGTATGGAATCACCACTTTGTCTTGCAGTTCGTCTGCCAATACACCCAAGCCGGAGCCCAGAATAAATGCCGCTTTCGGTTGAAAGTTTGGTTTGCGTTCGTGAATGGTTTTTAATGCACCGATTACAGGATCGAGATTCATGTTTGTCACCTTGTGGTTATTTTTGCTTCATTGTGTGACTTTCTTTGCTTGAGGAAAGCAAAGAATGAAAAAGGGTCATCTGAAGATGACCCTTTGTGCTTGATTTGTTTGCGATTAACGCATGGTCAATTGTTACCTGCACAGGTGGTATCAGCAATAAATCTGGAAAGGTTTGTGTGAAAAGGCTTATTAGCCTTTTCCAGAAAAATAGTAATTTTTAGCTATTTTTCCTAAAACTTGAGTTTTGATGTTATCAGTTTCCAGAAAATTAGTCACTTCTTTAAGGTGTGCTTTCAATGGAAGGAGGGGCTGATGTCTTTCACACTGATGTCTTTCAGCATCAAACTCGTTTTTGCCCCATTGCGTGCTTCAGGACAGACCTTACGTTATAGCTAGTAACTCATTATGCTATAAATTATCTAATGTCATTTGAATGGAAAAGCTAGCTATGAGCAAAAAACGGTTGTCAGAAAAAGAACTGGTTGAGGGGATGACACCCCATACTGCAAATGCTGATGAGCTGGCTGCGGTAACATTGGATGAATTGTGCCTTAAACCCTCTGAAAGTGATTACAAAGCTGCATTGGTTGAGGAGTATGAGGAAAAACATTTCCCCATTTAAGTACTGCAACGCACTTTTGTTCCGTAGCGAGTTACAGATCTATCACGCAGACTGCGTGACGCAACTTGCGTGATGAACACAATAGTGCCCCGAAATTAAGTCAACAACCAGTTGACTTAATTGTGCAGCAGGTTGTTGCACAATTTTCACAAACTCTGGGGAAACATGCTGTTTCCTAATTGTGTGATTACACCATTAGGTGAATACGACAAGAGCCACTAGAAGTGGCTCTATCACGCGCTACCTGCGGTCAATACTCGATGAGCGGAAGAGAACAGGGCTATTTGGATTAATCTGTCTACGAGTGGAGCCGAAGCCGCGTTTCTCATAGCAAGCATCAGTGTATGCTTGTAACCTGTCGAGTTCAAATCTACCTGAACATCCAGACATTGCTGGCAATGCTTATGCCCCAAAAATGTTTCAGAACGAACATTACATTATGGTTAATAACTTATTATGCTAGTTAGGGCGTTTTCAGAAATGTGTTGGAGTTTTAGAATTTTTATTATCAGTGAAGTTACTTTCATTGAGCAATAGGATGTCAGGAGTTAATATGTTTTATGTAGGTGTTAGCCATTATTACGCGACGGGTGAAGGCGTTACAATTTATGTCGCCAGCGGTACTGAAGAATCAATTCGTAAAGCTATTCCTGAATACTACCACCAAGGGTTGACCCTTTTAACTCCTTCTGATTGGCTAAAAGCAGCTGATGGGGACTGTGTGGATGAATACTATCAATCGGCTGTTGAAGTTCTAAAGACCTATTTACCCGTGTTGTGGAAGCAGATCGAAGAAAGAGCGTTAGAAAGAGGATGCTATCTGGAATTTTTTATGAAGCATCATTTTAACTATGCCTAATATGAACTCGGTCGAGATTTAATGATTAGCTAAACGCGATTCTGATACTTACATGAGTGCGAATTACCTGGTAGTCTGAAGGGTTTAATTGTCCTTATATATATGAATGTAAGGTGTTTTTGTACCTAAAATGAAGTGCGAAAATCTACGAATTTTCACTGATAGGTGATCATCTAAAAGGAACGTACTTCAGAGGTTGCAGACAGTAGGGTTACCTTGATAGAAAAGCTAAACAAACTTGGTATTAGCAACCTAGCATAGTTCCGCTGGCTTCTATGACTTATAGTCTACACAAATCATGAGAGGACTAGGATGTTGTTTCTACATATAATATTCGCATTGAGTTTAGCAATTGGTGTTTTTTCGCTCTATGCACAAGAAGTTCACATTTGGCTCTCGAGACATATGGATGAATATGAGAAAGAGCTAGAGAAAAACAATCCAGAAGTACTAAAAAAACTGAAGAAAAAATACAAACGTTAACAACGAGTCACCTGATTCAACCGTAAATTTTGTTAAATTTTCGGTTAATCTTACTGCTATTCCCCTCAATTTTTGAGTAAATTCAGGTTCAACCGTAAATGAGGTTTAATTTTCGGTTAATTAATACTCCTATCTACTAACTCAAACTTTTGCGAAATCCATAGACAGGCAAGACCAGCGGTTTTGATGCCACTGTTAACCATGTATAAACGCTCCGTTTTTTCAATTACCGATAGATTTAGAAGACAGAGATCGTGGTTTAGCTTTTGACCTATGGAATCTAATACGGGTGACAAAATACGGGTGACGTTACCAAACTCATTTCTGTCCATAGACGTGGCAGCACGATCTTCGCTAGCACTCTTTGCCCCATTCTAATTTATCTCAGCTTCCTACATCACTTTGTATGTATCGCTATGGCCTAAAATTTAGCTATTGGTTTTGGCACTCTACACACCAAAAGTTCACATGTGGCTGAATATGAGGAGGAGCTAGAGAAAAACACCCCAGAAGACCTAAAAAGCTGAAGAAAAATACAAGCGTTAAAAACAAAATAACCTGATTCAACCGTAAATTTTGTTAAATTTTTAGTTAATCTTACAGCCATTCAACCCAATTTTTTGGGAAATTCAGTTTCAACCGTAAATGTGGTTAAATTTTCGGTTAATATTCCTACCTACTAACCCAAACTTTGGGAAATAAAAATGATACTATTGTCGAGGTCGAGTCATGAACGTTTTGGATGTGGGGTATAACGCTTAAAGGGATTGATGGCATATAACATCTCTATAAATCACACATCAGCCCGTTTCTTTGCAATCTATCAATATGTTTGTATACCTTTTGTAAATCACCAAGTATCCCTGATTCAATAACTTGAATTGGCGACCTCCCAGAAAAATCATCATTATGATTTATCATCGACATAAAGCCTTTAACATTGTCGGAATTATTAAATATAACTCGTAAGACATTGTGAATGTTGAGTATGTAGCTAACTCGCACCAATTGGTCGTTACTTAACGTTATTTGTTTCTGATTCGTCTTAAATTCATCGTAAGATAACTTGGAAATATTAAGAATTTTTTGAATCTGTCTATTTGTGCAGTCCCAGGATGACAGAATATTGTCTGCTGCTTTAAAACCAGCCATATGAGCATGATAGGGAGTCATTCCTTCCACCAATTCTTTTTCAGAGAACCTTTTTTTACTCATCATCTTCATCCAAGCTATGTAGGCACATTAGATTTTTCTAATCCAATGTGCCTCAGAAGTTACAATATCTCTAAATACCTTTTGTCCATGTCATTCGCCGCCGCGACAGGCGTGGAATTTCTTTGAGCGAACGTCCAACGTTCAATTTCTCCAGGCTTGTTAATTCAGTCCGTAAAGCTTAACTATTCGCTGGAATCTCAGCCTGTATTGTTTCTGGTTGGCCGGCGGTAACCACTCATCCAGTCCTTTGTCACCTTTTGAACGATTGAGCGATGCACCTACCGCAACCAAATTACGAGGGTCATTAGCAAACAGCTTACGGGTATCTTTTGTCCACTGGTCTGCGCCGTGCTTCCACGCCCAGCTCAGAGGTACAATGTGGTCAATATCTAGGTCAGATGCGTTGTAGTATATTTTACCGCTATACATCGAAATCCATCGGCCACTGACAACACGACCGTGCTCATTATAGTTCAGGTTACCGGTATTCTGAGCGATAAGTATCTCTTGTCTCGTATCCTGTCCATCGTGATCGACATCCGCCCACCCATGCCCAAACTGGTCGCGTGAGTAGTCGGAGCTAAGTGAATCAGAGCTACTGTAACCGGCTGGCAGTTTTCCGCCTGCGTTCAAACATAATTCTAGCGTGTCATACGGGGTAAAGTTCTTAGTACGACTGTAGTAGCTGCTGTTCTCGTCATGGCAAAGGCCACTGCTGGACATTTTGACAAGCGCCTGTGCCGGCACGGAGTTGACGAACAAAGCGACAATCAAAAACTGGAATGCACGATTCATTAGATACCTACGCTATTCTGGCTAAAATTCTACTCTGCCAGAAAAGCGTTTGCTTTCATATCATTGGGCAGGCGGATTATGCGTGAATATGAGCAAGTATGATGCTCTCCATACTTGATTACACATTGTCACTGAAAGTCATACTTAGCATTTGGTAACACTGAAATGCCCCTAACCTTGCTAGCTACATGCTGTCCCCAATTGTCGGTAAACTGACTTTTGCTATACTGAACTAATCCAAATGTCGTATTGTTGTGTATGCTTCGAGCAAGAAAATCTTGACGGAAATCGGTCACAACAGACGAAGTTGATAGGTTTTAAGATGAACTACTTTGCAAAGGATCCCTTCTAGGTAATGTAAACCTGGAGGGTAAATGAAAAAACTAAAGCAACAGTACCGAAGCCGAGACAAGGCGTATGGGCATTATCTGTGGGATGTGTATCCTCGTGTACGTAGTGGGACTCATAAACACTTTTCAACCAAGCAGGAAAAGAGTTACTTTTTCCTCCATGAAATCGAGTGTCGAGGGTATCCAATAAAACTGAGAGCAGCTAGAGGAAAAGCACTAGCCGACCCTTGGGATGATTATCCAGCATGCGTATATGACGTTGCGAAGTGCTGGAAGCATAATTCAAAAAGGCGTCACCAGTACTACAAATAAACATCATCGAGCCTCGCTAATGCGGGGCTTTTTTCTGTCCGTCGGCGTGTTCATTAGAGTCTTCACAGTGGGCACAGATCTTACAGGTTATCCTGAATCGGTTCTGCCCCATTACTTACTTCAGGGCAGTCCTTACGTTATAGCTAGTAACTCATTATGCTATAAATTATCCAATGTCATTTTGAATAGAAAAGCGAGCTATGAGCAAAAAACGGTTGTCAGAAAAAGAAATGGTTGAGGGGATGACACCCCATACTGCACATGCTGATGAGCTGGCTGCAGCAACATTGGATGAATTGGGCTTTGAACCCTCTGAAAGTGATTACAAAGCCGCATTGAAGCGAATTGAATCTCTGTTTGATGCAGCCGAACCAGGAACACCAGAAGGTGACGAACTTGAAAGGCTAGCTGCATTAGTTGAGGAGTATGAGGAAAAACATTTCCCCATTTAAGAACTGCACCGCACTTCTGTTCCGTAGCGAGTTACAGATCTATCACGCAGACTGCGTGACGCAACTTGCGTGATGAATACCATAGTGCCCCGAAATTAAGTCAACAAGCTGTTACCTAATTATGTGATCAGCAATTAGGTGAATACGGCAAACACACCTTTGCCCCATTGTGTGCCAGCGTCAATTGAGCCTGTTCCCTGATGCTCTGTCATATGACTTAGTTTTTGCTAATACGTTTAACGTGGCTACATAAGCGGCTACTTCGTTGAGTCACGATGATTATTCAGTGACTTTGGTAATTGTTGTTCAGTTGCCTTTAGGACAGCTATAATTTTCAGCTACTACTTGGTCGTTATTTGGTACTGGCTAACATCCAAGTAATGATTAATCTTATCAGCGACAGGAGTTCACAATGAAAGTTTATGGACAAAAAACGATAGAGGTCGTTGTTGATCGACATTGTGATATTTGTGGTGTTAGCGTGATGGTCGATTCAAATGGCGTTCAGTTAGAAGAGGTTGGTGAACTGACTGCCAACTGGGGTTTTGGGTCAAAAATGGACGGCATTACTCACCACCTTGATATGTGTGAAAGTTGTTTTCAAGTTGCGTTATCTGCTCTAAAGGAGCATCGTCGAAGCATTGTAATGTTCGATGATGAGCAAGACCTTCCAGATGAAAACTTTGGTGTAGATCGCTCTCATAGCACTAACTAGCAATACGGATTTCTCGGCAGTTGGACTGTTGCAATAACTTCCATCTGGCCAAATTGTGCAACAGCCTATTGCACAAATTACTTCTGCACAAATTAGCCTGAATCAAAAATGCCCCTTTCCAAGCTTGAGCAACAGAACGCTGATAATCCCCACTAAAAAATAGCCCGACTTTTACTAATAGCAGGCCTCACAGTTTCAATGCACGGAAACTCACATAAACGTTAAGAAACGGAGTTCCTAACGAGTAATTATTGTCTGCATTGTTATACAAATTAGCAAAAAAACACAGACTGTAACTGGGCGTCATTGCCTTAGTTTGTTGGCTCTACTATTCATATTTACGGTTTTGTGATAATTGGTCTTTATGTAGCTAAAAATCACTAAATGCTTCTATCTTTCCTTTACCATTTAAAGCTGACTCTAACCCCATAGATAGGTCTTTATAAGAGCTTAAAATCTGATTGTATCCGTAACGGCTAGGAAGGGGCCACCCATTGCAACGCGAATAAGTAGGTACGCCATTAATCAACTCTAGTTGTAATCTTGCCTTGTTGTCTTTCGCCATGAATCTGATGTTATACTCGGAGCTACAGGTTAGGTTTAATGCTCCACCATAAATATTCCAATTGACAGCTCCTTTGCCAATTATCAATCCTTCATCTTCATCTTCAAGTCTAATGACAGAACGACTATCACCATAGACGGTGGCAAAGTGTCCTCTTGCTCGCATCCATAGTGTACTCTTTTCTGTGTTATTGATCGTGTAATCGTAGGTAACAGCGCTTACTTCTTCATGCTTCATGGGCTCGGCTTCAGGTGTAGAAACACAACCTTGTAGAGCAGGTAAAAGTACAGCAATTGTGACTAGAGTCTTGTTCATGATTAAAGCCTTATGTTGTTCAATTTTATTGGGTGAAATGCCACTAATTACGCAGTATTTGCAACTTGGTGTGTATTTGCAAAAACAAACGCCGACAATACAATAAATATTGCTAATACTGACTGACCTGTTGTTATAGAGGAGCAAAACGTACTTTTGCATTCGAGTGTTTTATGTGCAAAATGAGTTGTGCATTTAACAAAATAAGAGGTGTTCGCAATGCACAGCATAACCCAGCAGTTAGTTAACCTTACCAACATATATCATACGCTAAGTCGGCTAACTCAGTCTGAAGAAGCACTCAACAGCCACAGTCCTGCTCTATTTGGAGTTTTTCAACAGGTTCTCTATTCCCAAACGATAATGCAGCTAGCAGAACTAAGAGCCTACATTACTTTAAAACAGAATAAAGGCATCGGTAGCCCTCTAAAAAACACAGCCCATAAAAGACGAGACCATGAATCTGTATGGTTATCCAAATATATTATAGAGTTAGCACCAACAACTCTTAAAGCGGTGGAAGAAGAAACCATTGTGCGGGTTTATCTAAACTTCATTATTGAAGAGTTTATCATGCATAAGACGGAATCAATGAGAGCAAGAGTCAAAAGGTTAGATCTGCAAAAATTACATGCAAGCATCGAAGACATCTGTGATAGATACGACTTCCCAGTAGATGTGCAACCTATGAGAAAGGATTCCATATCCTTTCTTCTAAGCACTCTTGATCAAGGGAGCATGATCCACTCAAGTTAGTGCATCGAATACATTGAGGCGAATCCTGAATAAACTGAATCTGACACCACGGTTCAGGGATGGAAGGTTATATCCATTTTATTGCAAATTGACCACCGCCGACAACGGTGATCTTTGACGTTTTGGGATACGAGAAGTTATCCGAAGGTTGGGAACCGCCTTGCTTTGCTAAATTGAAAATGCCCCTTTTCTTCTTAGAACTGTTGCTCGCAACATCTTGAGTTATCCCTGTTTGACCCAATTTAGCTAATGTTTCATTATGTGTTTAGTTGATTACCATTCAAACTTTTCGATGAGCTACAAATAGGGTTCAGGCCCACTTCGTACTAGAGGACTGTATGGATACACACACATTAGTTAAAAGAGCAAGCGCATTTGCAAGGGACAAGGATTTTAACAAAGCTATTGAGGTATTGAATGAGGTATACACACAATGCGAGCCTGATGAAGCGGCGCTGATAAAGGTTATCCCCTACTTTCAGAAAGCTGGACGATACGATGAGCTTAATGAGTATTGTACAGAAATGCTGATCCCTAAAATCTCCATCTATAACAAGACTTGTTTTGCTCATACATGCCAAGAAATCCAACAAGCATTTGAAAACTTGGGATTACACAGGCTTTACTCCAAGCTTGAGCTATGTGCTAAACGGGAGAAAAATGAGAAAGATAAACTTTCCTTCCATTCATTAAGCACCTTTCATTATGCCGAATATGAAAGGCTTCTTGCCATTGGAGAAAAAAACGAGAAAAGTAAAGAGTATGGTGAAATGGTATCTATCTTTGGTAAAGACACAAGTAAATGGCCAGAGAACATAAGGAAAATGTACACAGGCAGTTAGAAACTGAACGTAGTTCCTTTGTTTAAGGCGGTATGCAGCGGCTTCGGTATTGGGTTGTTCACCCCTTAACTGTCCATGTGTAAAGGAGTAATCCAGAAATGTCTTTAGAGTTTTATGATGAGTTACTCAAAAGTGAGCGTTTCTGTGAAAGCTTGGGGCGATTGTTATTGATGTCTGGAAAGTTGGAATCGGCATTAAAGTCAATTGTTCTCGCGAGTAGTATTAAAGTGCGATACAACCTTAGCCGAGCTATGTTAGGTCAACTTGTTGGGAGCTGTAAAGAACATGAATTAGTCACTGAGGAGCTTAGTGAAGTTTTGGCGTTTATACTGGTTCGTCGGAACTACCTTACTCATAATCTTTACCCTTTGTTCAACGATGAAATTGAATACACATTATTGCCTAAAGACAACTTACACCCTGATGATGCTGAGTATTATTTCCCTCAATGCGTTGAAGAGTTAATAGCATATATAGAATTTGCAATCGACTATATCAACGAATGGAATTAACACATAACAAGGCGCTCAAGTCGGACTGCAAACCTGTGGCAGTTTTGGTTCAAGTTGGCTAATGTGATTACGGTGGTTATTTGAGGGATGGTGGTGTTTGCAGCCACTTAGCTTAACGTTAGGCACCAGCAGAGCAGTACGTAGAAAAATAGTTATATGAAGACACTCGAATTTGTAGCATCAATAATCGATTCCCTTGCATGGCCAATAACAGTGCTCCTATGCATACTGATCTTGAAAGAGCCTATGGGGAAGTTACTTGGGCGCGTATCTAAGTTTAAGTACGGTGAAATAGAAGCAGAATTCCAAGAACGATTAGAAAAATTAGTCTCGTTTGAACAAAGTGAGGAAGTTAAGGTGGGGGTTGATACTGCAGGGACATCTGTGGCTCTTGAAGACTTAGCTGAAACATCACCTAGGGCTGCAGTTTTGGAAGCATGGCTGAAAGTGCAAAAGGCAACTAGTGCCTTTTGTATTGCCAACGGATTTCCTCAGGATATTTCTCATCAAGGTCTGTTCAAACTCGCAAGAGAACGAAATTTAGATATCGACGCATTCCAAACCGCTCATCAAGAGCTACGTTTATTGCGTAATAAGGCGGTACATGCGACTGACTCAGATATAACCACTGCAACAGCACGTCAGTATATAAAGAATGCCAATTTCTTAGCTGACGAATTCAACATGAGGGCAAATGGTGCCTAACAAATTGTTCAATGTTGAAGTGCAATGCGGTGGCTTGGTCATTGCGTGCTTCACCCTTTAACTGGGCCTTATATTGTTTTTGGAGTTCAGCGTTTGGAAATTGATGAAATAATAGCTTTGACTCGGGAGATTATCTCTGACCATTCTTGTAATGTTGACCATGATGAAGAGCTATATCCCATAGTATCTGTGGCTACGAGTGACGCTTACAACTCAATCATTGACAGTTTTTACCTATTAGAAGACACCCAATTAGCAAAACATTCGTTCTTCGAGCGAAATCAGTCGCTATCTTTTGGTGAGTTGTATTTGTACTTCTATGGTGTCCTTAATGCTGTTTATATGCAGCAGCAAGCCATGTTAGTTCTTCTTAGAAAAATGGGGATAGAGTTTGAATTAAGCGAAATTCAAGGCTGTACAATCTTTGATATTCGAAACAGTTTTGCTGCTCATGGCGCAAATCGCGGTGGTAGACAAGTCAAAGAACATAGCTTTATTTTAGACCGTCATGCTCTTCGACAGGGCAAATTGAAAGGTTACTCCGCCAATCATGAAAGCGGTTTTCTATATCATGATGCAGATGCTTCAACTTTAATTTCAGAGTGGGACAAAATCTTTTCTAGGTATCTAAAGCGCATACTAGAAATGGTTAAAAAGAACTACGAAGCCACAATATAACACGTCGCTTAAGTCGGACTGCAAACGCGTGGCGGTTTTAGTTCAGATTGGCTTTATGTATCTACGGTGGTAATTTTACGTTTAGTGGGGCGTTTGTAGTCACTTAGCTTAGCGTTATGCACCAACGGCTCAATTTATAGAGGTATTGGCTTGAAATCTATTAATATTGTAACTCTCCCAGTCTATCGAATCGAAAAACGAAAGTATTACACTCAACGAGAGTTATTTATAGAAAAGTCGATATTTGGTGGACCAGATGAGCAGTTTAAAAGAGAGTACGCTATCAAAGACCCTCATTGGTTTAATCGTTTTAGAGCACACCTATGTGATACATACGGTGGGGCATGGGACTTTAATGAGGTTATTGGGTACATAGAGATACATATCATGGGCAATCAAATACGTGGTTCATATTGGCAGGATGATAAGAAACGTTTTGTAAAATCACGTAGAAAGCAATTTAAGTATGTGACTCATAAGTTAGTGCCTGAGATAAGTTTTCCCCGTTCGGCGGATAGTGATCAGGTTTATCAAGCAGTTTTAGAATATGTTTCTCTTTGTCAACGATACCTCAAGTCACGTTATATTGACCAAAGTAATCTAACCAACATCGGTAAGTATGTGGACTGGAAAGCGCTGATAAAAGGTGTATAACATTTAAGGTTTCAGGTACTTTTTCTTATCTGAACAGCTAGCTCTAAGCCTTATGAGCTAAGAAGGTTTTGTCCAATAACTAGCTAGAAGCATGCCCACTTGAGGTGCGCATCAAGTGGGCATAAGGGGCTGCACTATTTAATCGGCACGACCTTGCTCCTTTTCAGTTTGGCAAGTTCCTCCTTAAGCTCCGCATTCTCATACTCAAGGTCATCGATACGAGCTAACGCCTGAACAAGCTTGTCGTTTAGATGGTGTTGTGCAGCCGAGAAAAGGGCTAGCTTCTCCCGTTCGATCTCATACTTGGCCTTGAAGTTATCCTTGATGCGCTTTTCCTCGTTCAGCTTTGCACGTACCGTCTGGACCTCTGGCCGGATGATTTCACCTTTGCCTGCCGCAATTTCAGCTTTGGTCTTTTTAACCTTTTCAACAAAATCAGGGTAGTAATAACCACTGCCATTACCCAAGTTTGCTTCTTCTTCAACGGCTCTCACACTGAGCTTACGATGAGTAGGTATCCGTCTGGGTTTCCCTTTAGCAATTCGGTCTAAAGCAGCTTCTAGCGCAACGAGTGTATTTTCACTTTTCCCCATGCCTAAATCTCCATCACGGCTAGTTCTGCTTCAAAGGCCGTAAATTCCATACCAAAATCTTGCATCACGTTTTCTGCCGCCCTAATTTGAGTAATATAGTGACTTCTGTCTGTTACCGATATATCGTCACCATAAGCCATATAAGTTGTTAAGCTTCGGTGCTTTTTCTGCCACCACTTAGCTTGCTGCTCATCAATGATGCTACTGCCAGAACTACAATCAACACAGAATTGAGGCATTACCACTCCATCCATATCGCAATTGTATCCATTTTTACAGTAGCTATGACTTGTGCCGTGAAGGGTCAGCTTTCCTTCTTTGACTGCTCTGTAGATAACGTCCCATGAACTGTAGATCGTCGGAACATCACCTCGCATCTTCATTATGGCTTTACCGTGAGAACCTGAGAGTTTTTCATCAGAGTGCCATTGTTTAAAGATTTTATTCGCGGTGGTTTCAGCATTAATCTCTTCGAGTGCTTGCTGTATTTTCGTATCCACCTTTAAATCTTGCAGACTCGCCAGTTTACCACCGTTGGTATACCACTCTGTCATCGATAGATATAGGTGCTTAAATTGCTGCTTTAGTGCTACCAGCGTTCCTAACCTGTTCTTCACGCAGTAAAACGCTAGGGTGCGTCTAAATTGGTGAGTACTCAGAGGCCAAGGTTGACCAACCACAACCTGCTTTTCAATTTTAACCTGTGAGCGAGGGTTCGACTCCACACACTCTTGGTAATCTTCATCAGTCACAACAAAATCAAACTGTTTACAGAACCGTTTTAGCCGTTCATTCCAATTTGAAATTAATTTCGGCGCATGAGAGCGGAGAGTTTGATTCACCCAAAGAGAATTTGCGTATTCCTCATCGGGGTATTGCGCTTTTTCTCGCCATCTTTTTGTGAGGATGGACATCAAATCAATCGCGGTTTTTGATACGGCCGCCGTGACCCACGTTTCTCGTTTTTCACCCAATTTAAACGTATGAGATTGAAGAAGGTGAAGATCTCGGCCGCTCAGTGAGTCTTGGTAATAGCTATTCGAAGTGAGTTTATCCAGTTCGCTATCACGCATACCACTAAAACCGCCACACACAATGTAACTTGCCGTGATTAGTTGCCCTAAGTAGCGCTTAAAATCATCACCATTCTTCAAGGGGATATTGGGAAGCTTTCTTGCCAGTGGCTTAATCAGCTCATTTGGTTGCTTGGGTTGATTATATGCAATATTCGTAGCAAACTTTTGGGTTTCAATGCTCCCATCTGGATTCATGAATGTGAAGATACCGCCAGATTTCACCTTATCTTCTAAGATTTGCTTCCCTTGCATGTAGTTATCTTGGAGGTCACGCTCAGTATTGGCAATGAGCGTGGCATGAGGGAACGCTTCTTCAATAAGAGCCATTGCTTCGCCATAGATGGCGTGACAAAGGCGTTCAGGAATAACCAATGTTTGTTGCTGTCCTATGCCATTTAATCGCCTAGCTTCTTTTTTTGATTCGATACGAGCAAGGCTTAAAGCTATCTTATGCCAAGGGGAGTACTCTATAGCTGTGTTGATGGCTGTAAATACCTGCCCAAGTGAGCCAGAGCTAAACCCACTCTCGACAAAGTGCTCATCGAATTTCTGACGTAGACTGGAAGATGAAAGTGCAGAGAGAGAGTGCGCACTTTCTTGTGCGAGAAATCGGTAGGTTGCCAAAGCTTTGCAAAGTCGGCTTTGAACGGTTGAAAACTTTGGTGCCGTTCTTTTTGTTGGAGAGAGATTAAGTAACCAACCGTAAGTGATCAATTTCAATTCTCGTTGTAATTCTGGATAGGAATCTAATTGTGAAAAATTAAGATTGTTCTTGTCTTTTTTGCGTGAAAAAGCAAAGCAATTCCAATTGCTTTGGCCGAAGGTGGCGGTGATATTTCCGTCTTTATCTCGGCAAACAACCACGGCATCCATTTCGTCGAATCGCTGCTCATGGTACAAGGTGACAATATCGGCAGGCTGGACTTTATGCTCAACGGGAAAGTCAGCTAGATATAAATGATCAGTATTGAATTTATCATTGCTCATTTGGATGTCTCCTGTGGTGGAATGAGGTTTAGCACTGACTCGGCACCATCCCAGTTCGGATGTAAGCCCTCATCGTCCAATTTTTCTTCTGCTGCTTTAAGTAGAGAGGTCTTAATGTTTGGTAGAATCTGGGTATCAATAAACACAATGATGTCTTCAAAGTTTTTCTTGTAGTGATGAGCATCAAGGTGGCGATACAGGGATTCTTCAATACAGCTTTTGAAGCTTAATAGGCACCAAATGTCTGAGAGAGATTGAACTATGACTTGGTCTGGGCAACCAAAACAACCAAGTAAGTCGGCACACGCCAATCTCTCACCGTCTTTAATCAATCCATGCTTGAGCGCTTTTCTTGTGTACTTTTCTGACTTTTCACCAAAAGGCTCAGAGCAACTTCCTCCGTTCGGAGTGCGACTCAAGTTAGGGAGGTTGATTTTGTTTTCTGCCTCGATAACCAACACATCAATGCCTAAGCTCTTTTGAGCTTCTTTCGTGCTTTCACCATGCTTAATCTCTTGCTCTCGCAAGGACATCGCATCTTGTATCATCCCATTATTGGCAGTTCGGTTTCCCTTACTGTAGTTTTGCTTTCTCGTATTAGAAGTGTTGTTGAGCATTATGTCGTTCACCAACTCACCTTGATGGTAAGTCGTGATTTGTGCGCCCGTTTCTCGAAAGCGACTGATAACAGGGCGCAAACGACGACCTGTTTGGTCAGTGAAGGTAAAGTGCTTTTCGACCCATCCCCCGAAGAAATCTCGCAAAGTTCCGCTCTTGATCGGAACGCGTTGTTTTGAGGTGACCGTTTGCAATAATGTAGCGTTGGGGTCTGTGGAAATCAGGCGTGATGCTTCAAGCAGCATATCAAAGAAGCTCATTGCGTATTTAGGGATGTCCAGCTCATGATTGCCCATTTCAACTTGGATGGTTTTGAATGCTCGGCGCTTAAAAGCGGGCATGGTGTACCAAATCTCACCGACTGATGTAGAGGCGTTATCTGGCTGCTTTAGTTGGAATAAGTCGCTGGTATTGGCGTAGGTGTAGTAAGCCAGTAGGTACGTGCCCGCACACATCATTTTGCTGATACCACCACATAGTTTGTACTGCTTTCCCTTCCAGTTAAACGTCATGGTTGGGACGTTCTTATGAGCATCTATGTGCTTTTCTGGATTCTCAATAAACTGCTTGGCAGTTTGTTTAAAAAGGCTGCGTAAAAACGGCAGTAATTGATTCAAGTCACTTCGAGTATAAGCCTCAAAGGAGTCTTCATCACTTCCATCCGTGATGGTGATGCTGTCGAAGTACGTACTTGGCAGGTCTAAGTAATCACAAAATAGACGCAGCATCTTAGAGCGTTTATGTCTGTAGGTAGAGCGCTTTATTTTTCCAAGCAATACCTCTTTATAGAGAAACCCAAAGTAAGCTTCTGTAGCGTATTGTGTGAATGCCTCTTCATTGTTCTCATTGCACCAACGGAGATAGAGAGAGCACTGATGATAGGTATCGTATAGTGTATGGTGGCTTTTCCCTTCGGCCATAAAGTCATCAAAGCGAGATTTCATTTGAAGGATAAAGCCTTCCCTATTTGCATCTTCAAAGTGACCTCCCTGCTGTAATGCTATTGTTGAAGGAAATTCCTTGACGATGAAGCGATTAAAGTCGGCCAAACAGTTGTCGTCGAATTGAATACAAAGCTCTGGTTTCCAGCCGTGCAAATAAGTGATATTACTCATTCACACCGCCTAATGCTTCATGCATGATGCCGTCTAAAATGCCGAACTTAACTTTGAAAGCCTCTTTGCGCTTCAAGTAGCGTAAGTATTTCCAAGTGGTTGATTCGTTTCGGTGCCCCATCCATCCCATTAGTAGCCCCAAACTTTCTGATGAAGATAGCCCTGCTTCAAGCATGTCATTGAGTCGATAAGTGCCATAAGTCGAGCGCAAGTCATGAAAGCGATGTGTGAATGTAGGATGGATCTGTTTAATCTCGGATCTGAGCTCTGTCCAACGAGCTTCTATCGACTTAGCGGTTACGGGGTTACCTTGCTCACTGACGAACAAAGGTTCGTGACGCTCAGATAGCTCCAATCGCTCAAGCACCTCTTTCTTTAGCGTATCTGCCATTTCCGGCAGTGCTTCAAGTTTTTGGTCAAGCTTGTTTACCCGTTTGATTCTTCGCTCTGAAACGCGATATTCATTCAATGTCGATAATAACTCGGCAGAGATTTCTACTTGGCGAGACTTGAGGTATTTGGTCATCACACCTGTTGTTTGAGGTGATATCGATAACTCAAAACGGTGCTTACTTTCAGCTACAGGCGTCGCTGTCTCGATAGCTCTAGTGGATAACGTAGCTATCTCTTGGATACGCATACCCGTATCCAGAGAAATAAGCACCTGTAAGCGCAGTTCCTCTGAAGCCTTGGGTAGATATTGAGCGAGAATACTCAGTAACTCTTGGCTCAACGGAGTGAGAGGCCGGATGTTGCTACTGTCGGCATCTTTAGGGACTTTAATGCGTAGGTCACTTGTTTCTACGGTAAAAGTGGGTGAAACGTGAGCTAATATTCCCGAGCTCTGAACAGAAACAAATTCCATTTTGAATGGCGCTTCTTTCTCGTTCTTTATCTTTAGATAACCGTCATGCATCAACCATTTATAGTAATTGACGATTTGGTTCATTCGAACGCTGGCAGTGCTATGCGCCAAGTCACCCTTTTTAATCTGCTTTAGTAGGTGAGAGCGAAATAGGTAAGTTGGTTTTAGCCTTTTGACGGGAGGGAATGCATCCCACGCTAAGTTCTCATCTTCAAGGAATTGATAATAGGCGTAAAGGGCTTGGGAGCAGGGATTAAGGTCTTTAGCATCCTTAATGGCTTTTTGGTAAAAGAGGTAACTATTGGCTTCATGGTTGAATGAACCATCACCATTGAAAAGAGTTGGGAGAGAGCCAATATTCCCCTTCGTCTTAACAGGAGAGCATTGGCAGGTGTTGTCACTGATTGACAGTTCTGTCTGTTTATAGACATTGCTTGATTGTATGAGAAACATAAATTCACCTAGAAAACCACTGGCCATACATACAGCATAGCCAGTGGTTGATTATTTTCCAGATTTATTTATGTGTGTAAGATGTTTTTCCTACACTAACCCGTCATGGTAACAAACTCTTCTGAACCAGTAGGGTGAATAGCTACTACTGAGTCGAAGTCTGCTTTTGTCGCGCCCATCTTCATTGCTACGCCGAAGCCCTGAATCATTTCGTCAACCGTGAAGCCGATGCCGTGCAGGCCAACTACCGTTTCTTCTTCACCAGCACATACCAGTTTCATCTTACATGGCTGACGGTGTTTCGTTACCGCGGTGTACATTGCTGTGAAGCCGGATTTGTACACTTTCACGTTGTCTTCGCCGTATTTTGCGATTGCTTCTGGTTCAGTCAGACCGATGGTACCGATTGGTGGGTGGCTGAATACAACCGTCGGAACTAAGTCGTAATCCATCTTCGCGTTTGGCTTGTTGTTGAACAGACGCTCAGATAGCTGGCGACCTGCTTTAACCGCTACTGGCGTTAGCTCGATACCACCTTCCATGATGTCACCTACACAGTAGATGCCTTTCACGTTAGTTTCCTGGTATTCGTCTACCTTGATGTAGCCTTTGTCGTTGGTTGCAACGCCAGTTGACGCCAGATTGATTGCGTCCGTTGCTGGGTGACGGCCGATTGCCCAGATTAGCTGGTCAACGTTTTGGCTCTCGCCGTTTTCCAGATGCAGAGTCAGGCTGCCGTCTGCTTCTTTTACCACTTCTTTTGGAATTGAGTGCGTATGCAGTCTTGGACCTTCAGCGTCCATCACTTCAACCAAGGTCTCGATGATCATTGGATCGAAGCTACGTAGCGGCGATTCTTTACGTACGAACAAGTGCGTTTCCGTACCTAGTGCGTGTAGTACGCCTGCGATCTCAACCGCGATGTAGCCTGCACCAACAACCGCTACGCGTTTTGGTTGCTCAGCCAGGTCGAAGAAGCCATTTGAATCGATGCCGTATTCTGCGCCCGGGATGTTTGGAATCGTTGGACGACCACCGACTGCGATCAGGATGTGATCCGCTGTGTAGTGTTCACCGTTTACTTCAACGGTTTTCTCGTCTATGCCTTCCCCTGAAACAAAGCGCGCAAAGCCTCTGATGACATTGACTTTATTGTTGCCTAGAACACGATCGTAAGATTCGTGGATTCGACCAATGTAGGCTTGGCGACTCTCTACCAGTTTGCTCCAGTCGAAACCTTTCACGTCGACATCAAACCCGTAATCTGCAGCGTATAGGTTCATTGCTTCTGCGATTTGCGCACCATGCCACATCACTTTCTTTGGTACACAACCTACGTTTACACAGGTGCCACCAAGATCTTGTGCTTCAATCAGCGCTACTTTCGCGCCGTACATAGCCGCACGGTTTGCAGATGCGATGCCGCCACTGCCGCCACCAATACAGATATAGTCAAAATGAGTCGCCATTACTTTCTCCAAGAGCGTATGAATTTCTGGTTAACAGATACATTGGGGTAATGAGATGTTAACTCAATATCGCCGCAACATTTTGTTAAGAATGTTTACCTATGATAAATCGAATCTTGCCAATTGCTAAATGGGAAAAAACGACAATGCTTATGACAAATAGCGATGAGAGGCACAAAAATGAGGATATATGTGTTGAGAAGAGTAAAGAAAAGCGCAGCGAATAATCGCTGCGCTCAGGTATTTCAGTGGAGTAAACGTTACTCTGGCACAATCCAGTCGACTTTCCAGTGACCCGTCGCCGGGGCGATCGCTTCTTGCAGGAACGGCAGAATCTCTTTCATCTGGCTTTCCAGTTTCCATGGCGGGTTAATCACAATCATGCCCGATGCTGTCATGCCGCGCTCGTTGGTGTCGGGAGATACGCCAAGCTCAATTTGCAGAATCTTGCGAATACCCAGTGCTTCTAAGCCTTCGATCATGTCGTCGATGTCGAGTCGGCTAACAACCGGATACCAAATCGCGTAGATGCCGGTCGCCCAACGTTTGTGGCTTTGGTAAATTGCCTGCACCACATCACGGTACTCTTTGGCTAGTTCATACGGCGGGTCAATCAGCACCAAACCACGGCGTTCTTGTGGCGGCAAACTCGCTTTCAAGCGTTGGAAACCATCTTCTTTATAGATGCTTACCTGACGATCGCGGTCGAACTCTTGCTCCAGCAGAGGGTGATCCGCAGGGTGCAGTTCCGTTAATACCATTCGGTCTTGCTCGCGGATTTGAGCACGCGCAACACGCGGTGAGCCCGGGTAGTAACGCAACGTATCGCCGTTATTAAGCGCTTTGATGGCATCGATGTAGCTCTTTATGTCTTCAGGAATGTTCGGGTTATCCCAGATTCGTGCGATGCCTTGTTTGTATTCGCCGGTTTTTTCAGACCACTCGTGAGTCAGATCGTAACGGCCCACACCCGAGTGGGTATCGTGATAAACGAATGGCTTATCTTTTTGTTTCAGCGCATCAAGGATGAGGCTTTGAACGATGTGTTTTACCACGTCAGCATGGTTGCCTGCGTGGAAGCTGTGGCGGTAACTTAACAAATTAAACTCTCGAAACACTCTTTGACTGAGTGTGGTCTGTGATTTCAGATACAATAAATTTTGCAATATTGGGCGTATTATACCCGAGTCGTTTAAAGATGCAGAGTATGCTTTCGGCTTTGCTCAAAGAATAGTCTTATCACTATTGAAATATCTTTAAATCACCCATACTTACTAAATATTGAACCTAAGTGAGAGTGCGTACTCCAATAGTGCGAAACACCTATAGAGTAAAAGCCTCACTTAGGCATTACCAGACTCAAGGACAGAGTTGCTCTCGTTGACCCAAGTGGTCTTCGCTGCATAGAGAAGGGGAACGGATATCCCTCCATCCATGTTATTGGCTTCCTGCGCCTTGAGTTGACCTATTTTATAGGTAGTCACAAAGCCAAAACACAAAAGGAATTATTCATGTCTAATCCACTTCTGACGTTTACGGATCTGCCTCCGTTTTCGCAAATTAAACCAGAACACGTCAAACCTGCGATTGAGCAGGCGATAGCGGATTGCCGCGCCAAAGTTGAAGAGGTGTTGAAAGATAACGCGCATCCAACTTGGGCAAGCATCATTGCGCCGATGGAAGAAACAGACGACCGTCTGAGCCGCATCTGGTCGCCAGTTGGTCATATTAACTCAGTCGTAAACAGCGAAGCACTGCGTGAAGCCTACGAAAGTTGTCTGCCTATTCTATCTGAGTACGGCACTTGGGTTGGTCAGCACAAAGGCTTGTACGAAGCGTACAAAGCGATCAAAGCCAGTGACGAGTTTGCGACGCTGACTCGCGCGCAGCAAAAAACGATTACCGATGCGTTGCGTGACTTTGAGTTATCTGGTATCGGACTTCCTGCTGGTGAGCAGCACCGCTACGGTGAAATCAGCAAGCGTATGTCTGAGCTGGGCTCTAAATTCTCCAATAACGTGTTAGATGCCACCATGGGCTGGACTAAACACATTACGGATGAGAAAGAGTTAGCAGGTATGCCTGAGTCTGCGCTGGCAGCAGCAAAAGCAGCGGCAGAAGCGAAAGAGCTTGATGGCTACCTAATCACATTGGATATTCCTTCTTACCTGCCAGTGATGACGTACTGTGATAATCAGGCACTACGTCAGGAAGTGTATGAAGCGTACGTTACTCGTGCGTCTGATCGTGGTCCGAATGCAGGTAAATGGGACAACAGCGAAATCATTACAGAGCAGCTAAAACTGCGTCACGAAATCGCACGTATGCTGGGCTTCAACACTTTTAGTGAGAAGTCTCTGGCGACCAAAATGGCAGAAACCACGGATCAGGTTCTCGGCTTCCTGAACGATCTTGCTACCCGTGCTAAACCACAAGGTGAGCGCGAGATTGAAGAGCTGCGTCAATTCACGAAAAGCGAGTTCGGTATCGAAGAGCTGAACGTGTGGGATATCGCTTACTACAGCGAGAAGCAAAAACAGCATTTGTTCCAAATCTCAGATGAAGAGCTGCGTCCTTACTTCCCTGAATCTAAGGTTGTGAGTGGTCTGTTTGAAGTGCTAAACCGTGTGTTTGGCATGACAGTGAAAGAGCGTGAAGGCGTGGACACATGGCATAAGTCAGTTCGTTTCTTCGATATCTTTGATGCAGAAGATACGCTTCGCGGTAGCTTTTACTTAGACCTTTACGCACGTGAGCACAAACGTGGTGGTGCGTGGATGGATGACTGTCGTGGTCGTCGTATTACGCAAACTGGCGAGCTACAAACGCCAGTGGCTTACCTGACCTGTAACTTCAACCGTCCGGTTGGCGATAAGCCAGCACTGTTTACCCACGATGAAGTGGTAACACTATTCCACGAATTTGGTCACGGTATTCACCACATGCTGACGCAAGTGGATACGGGTGCGGTATCTGGCATTAACGGTGTGCCTTGGGATGCGGTTGAGCTGCCAAGTCAGTTCCTAGAAAACTGGTGCTGGGAAGAAGAAGCACTGGCGTTTATTTCTGGTCATTACGAAACCGGAGAGCCTCTGCCAAAAGAGATGCTGGAGAAAATGCTGGCAGCGAAGAACTTCCAGTCAGCGATGGGCATTCTACGTCAGTTAGAGTTCGGTCTGTTCGACTTCACACTGCACACTGAATATGATCCTGACGTGGGTGCGCGTGTGTTGGAAACTTTAGCTGAAGTGAAGCAGAAAGTTGCCGTTGTTCCTGCTGTTGAGTGGGCGCGTTTTTCACACAGCTTTAGCCACATTTTTGCTGGTGGTTACAGCGCGGGTTATTACAGCTACCTATGGGCAGAAGTGCTCTCTTCGGATGCATTCTCACGCTTTGAAGAGGAAGGTATCTTTAACAAAGACACTGGCCAGAGCTTCCTGAACAACATCCTGGAGATGGGTGGCAGTGAAGAGCCGATGGAGCTGTTCAAACGCTTCCGGGGCCGTGAACCGAAAATTGATGCTCTGCTGCGTCATTCTGGTATCGCAGCGTAAGCGTTAAGATAATCTTCAGATCAATGCCGTTCACTTAATCGTGAACGGCATCTACAAATAACCCCCGTCATCCTGGACAGCGACGAAGGAGCGTGATTCAGGATCTTCTTTCCTAGCACTTTGTTGTTAAAGCTTTTTCTAACACTTTTCAGCACGCTTCTATTAGATTCCTAGTCTCGCTATGGCTCGCTGGAATGACGTAGGTAGAAAACTACATAATCCAGAACTATGGATTGACGTTGCGGTTGATTGGGTTTTGCAACGAGATTAAGGTCTCAGTGGACTGCACTTCATCAATCGCCTGAAGCTTGTCGATAAGGACATATTGCAGCTCTTCAATCGACTTACACATCAGTTTGACGAAGATGTTATACGCGCCGGTGGTGTAATAGGCCTCAACCACTTCGTCGAGCGCGTTGAGTTTTTCGAGTGCAGAGTGGTAGTCACGAGCCGCGTTAAGGTTGATACCGATAAAACAACACACATCGTAACCCAGCTTTTTGGTATTGACGATAACCTCTGTACCCTCAATGATCTCAGCCGACTTCATTTTCTCAATCCGCACGTGAATCGTGGCAGGGCTGACATCGAACTGTTTGGCCATTTCTGCATAAGGTGTTCTGGCGTCGGTCATCAATGTTTTTAAGATTGCGCGATCGAGTTCATCAAGTTTTGGCATGCTCGCAGTCATACAATTCGTTCCGTAGGGTATGAGATTAGTGGTTAATTCTATACTTATCCGCTCAGCTTCGTACAGTTACTGCAAGAAAGCCAGTAGTGAGGTAAACTCAGCGCCAGTTACCGCGATTTTTATTGGAGCCTCCTTTTGCAACTGCAATTGATTTGTGAAGACCCATCTCGACAGCCTCATCTTGATGAACTTGCTGCTCGCTGGCAGCTGTCCCATTCTGACGACAGTGACTTTGCTTTGGTGCTGACTGCTGAGCAATTAGAGTTGCGCAAAGTTGATGAGCCCAAGCTGGGTGCCATTTATGTCGATTTGATTGGCGGAGCGGTTGGGCATCGTCGTAAATTTGGCGGCGGCAAAGGTCAGGCAATCGCAAAAGCAGCAGGTCTGAATAAGGGCGCAACGCCGACCGTTCTGGATGGCACTGCGGGTTTGGGAAGAGACGCATTTGTACTGGCTTCTTTGGGCTGTAAGGTGCAGATGGTTGAGCGTCACCCAGTGGTTGCTGCACTGTTGGATGACGGTTTGGCTAGGGCAAAACAGGATCCTGAAATCGGTGCCTGGGTGTCGGAGCGAATGTCGTTGATTCATGCCTCAAGTCATGATGCATTGGAGCAACTGGCGCAAGACAGTAACTTTGTGAGACCAGATGTGGTGTACCTTGATCCGATGTACCCGCACCCGGAAAACAAAAAGAAATCTGCCTTAGTGAAGAAAGAAATGCGCGTATTCCAGTCTTTGGTTGGTGGGGATTTGGACGCGGATGATCTATTGGAACCTGCAATGGCATTGGCAACTAAGCGTGTGGTGGTCAAACGTCCGGATTATGCCAATTGGTTACATGACAAAAAGCCAAGCATGGCGATAGAAACCAAAAAAAATCGTTTTGACGTGTATGTCAAAGCCTCTATGGCGTAACTTCCTGACTCTCCATATTTTTTGTCACAGCGCTTTTGTCGCGCTGTGATCTTGCCTTCTTTTCCCCACTCCAATTGATAGTTTTCACTTGCTAATCAGGCATACTGACTGTATATCTAAGTAAGAATTATTATTATTTCATGTCTTGATGAAGTTATTCTTAAGCTAGCTGGAGTCGTAGTATGGCTAAACGCCTATGTAAAATGAACCGCAAACAGATTGCGTCTAATCTTGGTGATATTCACCGCTTGGTGGTGGCGCCGAAATTTGTCTGCCGTTCGTGCGCGCGCTCTTCAGCGGAGAAAAACACATTGTGTAAGCCTGCCGCTATCCCGCCGCAAGCTTGCCAGACCAAACCACTCCATGAGCAACAAGCGTGCGGTCTTCTGTCGGAAGCGTTACCCGCAGAGCCGATTGCGGTCACTCCAGAGCAAAGCGCAGAAAAAGCGGCGATCGTTAAACGTGTGGTGGAAAGAGTGAAAGAGAAAAAACTGGCAGCCAAAGCAGTCGCGCCAGTGGCTCTGAAAGCCCCAACATTGTTTGACTTGGCGGATAAAAAAGCGCTTAAGAAGGCAAGAAAGGCGCTTAAAAAGCAGTACAAGCAGCAGAAGAAGTTGCTAAAAGTGGCGAAGAAGCAGCAAAAACTACTCAAACGCCAGCGAAAACTGGAAAAACGCAACGCCAAACTGGAAGTGCTCTTACCAACGCCACTCAACGTTTTTATGAGCGAAAGCCAGCAAGCCAAGGTGCATTAATCGAAAAAAACGCTCTCGAATCTGAGAGCGTTTTTTATTATCGCTATAAATGGCGGTTACTTATTCGCGTAGCTCATTTCAACACGCTTTTTCACCCAGGTTTCGTTGACCCAAAGCGAGAACAGGATGATTGCTCCGCCAATCGCCAAACGAGTAATGTCGACGTCGCGGTTCCAAATCACGATATTCACAATCAAACCTGCCGGCACCAAAGCATTGTTCATCACCGCAAGCGCGCCTGCATTCACTATGGTCGCGCCTTTGTTCCAGGCGAAGTAACCAAAGCCAGATGCGATCAAGCCAAGGTAAGTCAGAATCCCCCACTGAGTCGCAGTGGTTGGCAGTTTGTCTAAGTTGCCCATCAACGCAAACGCAACCGTTGCGACGCAGAGTGCGCCAAGGTAGAAATAACCAAACACGGTATGCTGCGGCAGATCGACAGGCTCATTTTCCATGATGTATTTGTAACCCACCTGACCGATGGCAAAGCAGAGGTTAGCGCCTTGTACGACTAAAAAGCCCAGCAGGAAGTTTTCATTGATGCCTGCAAACTTAATCCATGCGGCTCCCACAACAGCAATCAATGCCGTGACCAAATACCAAGGTGAAAAACGACCTTTAAGTAAGTCATAAATCAGCGTGACGTAGATAGGCGTGAATACCGTGAACAGCAGGACTTCCGGAACCGAAAGGAGCAAGAAAGACTGGTAGTAGAAGCAATACATCAAACCGAGCTGGAAGCCGCCGACGATCATCAATTTTGCGATCAGCGATTTGCTTACCCCACGGAATTTCAGGAAAGGGATAAATACGATGCTGGCAAGTGCCACGCGCATAAACACCGAAAACCAGGAATCAACCTGACCAGCAAGATAGACACCGATCAGGCTGAATGAAAATGCCCAAAGCAGGGTGACTGCAGATAGATAAGCCATAGATGAGAACTTTTATCAGTAACAAATATGCCCGCAGTCTAACCAAGTTTTATCAAAGCGCCAATCAGTCTTTTAGCGGTATGACCAGCATATCGACGGGTGAGCGGTTAATCAGTTGGCGTGTCGCAGATAGAATCTTGCTCCAAAAATCTTGATGGTGCCCACAGACAACCAGATCAATATTGTAATCTTGGATGGTATCGCACAGCTCATTACTCAAATCACCACTGCCGACTAACGTGTGGGCGATTGGATACTCGGCGAATTCTGCAAAGTTTGCTAATTGCGTGCGAGAGGCTTCCATGGCTTGATGTTGGGCTTCGGCCATATTGATATCGATAAGCCCGGTGTAGAGCTCAGCATAGTTCACATCGATGTGCATGAAAGAGACTTTCGCATCCAGAGGTTTCGCCAGCGATACGGCTTTCTTAATCAACACTTTACTGTCATCTGACAGATCGACTGCCACAAGTATGTGTTTGTAACTCATATTGCTATCTCCTTGGTAAGGTCATAGTTTCAGATTAGCATTAAGCCCTAATAAATTTTGCTGAAGTGATCTCATATCAAAAGTGTAGGTACAAAGTCATAAACTGCTAATCATGTTATAGTTGTATGAAACGCATGAATTGAAATAGGAGTTAACATGCTGTCTCAAACTATGGTCGAACAATTGAATGAGCAAATTAACCTAGAATTTTTCTCATCCAATCTATACTTACAAATGAGTGCTTGGTGTGAAGACAAAGGTTTTGAAGGCGCCGCTCAGTTTCTACGCGTTCACGCTGTAGAAGAGATGGAGCACATGCAACGCCTTTTCACCTATGTAAGTGAAACTGGCTCAATGCCGATTCTGGGCGCGATTGATGCACCGAAGCATGATTTTGCGAGCCTGGGTGATGTTTTCCGTGAGACATATGAACATGAACAAATGATCACGGAACAAATCAACAAGTTGGCGCACGTCGCATTTACAAGCCAAGATTACTCAACGTTTAACTTCCTGCAGTGGTACGTGGCTGAACAGCACGAAGAAGAGAAGTTATTTAAAGGGATTTTAGATAAGATCGAATTGGTTGGTGAAGATGGTAAAGCGTTGTTCTTCATCGATAAAGATCTGGCACAAATGGCGAAAGAAGGTTCATCTTCAATCATGGATGCTCCAGCTGCATAATGCGTTCCCCAGCGCAATAACGTAGCGGTTAAAAGACGTAGCAGTGATCGTCTTTTTCTCTTGAGCATTGTTGAAGGTGTAGGGAGGAAAAGATGATCAGTGGAGACACAATCTTATTTGCGCTAATGGTAGTAACCGGAGTCAATATGATCCGTTATCTCACCACTCTTCGTTCTTTAATTCACATCATGCGTGAAGCGCATCCGCTGTTGTATCAGCAGGTGGATGGCAATGGGTTTTTTACGACGCATGGAAATGTCACTAAACAGGTGCGTTTGTTCCACTACATTAAAAGTAAAGAGTATCATCATCACCATGATGAGATATTCACCAGTAAGTGTGAACGTGTACGTGAGCTGTTTGTCCTTTCCACTGCCTTACTCGGTGTGACTCTACTCGCGGCCTTTATCCTTTAGGTTTGGGCAATGAAAGGCGTTTTGGTGATGCTTGGAATTTAAGCGCTTTTCCCGGAAAACATTTCTCGGTAGAATGTCGCCTAAAGAAAGCAAGGATGTGCAATTAGCACATCCTTTTTTATTTGGTTTCACTAGGTATAAGAGTTACCGATGAGTAAGAAGTTTGATGTTGTAGTAATTGGCGCGGGCGCTGCGGGTTTGATGTGTGCGGCAGAAGCAGGCAAGCGAGGCCGTAGTGTGTTAGTGCTCGATCATGCTAAAAAGCCGGGTCGAAAAATTCTTATTTCTGGTGGCGGTCGCTGTAACTTCACCAACTATGATGTGTCGGCGAATAACTACTTATGCCAAAATGCTCACTTCGTAAAATCGGCGCTGTCGCAATACACCAACTGGGATTTCATCTCAATGGTTAGCAAGCATGGTATCGAGTTTGAAGAACGCGATCATGGTCAGCTGTTCTGTGTGGACGCATTTACCGCTAAAGACATCGTAAAAATGTTGCTGGCTGAATGTGATATGCCAAATATTCAGCAAAGTTACCAATGTGACGCCCACTCAATCGAGCAAATGGACTCTGGTTTCAGACTGCATGCCGGTACTGAAGTCGTCGAGTGTGATTCTTTGGTTATTGCCACTGGCGGTTTGTCGATGCCAAAGCTGGGCGCGACGCCATTTGGCTATAAGGTTGCGGAGCAGTTTGGCATCCCCGTGATTCCAACCACAGCAGGATTGGTACCTTTTACCCTGCATAAGGAAGACAAAGAGGACTTCGCTGAACTGTCTGGTATTGCAGTACCTGCGGAAATCACCGCAGAAGACGGCACTATGTTCAAAGAAGCGTTGCTTTTCACTCACCGTGGTTTATCCGGTCCGTCCGTTTTGCAGATTTCTTCGTTCTGGCGAGCAGGACAAAAGGTCTCAATCAATCTGGTACCGAACGAGGATATTACGGTATTACTTGAGCGCAGCCGTGAGAAACATCCAAATCAATCTTTGAAGAACACACTGGCGAAAGTACTACCAAAACGGTTAGTGGAAGTGTTGATTGAACGCAAAGAGCTAACCGACAAACCGCTTAAGCAGTTTAATCCCAAAGAACTGTCAGACGTTGTAGCGCGTTTAGAAAACTGGAACGTTGCGCCCAACGGCACTGAAGGTTACCGAACCGCAGAAGTGACGCTTGGCGGTGTGGATACTGACCATCTGTCGTCAAAAACGATGGAGTGTAAAAATATCAAAGGCTTGTACTTTATCGGTGAAGTCATGGACGTGACGGGTTGGTTAGGCGGCTACAACTTCCAGTGGTGTTGGAGCTCCGGTTTCGTTGCTGGCCAGTGGGTGTAGTCATGTTTTGGCTGAGTACTGGTTAATCTCAGTCAAAATTTCAAAGTGACATGGATTCTTTAGGGCATGTGACTTTGGTTGGAAAATCATTGCTTGAAGCCTCCGATGAAATAAGACTTCATCTCATCAGAGGCTATTTTATTTTAGATAGATATCCAACTAACCGAATAGCGCTTCAGGATTTACGGAGGGACTGAATAAGAACCCCTGCCCGTATATACAGCCTTTTTCTGACAGGTATTGCGCCTGCTCCTTGGTCTCAATCCCTTCTGCAACGACTTTAAGTGATAAGGTTTGACCCATAGCAATGATGGCATTAACGATAGCATTGCTGTCGTCGTTGCTTGGCAGGTCACTGACAAAAGAACGGTCAATTTTCAGTTTGTTGATTGGTAAACCTTTCAGGTAAGACAGAGAGGAGTAGCCCGTCCCAAAGTCATCCAGAGAGACTTCTATGCGCAATCCCCGAAGTTTATTCAATGCAGCTATGGCTTGAAGTGGATCAATCAGCAAGAAACTCTCAGTGATTTCGATCTCTAAATGGCGCGCAGGAAAGCCAGTTTCCTTAAGTATCATCCCAAGTCGATCAATAAAGTTTGATTGCTGTAACTGCAGGGCGGAGACGTTAACGGCCATTTTGCCGAATTTAATGCCAGAAGCCAGCCAGGATTGACCTTGCACACAAGCTTGCTTGAGTACCCATTCTCCGATGCTTTGGATAAGTCCCGTTTTTTCTGCAATTGGAATAAAATCAGCAGGGGACACCAAACCAAACTCAGGGTGTTGCCAGCGCAGCAGGGCTTCCACACCAACGATGGTGTTCTGCTCCAGATTGTATTGGGGTTGATATTCCAAACGCAGTTGCTGTTTCTCTATTGCCTGATGCAATGCCGATTGAATGCGCACGTGTGAAATGGACTTGTCGGTCAGATCAGGTGAGTAAAATGCGTAGCCATTTCGCCCATTCATCTTAGCCAGGTACATGGCGGTATCGGCATTTTTCAGCAGCGTTTCGCTGTCTTGCCCATCGGTTGGATACAGTGCAATCCCAATACTTGCCGAAACACGCAGTGATTCATGACTGGCGAGATTAAACGGCTGATGGAAGACACCTAGTATGCTATCCACTGTCTCAATCAAAGCGACATCACTTTGGGTCTCTGGAAGAATAATCACAAATTCGTCGCCGCTGATACGAGCTACGTGGGCATTGAGATGTAAGGTGTCTTGCAGGCGTACTGCCAGTTTGGCCAGCAATTGATCGCCGCAAAAATGCCCCATGCTGTCATTGATGTGTTTAAAGTGATCAATATCTAAAAACAGCGTGGCAAAGCCTTGCTGGCTTTTCTGACCTGTTTCGATGTGTTGCTCGAGCAGTCCAAGCAAATGCGTTCGATTGGGCAGATTGGTCAATGGGTCATAAAACGCCATCCGTTGCAGTTTTTCTTCATGTGCTTTGCGCACCGAGATATCTTCAAATACACAGATATAGTTAATCAACTGGTCTTTGTCGTCCATTACCGCACTGATGGTGGCAAGTTGAGGGTAGAAACTGCCATCTTTCTTTCGATTGATGAACTCGCCCTTCCATTGCCCCTGAGTTTCGAGCTGATGCCACAACGTTTTATAAAAGCTGGAATCATGATGGCCTGATTGGAGAAGCTTTGGCGTTTGGTTAATCACTTCTTCTAAGCTATAGCCCGTGATGTGGGTAAAAGCGGCGTTGACATCAATGATGTTGGCTTCGCTGTTGGTGATGATCATGCCTTCTTGCGAGTTATTGAAGATCTTGGCTGCCAGAGTGAGCTGTGTCTCAACATACTTTCTGCGCGTGATATTGCGCGTCATGCCTAATACGCCAATCAAGTCACCAGTTTGATTACGCACTGGTGACTTGATGGTTTCTAACCACGTTGAACTGTTGTTTTTATCAATTTGTCGGCACTCTTCAACAATGTATTGGTTACCAGTTTCGACCACGGACAAGTCGGCATTGATGAACTTTGCGGCGCGTTGTTCGCAGAAAAGGTCAAAATCGTTTTTGCCGATGATCTCCTGATTGGTTTTCTGCCAGGCTTCTTCAACACTTCGGTTGGTCATGGCATACAGGCCATCTGTGCCTTTAATCCAAATATGGTCTTCAAGGCAGTCGATAAACTCTTGTAGTGTTGGCAGTGGATTTTGAATCTGTTCACATCGCTGGGGGCGTTCTATCTCTTGTTGGTAGTGCTGACTGACATCAAAACTGAACCGGCCTGCAAGTGCACTCAACCATGCAGTGATAGTGCGGTTTTCATCGTTGGAATATGTCAATGCAACGGCGGCGAACAGTTCACCGTTAGGCAACCACAGTGGGCAAATACTGATGCTCTGTTGGCCTAAAGCGGTACTTATTGCTTCAAACCGTGTTGGAGTAAATTGCGCGGCGAACTGCTCAATGACAGGGCTAATTGCGTTGTGGCTTTGTGGTGAGGTTGATACCTCAGTCGGTAGCCATTGCGCGGTGTCGCTAAAGGCGTAAAGTTGCCCCTGCGCAAGATTGGCATCACAGCACTGCTGAAGGGCGAGTTGCCAATCTGTCAACAAAGAAGATGGAATTGAGAAGCGAAACATAATGAGTACGGTATCCTGGAACGCCCAGCGATGTGTTTATAAAAAAATATAGCCTAATTAGCTATTAGGCAGTGGCTGTATCGTATCCGACCATCAAATAATTCCAAGCAGTAGAAGACGCGTTAGATCATAAAAATGCTATTTGATAACGTTTTTCATCGCTATACATTCGCTGTTTTCGCTTTTTTGCTGAATGTCACCTGCTGGATGACCAGCCCTGTAATGATCAGTATCAGACCCACCAAGGTTGAAGGATGGATGTGTTCACCAATAATGGTCGCCAGCAACAACAGAGAAATAAACGGTGAGGCAAAAATCAGATTGCTGATCCGCGCAGTATTCTGCGTCGATTTGAGCGCGCTTAACCAAAGAACGAAAGTGATCCCCATTTCAAACAGACCGACATAAGTGACCGCAGCCCAGCCTTTGACCGAGACGCTCTCCCAGCTTGCCCCTTCGTAGATGCTCAACGCGATGGTAAAAGGAATCGCAACCAGGAAACCAAGCAGCACTCCAATCACTGGATCCGCTTTGTTTTTCGTATTGAGAATCCAGTAACCAGCCCACAACAACGTTGAGAGCAGGGCCAAGCCGACACCGAGTGGGCTTTCGAACTCCATACCCAGCACATGGCCCTTAGTGGCAATGACAATCACGCCTAAATAACTAAATGCACACGCAATCCAGTCCTTTTTGCGAATTTTCTGCCCGAGAAAAACTGCCGCCATTAATGTCAGTGTGATCGCCCAGCTGTAGTTGATGGCCTGTGCCTGTGAGGCTGGCAACAAATCATAAGCCTTAAACAGGATCAGGTAGTAGGCCAACGGATTGATAAGTCCAAGCAGCAGGTAATACCAGGGATTAGAAAAAAATGTATTGCCAATCTGGCTCAATTTACCTTGTACGCCACAGATAATAATCAGGGCGATAGCGGAAACGATACTTGCAATACATAACATCTGAATAGGTGTGAACTCAGCTAAAGTGAGCTTAAATGCGGTCGCAACCGTTGACCAAAGTAGTACTGCTGAGAGCCCGAATCCTAGGGCGCGACGCTCATTCATGATGCCTCTGTTTAGTGATCGACGGCTCAGCGACAAGGTTTGAGTGAGCCTAAGAATAATATGTTGAGCAGGTAGTGTATGCGAGGATTTTTCATCCAACAAACTGGACATTTATCCAGTATCTAAATACCATTGTTATAGATATAAAACACAGGCTAACTCGCTATTATGCAATGGATTCTTGAGCACCAATCTCTCATTCTTTCTTCTCTTTGTGCTGCTGCTGCCAGCGGAGTGGCGGTCGGTTGGTGGGTAAAACAACGTCTTGTCACCCAAACTCAGCTTCTCGAACAACAGCTAGCTTCAGAAAAACAGCTTCATCAACAACAACTTGAACAAATCAATCAACGTCTGATCGATGCTCAGCAAGAGTTGGATGAGTTAGACAACGAACGCGATAAGGCCGAGTTCGAAGTGCGTCAGTCCCACGGTAAGTTGATGGCTGCCATGGAGAAACTGCGCTACTTTGAAGCGGTAAAACAAGAGCGCCAACAATATTTTGATCAGCTCGGGCAGATGCGAGAACAAAAATCGCGTCTGGAAACTCAGCTTCGCGAGCAACAAGCGCGTCATGAGCAGATGAATCAATCTAATGCTGAAAAACTGCAAATATTAGAACAGGCCGAAGTGCGTCTGAAGCAGCAATTTGAGCACCTTGCCAACCAGTTATTTGAGGAAAAAACCGCGAAGGTGGATCTGCAAAACCGCCAGAGTCTGGAAGGTCTGCTTTCTCCGCTCAGAGAGCAGTTGGATGGTTTTAAAAAGCAAGTGAATGACAGCTTTAGTCAGGAAGCGAAAGAGCGCCATACTTTGGTTCATGAGTTAAAAAACCTACAGCGTCTAAATGAACAAATGACACGAGAGGCAGTGAATCTGACTCAGGCATTAAAAGGCGACAACAAGCAGCAAGGTAACTGGGGTGAAGTGGTGTTAGCCCGCGTGTTGGCAGAATCTGGGTTGCGTGAAGGGCATGAATACGAAACTCAGGTCAATCTGCAAAATGAAGCAGGAAAGCGTTATCAACCTGATGTGATAGTGCACCTTCCGCAGAACAAACAAGTGGTGGTCGACTCGAAAATGGCGTTGGTGGCGTTTGAGCGTTACTTCAACGCAGAAACGGATACTGAACGAGATCAGGCTCTGAATGCCCACCTTATTGCGCTGCGTGCGCACATCAAAGGTTTGAGCATGAAGGATTATCAAAAGCTCAAAGGCATCCAGAGTCTGGATTATGTGCTGATGTTCATTCCGGTTGAGCCAGCTTTTCAGGTCGCGATTCAGGCCGATCCGAGTTTGGTTAAAGACGCGATGGAGCAGAACATCATTTTGGTCAGTCCGACTACCTTGCTGGTGGCTCTGCGTACGATAGATAATTTGTGGCGCAATGAACGTCAGAATGAAAACGCTAAATTGATCGCCGAGCGTGCGACAAAACTCTATGACAAACTGCGCCTGTTTATTGATGACATGGAAGGTCTGGGCGGCGCGCTGGATAAAGCCAATCAAACTTATCAAGGTGCCATGAATAAACTCGCGACGGGTCGTGGCAACGTGATCCGCCAGGCGGAGAGCTTCAAGCAACTTGGCGTCGAAATTAAACGCCCTATCTCTTCCAATCTCGTGCAATTGGCACAGAGTGAGGCATTTTCTGAAAATGAACGGTTAGTAGAAAGACATCCGGCTGAGGATAAAGTAAACTAATCGCCCGCAGTACAGTGGGCGACTATATTTGTCAGCATCCGCCCAGCAGTGAAAAGTGCTGCCCAAGAGGAATTAGAATGACGGACACAAGCTTGCAATCCAATACAGCATTAGAAAACGAAACCACTCACTTTGGTTTCACCACCGTGGCAAAAGAAGAAAAAGTGGCCAAAGTGGCCGAAGTTTTCCACTCAGTGGCAGCGAAGTACGACATCATGAATGACCTGATGTCTGGTGGTATTCACCGCCTTTGGAAGCGTTTCACCATTGATTGCAGTGGCGCTCGTCCGGGTCAGCGTATTCTGGACCTTGGTGGTGGTACAGGTGATTTGACCGCGAAATTCTCGCGCATTGTGGGTGACCAAGGCCACGTTGTTCTGGCGGATATCAATAACTCAATGCTGAATGTTGGTCGCGATAAACTGCGCGATAACGGCATTGTGGGCAATGTGCATTACGTTCAGGCCAATGCCGAAGAACTGCCATTCCCGGATGACTATTTTGATGTTATCACCATCAGTTTCTGTCTGCGCAACGTGACCGATAAAGACAAGGCGTTGCGTTCGATGTTCCGCGTTTTGAAACCGGGTGGCCGTCTATTGGTGCTGGAGTTCTCCAAACCGGTTCTCGATCCATTATCAAAAATTTATGACGCGTACTCATTCCATCTGTTACCTAAAATGGGTGAACTGGTCGCGAACGACGCGGAAAGTTACCGCTACCTTGCCGAATCTATCCGAATGCACCCAGACCAGGACACGCTGGAAGGCATGATGAAAGAGGCGGGTTTCGAAAATACCAAATACTACAACCTGACGGGTGGTATTGTGGCGCTGCATCGCGGCTACAAATTCTAAGGGTTAACGGCATGCCATTCGAACCTCTTATTACCGCCGTGATTGAAACGTCGCTGAATACGCTGATTAAAGATGATCCTGCGCTGGGTCGTCGTTTAGCTCGTCTGAAAGGTCAGGTGATTCAAGTTCACCTTAAAGAACTCAACAAAACGCTGACGTTTATTTTCAGTCAGCAGATTGATGTGCTGGGTAACTATGAAGGGCACCCTGATTGTTACTTGTCCCTGAACCTGAGCGTGTTACCGGAACTGCGCGATCAAGCCAACATCACTCGTCTTATCAAGCAAGATAAACTTGAGCTTGAAGGGGATATCCAACTGGCGCAGAAATTCTCTCAGTTGATGGTGGATTGCAAACCCGATATTGAAGAGTGGATGTCGCGAGTTACAGGCGACGTGGTGGCGCATTCGGTTGTCCAGGGTTCAAAAAACGTTGGTAACTTCTTCATTTCTCAAGCAGAGAAACATCAACGCCATTTAGCCCAAGTCCTGACAGAAGAATGGAAGCTGGCACCAGCCCCGCTCGAAGTGGTTCACTTTTGCGATCAAGTGGATGACGTGCGCAGTCAGGCATCGCGTGTGGAAGCTCGACTGAATGCGCTGCTTGCGAAATTTGACTCGGATAAGTCTGTGCTGGAGAAAACATGACCCCGGCAGAAATAAAGCGCTTATACCACATCGTTAAAGTACAACTGGAATATGGCCTTGATGAGTTATTACCAGACCATCAGCTGACCAAAGCGCCACTTTTGATGCGCAAAAGTCTGTTCTGGATTAAAAACAAACACGCCGACAAGCCATTGGGTGATCGCCTTCGTTTGGCGTTGCAGGAACTCGGTCCGGTCTGGATTAAGTTTGGCCAGATGATGTCAACCCGCCGAGATTTGTTTCCTCCACATATTGCCGATCCACTCGCGTTACTTCAGGATCAGGTTGCCCCGTTTGATGGTGCGTTGGCGAAACAGCAGATCGAGCAAGCGTTAGGTGGGCCGTTAGAAAACTGGTTTACTGAGTTTGATATTAAACCACTTGCTTCAGCGTCTATTGCTCAGGTGCATACTGCACGCTTAAAAGACACTAACCAAGAAGTGGTATTAAAGGTTATCCGCCCGGATATTCGCCCGGTTATTGATTCTGATCTAAAACTGATGCACCGAATGGCGCGTATTGTGGCGGGGGCAATGCCTGAAGCACGTCGTTTGAAACCAGTCGAAGTGGTGCGTGAGTACGAGAAAACACTTCTTGATGAACTGGACTTACGTCGAGAGGCTGCGAACGCGATTCAGCTGCGTCGAAATTTCGAAGGTAGTGAAGAATTGTACGTTCCTGAAGTTTTTCCTGACTTCAGTAATAAAACTGTCATGGTTTCTGAGCGAATATATGGCATTCAAGTTTCTGATATAGAAGGCTTGAAAGCAAACGGCACCAATATGAAGTTGCTTGCTGAACGCGGCGTGAGTGTATTCTTCACTCAAGTGTTCAGGGATAGTTTCTTTCATGCCGATATGCATCCTGGTAATGTGTTCGTCAAACCAGAACACCCGGACAACCCAATGTGGATTGGGTTAGATTGTGGGATCGTTGGTACACTTAATAGTGAAGACAAGCGTTATCTGGCGGAAAACTTCCTTGCGTTCTTCAATCGTGATTATCGTCGAGTGGCGGAATTGCACGTGGACTCAGGTTGGGTGCCGGCAGATACGAATGTTGACGAATTTGAGTTTGCGATTCGCATTGTCTGTGAACCGATTTTCGCTAAGCCACTGTGTGAAATCTCCTTTGGTCACGTGTTATTGAATCTGTTTAATACGGCACGTCGATTCAACATGGAGGTTCAGCCTCAACTGGTATTGCTGCAAAAAACCTTGCTGTACGTTGAAGGGCTTGGCAGACAACTTTATCCGCAGCTCGATTTGTGGGAAACCGCTAAACCATTCCTTGAGGAATGGATGATGAACCAGGTTGGCCCGCAAGCTTTAGTGAATGCCATTAAAGATCGCGCACCATTTTGGGCGGAGAAGTTACCGGAATTGCCAGAGCTGCTTTATGATAGCCTCAGACAAGGTAAAGCGATGAACCAACGTATGGATCAGCTTTATCACGGCTATCGCCAAAGTAAGCGACAGCAGGCGACAGGTAAGTTTTTGTTTGGTGTTGGCGCCACTTTAGTCGTATGCTCGGCAATATTGGTGGATAACGCTTATGAACAGCTATCGTTCGCCTGTGGGATTGCAGGTGTCACATTCTGGCTGTTTAGTTGGCGAGCTTATCGTCGATAGACGGTAAACTCTTGAAATACATTTTGTTTAATGACCCGAGGTAAAGAGAATGGGTGGTATCAGTGTTTGGCAACTTCTAATCATTGCTGTAATTGTTGTATTGCTATTCGGAACCAAGAAACTACGTGGAATCGGTGGTGATCTAGGCGGTGCCGTAAAGGGCTTCAAAAAAGCAATGAGCGATGAAGACGATACTGCGAAAAACGCAAAAGACGTTAAAGACGCAGACTTCGAGCCAAAAAGTTTAGAGACGCAGCAACAAAAAGAAGCTGCACCTGAAACTAAAAAAGACAAAGAGCAGGCATAAAACGTGTTTGATATCGGTTTCTGGGAACTGGTATTAATATCTGTTGTTGGTCTGGTCGTTCTTGGACCGGAACGTTTACCTCATGCTATTCGCAGTGTGTCTCGTTTTATCGGTGCGGCGAAAAGTATGGCAAATAGCGTCAAAGACGAATTGTCACACGAGCTGAAAGTCCAAGAGCTGCAAGAGAATTTGCGCAAAGCTGAGCAAATGGGGATGAAAGATTTATCCCCTGAGCTTAAGTCTTCTGTTGAAGAACTGAAGAAAGCGGCGCAATCTGTAAACCGCCCTTACGCGGAAAAAACTGAATCCGACGTTAAACCTGTGCAAGCAGAGCAAACCGTTGAGTCGGTAGAAAAAGCGGAAGATATCAAGGTTACAGCGGCAGATAAGAAAGCCGAATAGTCTCATTAGGAGGAGCTGCTAGGATAAGTAGCTCCTTTTTGATCTGGTTTTTTACAAAGAGGTTTGCCATGTCTACCGTCGAGCAGACACAACCTTTAATTAGTCACTTGTTGGAGCTTCGCGACCGACTACTGCGTTCAATATTGGCGGTGTTGGTGGTGTTTGTCGGGCTAGTTTATTTCTCTAACCATATTTACGAGTTTATCGCTGCACCTTTGGTTGAGCGCCTGCCTGAAGGGGCAACCATGATTGCAACGGATGTTGCGTCACCATTTTTTACCCCATTGAAGCTGACGTTGATCGCTTCGGTATTCGTATCTGTGCCATTCATCCTATATCAGGTGTGGGCATTTGTTGCGCCCGGTTTGTACAAACATGAACGCCGTTTGATCATGCCGCTGCTGTTTTCCAGCTCTTTGCTGTTCTACTGTGGTGTGGCGTTCGCGTATTTCGTGGTGTTCCCACTGGTGTTTGGTTTCTTCACCGCAATTTCTCTGGGTGGTGTTGAGTTTGCGACTGATATTTCCAGTTATCTGGATTTTGTTTTAGCGCTGTTTATGGCCTTTGGTATTGCTTTTGAAGTGCCGGTTGCCATCATTCTGTTGTGCTGGACGGGAGCAACAACACCAGAAGACTTAAAGCAAAAGCGTCCATACATCATCGTGGCCGCGTTTGTTGTTGGTATGGTATTGACGCCACCAGATATGATTTCTCAAACCTTGCTGGCCATTCCGATGTGTTTGCTGTTTGAAGTGGGTTTGCTGTTTGCGCGTTTCTATACTCGCAAAGATGAGGAAGATGACACACAAGAGTAGTCTTTGTCTCGTAATCCATTGTGAATAAAAAAGCGGCCAATTAAAGAGCCGCTTTTTTATTTAAACTGGGTTGGCATTTTATATTGACTACCTAACTTTTAGTACATAACCACATTTTGAACAGGCATAGACTTCTTTTATTCCGATGAGCTTTTGAAAGAAGGTGCGATGAAGACGTTGAAGATAAATACCATGCTGACACATAACTATTCCTATTATTTTTTTGATTGTTAACAGGCATATTATGTGAAGTTGATTCCAAAATTAAGGGTTTAATGAGTTTGAAACTATGGTACGTGATGGTGATAGATAAATAAGGCTTGCTTGTTTTATGAAGCACTCAATAAGTGTCTGTTTTTTAATCTAAATCAATCGGTTCCAATCCGCTCAGATAGCGCCCGAGCCGTTATGCCATGTAATACAAGGCTCAGAATCACGGTACATGCCACAATCAAGGCAATAAAACGTCCTCCAGGTAACTCCGCATCTAAAACGATAATAGTAAAAACAATGCTGGCTAAGCCTCGTGGGCCAAACCATCCCATAAACCAGCGATGGCGGGCTGGCACTGTCGTCCCGAAGTAAGAGAAATAGATCGGCAACATGCGCACCACCGTCAAGCTGATAAGGGCATATACAATCATACTGACGGAGAATAGCCCTAATACCTGCCCAACAACGGCTGCGCCAAAAAGTATCCAGGTTAACATTGCCAGCAACTCAGCTATACTTTCCGTCGTCAGCACCAGCTTATGAGTATGGCGGGAAGCGAGGTGACCAAAAAACAATCCACCCGTGAACGCGGCGATGTATCCGCTACCGTGCAGAGTCTGCGCTAAACCGAAGCTGGTCAGTGCAATTGCGCCCACGGTTAGCTGAACCCACACTTCACTGAGCCACTTTTTTTTTGCGCTACAGAATAAAAGCTTAGCGCCAATATAAGCCAACGACAATCCAACCAGCATGCCAATACCAAGCTCTTCAGCAAATACCATCAACGCATGGCCAGTAGTGATGTCAGCATGTGTGGTACTGGTTTCCACCGCAATCAGAAGCAGTAATATCGGGACGCAAAGACCATCATTAAGTCCGCTTTCTACATTGAGCCCTTCTCTCACTGGCGCAGGGACGTTGGGATTGGAGATGACCGCCTTGCCCAATGCTGCGTCCGTCGCTGCGAGCATAGTGGCCAATATGGCCGCTTCAATGATGGATAACACATCAAAAAGAACAACGGCAACTAATGTACCCAGCACAATGGCACCCGGCAGACCAAACAGCAACATTCTGACCGGATAGACTGCTTTTTGTTTTAACACGGTAATATTGGAATGCGCGGCATCAGAGAAGAGAATCAGGGCGAGGGTGAGATCGGCAAGGAGTCTCAAATCATTGGCTTCAGTTGATAATCCGATCACCCCAAGACCATGTCCGCCGAGCAGTAGCCCAAGTAGTACATAAACAATCGGGCCAGATATGCCTGAATTTTCAATGCGTTTGGCCACTAAGGTATATAAGAACACAATACCTGCGAGAATGCCGATAAGCGAATAAATACGCTCCAAATCCATAAGTACTTCCTTGTACGTAAGGCAGATTTCTGAACAAACTGATGATCAGTGTAGCAACTGGTAGCGTAAACCTTGTGACTGAATTAACAAGTAACTTATTGACCACAATGTAGATTAAAAAGAGCCTCGGCATTTTGTGTGGTCTGCGCATCAACCTCTTCAAGCGATAGGTCGCGTAGCTCTGCGATACGTTTAGCAACCAGAGAGGTATAAGATGGCTCGTTACGCTTTCCGCGATGTGGGACCGGCGCTAAGTATGGACAATCGGTTTCCAGAATAACCCATTGCATATCAAGATGAGGAATGACTTTATCCATGCCACCGTTTTTAAAGGTAGATACACCACCCAGGCCCAGATGGAATCCCAATTCGTTAATGGCTTTCGCTTCTTCCAAGCTGCCACCAAAACAATGGAATACGCCACGAAGGCGACCATCTTGCTCCTGACGCAGCAGGGTTAATGTTTCTTCAATGGAGTCTCGGGTGTGGATCACAACCGGTAAATCCAATTCTTTAGCCCAGTTGAGTTGAGTAATAAACGCCATCTCTTGTTCGGCGCGGTAGGTTTTATCCCAATACAGATCAATGCCAATTTCACCCACAGCAATAAATTTATGTTTTTCAAACCAGCCTCGGATGATCTCTAGCGTTTGTCCTACATTATCATCGACGTAGCAAGGGTGAAGCCCCATCATCGAGTGACAAACGTCAGGGTAAGCCGCCTCGGTTTGCAACATCGGCTCGATGGAATCCAGATCGATATTCGGCAACAAAATTTTGTTAATACCTTGTTCTAAGGCGCGTTTTACGACTTCGTCGCGGTCATTATCAAATTCGCTGGCGTATATGTGCGCGTGGGTATCGATCATGGTCAGTCTCTGTGCTTCGTTGTTAAGGTGCTGGAGGAAGTATACTTGAGTGTGAGTGCTGGGTCATTTTCAGATTTTTTCCTCGCCTTTTTCCAGATTGTCGCTCGCAAGGTCCATCAAGAGTGATATGATTTTGTTCACCAGATGATTTGATCATCATAACCATCCAGACAAGGAGAAAATGGTGTCTGTATCAATTCAAGGTCCATTCCCTGCACGCCGTATGCGTCGTTTACGCAAGCATGACTTTAGCCGTCGTTTAGTGGCTGAGAACCAACTTTCTGTTAATGATCTGATTTATCCAATGTTCATTCTGATGGGTAAAGACCGTCGTGAAAGTGTAGAGTCCATGCCGGGTGTAGAGCGTTTGTCTATTGATTTAATGCTAGAAGAAGCGCAATACCTGGCCAACCTTGGTGTTCCTGCAATCGCACTTTTCCCTGTCGTAACCCAAGATGCGAAAAGCTTGTGTGCGACCGAAGCCTACAACCCAGAAGGCTTAGTGCAGCGTGCCGTACGTTCACTTAAAGAGCATATCCCTCAAATCGGTGTGATTACCGACGTGGCTCTGGACCCATTTACGACCCATGGCCAAGACGGCATCATCGATGAAGACGGCTATGTAATGAATGATGAAACCACCGAAGTTTTGGTTAAGCAGGCATTGTCTCACGCTGAAGCGGGTGCCGACGTAATTGCACCATCAGATATGATGGATGGCCGTATCGGTAAGATCCGTGAAGCGCTTGAAGAAGCTGGCTACATTCACACTCAAATCATGGCTTATTCAGCAAAATACGCATCAAACTATTACGGACCGTTCCGTGATGCGGTCGGATCTTCTTCTAATCTGAAAGGTGGCAACAAGAAAAACTACCAAATGGATCCGGCAAATACCGATGAAGCCGTTCACGAAGCTGCTCTGGATATCAATGAAGGTGCGGATATGGTGATGGTTAAACCAGGTATGCCATACTTAGATGTAGTTCGCCGAGTGAAAACTGAGCTTCAAGTGCCGACGTTCGCTTATCAAGTGTCTGGAGAGTATGCGATGCATAAAGCGGCCATTCTTAATGGTTGGTTAAAAGAGCGCGAAACGGTGGTGGAATCACTGCTTTGTTTCAAACGTGCGGGTGCGGACGGCATCCTGACTTACTTTGCTAAAGACGTGGCTGAGTGGTTAGCGGAAGAAAACGCACAGGCAGCTCAGCACCTGAATATGACTCAGAAAGCGACACAAGAGTAATTATCGCTCAATGAGAAAAACCAGACCAACAATAGTTGTTCGTCTGTATCTACCCAAGTAACCTCTGGCGGATTTTACAAGGCTTATTTATATAGCAGCAGTCCAAGGTGCTTGGGTATTTTATTTCTGGAGAGAGAACAATGACAATGCTGATTCGTGAAGGCACGTTGGAAGAGGCACTTCAGGTGGTAACTCACGTGAAAGAGTTTGCCAATGGAGAAACAATGGAGTCTATGACACAGCGGCTTGGCGACAAAAATAGTTTGATTCTAGTAGCGGAAAAGAACGGTACTATCGTAGGTTTTAAGATTGGCTACGAACTCGATGAAGATACTTTCTATAGTTGGTTTGGTGGTGTAGCACCGCAAGCTCGAAAAGAGGGTGTGGCACAGATGCTGTTAGAAGCTCAGGAAGAGTGGGTTGCAGAACAAGGCTATAAAACGCTTAAAGTGAAGTCTCGTAACCAATTCCCTGCCATGCTCAGACTTTTGTTGAGAAATGGATACCTAATTGAAAAATTTGAAGAAAAAGTAAATCTTCGCGAGTCTCGAGTACACTTCATTAAAGCAATGTGAAAATAAATGAGATTTTTTCTCATTTAAAGCTTGACTGTTAAATGAGAATCATTATTATTAATCATGTCTTAGGGAATGAGGAAAGTTCACAAGGATGTTGCATGACTTATTAGCAGAAGTTTATTAACAGAAGTTGAGAAGGTGATGAAACAAATTCCGGGAACTTACACGAACTCTTTTTGACACGACATTGCTCACATTGCTTCCAGTGTAATTTATAGCTTCTTGGTTAAGCGGCTTAATTAAAACGCTTCACCACTTCTGCTAGGCGACCCAATTGGGTCGCTTTTTTCTTTTCTACGATTTCATTTGACGTCACTTTCTATAACTTTTCCACATTGAATGATCATTTAAAGATCATTGATCTTTTGTTGCTTGTATAGAAAATTAATTTAAAAACATATAGTTATATTGGATATTTTTTGCGTTTACGTGGCTTGGATAACCGGTGGATAAATTGTATAAACAGAGTTATCCACAGGGGGTAGTGTATTTTAGTGTATCCACTCGAAATATTTACGCGATCTGGATCGAGCAAACAAGATAGATTCAGATCAGTAGTCATGGCATTCTAAGCAGATCTATTAAGTACTGATTTGGATACAGACAATTATGGCAAGTATTCCTGAAAATCCGCTGATTTTAATCGACGGTTCTTCCTACCTATATCGCGCTTTCCACGCCTACCCGGGCACGATGAGTAATGGTGAAATTCCAACCAATGCCGTTTACGGTGTCGTGAATATGTTACGTAGCATGATGCGTCAGTTTGCATCTGATCGTATCGCGGTGGTTTTCGATGCGAAGGGTAAAACCTTCCGTGATGAGATGTATGCAGAATACAAAGCACATCGTCCGCCAATGCCGGATGATCTGCGTTGCCAAATCGAGCCATTACATAATGTGATTCGCGCGATGGGCTTGCCATTGATTTGCGTTCCTGGCGTAGAAGCTGATGATGTCATCGGTACTTTAGCGTATCAAGCGTCGCAAAAAGGCATGCCTGTATTAATCAGTACTGGCGATAAAGATATGGCGCAACTGGTGGATGACAACATCACTCTTATTAACACAATGACTAACGTTGTGATGGATCGTGAAGGTGTGATCGAAAAGTTCGGTATTCCACCTGAGTTGATCATCGATTACCTGGCGTTGATGGGTGATAAAGTTGATAACATCCCAGGCGTACCGGGTGTTGGTGACAAAACGGCAACCGCATTGCTACAAGGCATTGGCGGTCTGACTAATCTTTATGAAAGCTTAGATGATATCGCAGCGCTGGGTTTCCGTGGTTCTAAAACCATGGCGAAGAAGCTTATCGACAACAAAGATAACGCGATGTTGTCGTATGAACTGGCTACTATCAAGTTGGATGTTGAGCTGGAAGAAACACCTGAATCACTCCTAAAAGCAGAACCAAACAAAGATGAGCTGATTAAGCTATATGGCCAACTGACCTTTAAATCGTGGCTGAATGAACTGCTAGAAGGCGGTTCTGGTGCTGTCGAAGCGGTAGAGGTGACAGGTTCAGCACAATCTGCATCGGCTCACTCTGAGATGGAGACGTCTGCGGTGACGATAGATCGCAGTCAGTACGAAACCATTTTAGATGAGGCCTCTTTCAAAGCTTGGCTGGAAAAACTAAAAGCAGCTGAGCTGTTTGCTTTCGATACCGAAACAGACAGTCTCGACTGCATGGTGGCGAATCTGGTTGGTTTGTCGTTTGCGACAGAAGAGGGTGTAGCCGCTTACGTTCCGGTTGCTCACGATTACCTAGATGCGCCAGAGCAGCTAAATCGTGACTGGGTATTAGGACAGCTAAAACCTATTCTCGAAGATGAATCGCAAGCCAAAGTGGGTCAGAACCTGAAGTATGACGCTTCTGTTTTAGCGCGCTACGACATTGAAATGAAAGGCATCAAGCACGACACCATGCTGGCGTCTTATGTATACAACAGTGTTGGTGGCAAGCATGACATGGACAGCCTGGCTTTGCGCTTCCTTCAGCACAGCTGTATCTCCTTCGAACAAATCGCGGGTAAAGGTAAGAACCAGCTGACCTTTAACCAAATCGATCTAGAGCAGGCTTCGCCTTACGCTGCAGAAGATGCGGATGTGACGCTTCGCCTGCACAACCGTCTGTTCGCCAATATTGAGCAAGACGAAAAGCTCAGGTCGGTGTATGAAGAGATCGAAATGCCGCTGGTTCCAGTGCTTTCTCGTATTGAGCGTACCGGCGTTTTGATTGATGACATGAAGCTGAGTGCGCAGTCGGTAGAAATCGCTGCGCGTCTTGAAGAGCTAGAGAAAAAAACCTACGAAATCGCTGAGCAAGAGTTCAATATGAACTCACCAAAGCAGCTGCAATCGATCTTGTTTGAAAAAATGGGCTTACCCGTTGTTAAGAAGACACCATCTGGTACGCCTTCGACCAATGAAGAAGTGTTGCAAGAGTTGGCACTAGATTACCCGTTGCCAAAACTGATTTTGGAGTATCGTGGTCTGGCTAAGCTAAAGTCGACTTATACCGATAAGTTGCCAAAGATGATCAATCCATCGACGGGCAGAGTACATACTTCTTACCATCAGGCAGTAACGGCAACGGGCCGTTTGTCATCAACTGATCCAAACCTGCAGAACATTCCAATTCGTAATGAAGAAGGGCGCCGTATTCGTCAGGCATTTGTTGCCCCTGCCGGATACAAGATATTAGCTGTCGACTATTCGCAAATCGAACTGCGTATCATGGCTCACTTGTCTGGTGACCAGGCGCTGCTTGATGCGTTCCGCGATGGTAAAGATATTCACGCAGCTACTGCAGCAGAAATTATGGGTGTTGGGATCGATCAGGTGTCTGGCGAACAGCGCCGTCGCGCCAAAGCGGTTAACTTCGGTCTTATTTATGGCATGAGTGCGTTTGGCTTAGCGAAACAGCTGGGCATTCCACGTGGCGAAGCACAAACTTACATGGATAAGTACTTCGAACGTTACCCTGGTGTGATGCAGTACATGGAAGACACTCGCAGTGCAGCTGCAGATAAAGGCTATGTTGAAACTATCTTTGGGCGTCGTTTGCATCTGCCAGAAATCAAATCACGTAATGGGATGCGCCGTAAAGCGGCAGAGCGTGCTGCGATCAATGCGCCAATGCAAGGTACGGCAGCGGACATCATCAAGAAAGCGATGCTGCTTGTTGACCAATGGATTCAGGAAGAAGGCGCAGGTCGAGTTAAGCTTCTGATGCAAGTACACGATGAACTGGTATTTGAAGTCGAAGAGTCATCATTGTCCGAAATTGAAAGTAAAGTACAAAAACTGATGGAATCAGCAGCAGAGCTGAAAGTACCTCTTGTTGCAGAAGCAGGTCACGGTGACAACTGGGATCAGGCACACTAGTCATTTTTAAATCGATTTAGCTAATTTAGTATGAGCCAGCGCACAAACGCTGGCTTTTTTTTACGATTAAAAAAGACAGGCTGATCTTGGGTTTGTTGTCATTTAATAAAACTTTCATGAAAAAAAACTACAAAAATTCTTTGCAATTCTGACCAATTGTTGTACATTAATACTCGTAGGGTACAGAGGTAAGATGTTCTATCTTTCAGACCTTTTGTTTCACGTTATTGGATTAGGCTGATTCAGCCGCCCCAGTCAGTTTTTGACTGGGGCGTTTTTTATTGGGCGAAAGAAAATTTCCTTTTCTATCAGTGCATTAAGTGTGTCCACCCTCAGTTCTCCTCCATGTCTTGCTCTAACTTATTGCTTAGCCTCAATTTTTCCATTTATCTTTCCGCTGAACCACTGTGTAAATTTATGCCAGTCACACTATGATTTTTTCTTAAAAGAAACTAAGTGGGCCATGAAATTACGCGTTTTTGTTTTAATTTATTGAATTTAATAAACTTTATTTCTTGATTTGATGGTGAGCGAGGAATTGAGATGTGAAGGCAGCACTTCTCGAGCTATTGAAATCATTCGGATGTTCGGTAATGCTTCCCGGCATAATAATAATTACCACGTTTTCTCTCCCGTTATCCCTGCCAGGAAGGTGGGGATTTTTATTTCCTGTTATTTCCTGTTATTTCCTGTTATTTCCTTTCTTATTCGTTAGACAAACAAAAAGCCCCACCAACAGGTTGGCAGGGCTATGTCGAAAACATTTAACAAAAATTGTTAATTATTCTGCATTATTCTCTGGTGTTTCTGCTTCGTCTTCTTCAGTCAGGTGCGCGAATGCTGGGGCGAACCAGGTATCCAGTTTGGCGCGTAGCTGATCAACACCCAAACCTTTCAGAGAAGAGAATACATCAACGTCGACATCACCACCGAAAGATTCAACTTGCTTGCGTACTTGCAGCAGAGTCTGCTTACGGGCGCCGCTTTTCAGTTTATCGGCTTTGGTAAGAAGCACTTGGACTGGAATACGGCTGTCGATGGCCCAGAAAATCATTTGCTGGTCGAGATCTTTCATCGGGTGACGAATATCCATCAGAACCACCAGGCCTTTTAGACACTCGCGTTTCTGCAGGTATTCACCTAAAGATTTCTGCCACTTGTTTTTCATCTCTACTGGGACTTGAGCAAAACCGTATCCCGGTAGATCGACGATGTGACAACCTTCTTCTACTTTGAAAAGGTTGATTAACTGGGTACGACCAGGTGTCTTTGATGTCTTGGCTAAACTTTTTTGATTAGTCAGACGGTTAAGTGCACTCGATTTGCCCGCGTTTGAGCGTCCTGCAAACGCAATTTCGACACCCTCGTCTTCCGGCAAGTGACGAATATCGGGTGCGCTGGTGATGAAATGCGTGTTTTGGTAATGAATTTTTACGCTCACTGTTAACTCCATCTCGACTTTGTGTAGTCGATTGATTACTTTTATGTGAAATTGTGTAAAATAACCGTGCTCGGCATAAGGTCGCCTATTGTACCATGAGTGTACACGGTATGTTCACATTCCGTGGTACTGGAAGCTTGATAATTATAATGGAATGTCATGAAGAAATTAGCGCTAATTTTGAGTGTTTTAGCCAGCTGCTCAGTATGGGCCCAAGGTAATATTGAGGCTGGTAAAGCAAAATCACAAACCTGTGTCGCCTGTCATGGTGCAGATGGCAACAGTGCAATCGCAATGTACCCTAAACTAGCTGGTCAACATGCTAAGTATCTTGAGAAGCAGTTAAAAGAGCTTAAGTTAGGTATGACAAGTGGTGGTAAACAAGGTCGTTACGACCCTGTCATGAGTGGTATGGCAATGCCGCTAAGCGATGAAGATATCGCCGATCTATCAGCATACTTTTCCTCACTACCAATTTCGGACAACTCGACGCCTGAAGACGTAGTTGAAAAAGGTAAAGTGCTTTACACCGCAGGTGATGCTGAGCGTGGTCTAACTGCATGTATTGCGTGTCACGGTGCTCGCGGTAACGGTACTGAGCTTTCAGGTTTCCCTAAAATTTCTGGTCAGCACGCTGACTACATCAAAGCTCAGCTAACTAAATTCCGTGATGGTAGTCGTGGTAACGATATGAACGCCATGATGCGTGATATCGCGAAGAAGATGACAGACGAAGATATCGAAGTTCTGTCGAAATACGTTGGCGGTCTGCACTAATTTACACCCCTACATAGTTCGAGCAAATTTTTACAAAAATGCCCCGGCGATTACGTCGGGGCATTTTTGTTGGTGACGCAAATCACATCTGGTTGAAGCGAGAATATAGATAACTAGCTCGGCAGTTTGTAAGATATTTGCCATTCGTGATGTTGCTTTTTTCTTGGTTGTGAGTTTAACGTTATGATTTTTTTGTTTTTTATCTTGATGATGAAAATCGTACCACATTTTTTCTGCCGCCAACTTGTGAGGTGATGTGATTGGCGTAAAGTAGCAATTGTTCACAAGGGGGTGAACAAAGGGATAAGTAGACCAAGGGTTCGGTCTCAGGGATTCAAGCAAGGGATGCTTGGTTTGTGCAAACGGATTTGGGTAGGCAAGGAGCCTGCCAGATAGGGATGGTCGTCTCGTCTGATGGTTAAGACAGCGAAAGGGATCAGGCACAGGAAGTTGCCCAGTAACAGGAAGTGAATGGATAGCCAGAATTCATCAGGAAGATGAAAAACAACACTTTTTGGCAGGGAAAGCTCGAAAAACAAAAGGATTGTTGGTGCACTCAATGCGTGCAACACAGTTTCGCCACTGTAGGTGGCATTAGAAAGCGGCAGTTTAACTGTCGCTTTTTTTATCTCTGTCTTGTGGTGAATTTTACGTCTGAATTCGTTATGTGACGGTATGGCGAACGCTATTCGTATCTCAAACAGAGTTTTTTAACAAAAACTGCTGAAAAAACACCCAACACCACTCCAATCTAAGCTCAGTTTCTGGTATGTTTCGCATCCCTGTTTTAGGAAGTCAGCATGCATACCTGTCCTTTATGTCACAATCAGCACATTTATCACTATTTTGAAGATAAGCGACGTGAATATCTTCAATGTGAGCAGTGCCGTTTGGTGTTTGTTAATCCGGACCAACGTTTGGATGCAGATACCGAAAAAGCTCACTATGATTTGCATGAGAACAATCCAGAAGATATGGGATACCGACGTTTTCTGTCGCGGATTGCTGATCCCATTACAGAGCGAATTTCACCACAATCGAACGGAATCGACTTTGGTTGTGGTCCGGGCCCGACACTTTCTCTGATGCTAGAAGAAGCGGGCCACAACATGGCGTTGTATGATCTTTACTATCACCCTGATACATCGGTGTTAGAAAAGCAGTATGACTTCATGACAGCAACAGAGGTGATTGAACACCTCTACCACCCAGATATGGTGTGGAAGCAATGGTTGAATTTAGTTAAGCCAGGGGGCTGGATAGGCCTGATGACAAAGATGGTCATCGACGTAGAGGCATTTCGATCATGGCACTATAAGAATGATCCGACGCATGTGGTGTTCTTTAGCCGTGAGACGTTCCAGTTCCTAGCTGAGCGGGATAAGCTCGAACTTGAATTTATTGGAAATGATGTAATTTTACTGAGGAAGACCCAGTAATGAGCCGTACAAAAAAATCTAGAAAGCCAGGTGCAGCAGGCGCACCTGAACCTTATGTTACTCGTAACCGTACTGAATCGGATGTGGAAGGCCGTCTACGTAAACGTGCGAAAAAGCGCAAAGGTTTGAAGACAGGTAACCGTAACTCAGACGCGAATGAGCAGAAGAAACAAGCTGCTGCACAAAACCGTGATCCGCGTTTGGGCAGTAAGAAGAAAATTCCACTGATTGTTGAGCCAGCGAAGAAGATGACTAAGCAAGATCGTCGTCTGTCTGCGGAGCAAGAGCTGGAGATGTTGGAAAATGACGCGCAACTAAACGTGTTGTTAGATCGTATCGAAGCGGGTGAAAATCTGGGGACTGGTCTACAGAAATACGTAGATGAGAAGCTGGATCGTATCGAGAAGTTGATGAATCAACTTGGTCTGCTAGAACCTGAAGAAGAAGAGGACTTCACAGCCCCTGTTGCGAAAGGTTCTCGTAATGATGACGATCTGCTTGCGGACTTCGACGACATCAACTTCGACGACTACAAAGGGTAATTAAGCTATGAACGTAACCTTATTAGCAACTGTAGGGGCGGTGATCATTATCGCTCTGGCTTCTTATGCAGGTTACCTTCTGCTTCAATTAAAAAAGCAAAAGGAATTGCAGCTGAAGCATCAAAAACTGGCGATTGAAAAACGTAATGCCAATATTTTTGAGAACGTGCATACCTTGTGTCAGGCAGGCATTCAAGGCCAGTGTGATTTGTCGGAAATCAGTATTCGTGTTTACTGCATCATGGACTATGTTCAGGGTGATGATCGTGTCGATTTCGATAACACATACCCTGCAATTTCTGAGCTTTACCATATTGTGAAAGATATGTCGCGTGGCGAAGATCGCCAGCAACTTGCTAAGAAAGAGCGTATGCAACAAAACTTAACGCGTCAAAAAGCAGAAAGCCGCTTAACAGAGACGATTGTTGAAGAACTCAAATTGTTGCAAAAAAACGTCCAGCCACTGAATAATCAAATCAATATTCGGATGATCTAATCGCTCCAAGTCACCTGAACTCGTTCTGGTGGCAGGTTCTGAGTCCCACATCTTGATGCTTGACTAAGTATTACCCCCGGTGATGTCCTTAAGACAGCCGGGGGTATCGTGATCACGCTAGCAGTTCTTTGGTTTTATAATTAAAAAGCCAAAACGTATTACCGCGGTTGCCTTTGTCGTGTGGCAAAATAATGACTCTGAATATTGGGTGACGGTTTTCGTTGCCCTAGCATTTAACGGAAAGTACCACCATGTCGAATCAACACACTGAATCGAAACAGCAAATCGTTTGGGATCAAGCAGTATTGGATAAGTACAACTATTCCGGTCCTCGCTATACATCGTACCCGACGGCTTTAGAGTTTCATGAAGCTTTTACCATCTCTGATTATGATATGGCTTGCGCTCAGTACCCTGATCGTCCGTTGTCGTTGTACATACACATTCCGTTCTGCCATAAACTTTGCTACTACTGTGGTTGTAATAAGGTCATTACCCGTCATTCACATAAAGCCGACGAGTACCTCGATGTGCTTGAGCACGAAATCCGTCAGCGTGCTTCATTGTTGGTTGGCCGCACAGTAACGCAATTACATTTTGGTGGTGGTACGCCAACGTTCTTATCTGAAAAACAGATCTCGCGCGTGATGAACCTGTTGCGTCAGGAGTTTTTCTTCAGTGATGATGCTGAGATCAGCATCGAAGTCGATCCGCGCGAAATTGAACTCACCATGCTGGATCACCTGCGCAGCGAAGGCTTTAACCGTCTGAGTATCGGTGTTCAGGATTTCAATAAAGAAGTACAGAAACTGGTAAACCGCGATCAGGACGAAGCGTTCATTGTTGCTATGGTTGCACGTGCGAAAGACTTGGGCTTCCGCTCGACAAACCTGGATTTAATCTACGGCTTGCCGAAGCAGACCAAAGAGTCTTTTGCTAAGACACTGGAACAAGTACTTGAAATGTCGCCGGGACGTCTGTCGGTATTTAACTACGCCCACATGCCGCAGCTGTTTGCTGCTCAGCGTAAGATTAAAGATGAAGACCTGCCACAGGCTGAAGAGAAGATGGCGATTTTACAAGATACCATCTCGACACTAACCGATGCGGGTTACCAGTTTATCGGTATGGATCACTTTGCCCAACCGGATGACGAGCTGGCGGTCGCACAGCGAGAAGGCGTATTGCATCGCAACTTCCAAGGTTATACCACTCAGGGTGAATGTGATTTAGTCGGCTTTGGTGTGTCAGCTATTTCGATGATCGGTGACGCTTATGCACAGAACCAAAAAGAGCTGAAGAAATACTACGCTCAGGTGAATGAACTGCGTCACGCTCTGTGGAAAGGGGTTTCGCTTGATGCCGATGATTTGTTGCGCCGTGAAGTGATTAAGCAGCTGATTTGTAATTTTAAACTGGATAAAAAAGCCATTGAGTCGGAGTTTAAGGTTAAGTTCAACCAGTACTTCAAAGAAGACTTAGGGCTGTTACAAACCTTTATCAATGATGAGTTGGTAGAAGTGAATGAAAATGAAATTCGCGTGACTTTACGTGGCCGTCTTCTGATCCGCAACATCTGTATGTGCTTCGATAAATACTTACGTGCGAAGGCTCGTCAGCAGCAGTTCTCTCGAGTGATCTAAAACTCGATGGATTACGAATGCAAAAAATGCCAGCAAATGCTGGTATTTTTTATGATATAGCGCGGAACTATACGCGATCTTTTACTTTTTCTTTCAGTTCGGTTTTTTCTGCGTCTGACAGGAATGCCAGCTCAAGGCCATTGATTTGCGCCTGACGAATCTGTTCTTGGCTAAGCCCTGCTGCTGGAGCGGCTACTTCATATTCGTAAGGCAGTTCAATACCTTCTACGGCGGGATCATCGGTGTTCAGACACGCAAGTACACCATGGTCCAGAAACTGTTTTAGCGGGTGGTTCGCCAGTGAATCTACCGTGCTGGTCTGGATGTTCGAAGTCAGGCAAGATTCGACACCAATGCGGTGTTCTGCCAGGTAATCCATCAGTTTTGGATCCTCAATCGCTTTCACACCATGACCGATACGGGTTGCGCCTAACTTATTGATCGCCTGCCACATGCTTTCCGCACCTGCAGCTTCACCAGCGTGCACGGTGACATTAAGTCCTGCATCTCGAACCTGCTTAAAGTGAGACACAAAACGATCACCTGGCTGGCCCAGTTCGTCACCTGCAAGGTCAACGGCCACAATGTGGTCTTTCTGGCTAAGAATTCCGTCCAGTTCTTGTTGACATGCATCCGTACCAAACGTGCGGCTCATGATGCCGATTAGGTTGGCTTTTACGCCGAAATCACGCATACCGGCTTGTACGCCATCCACGACCGCTTCAACGACACCAGCAACTGGCAGTTTGTGCTTCATCGCCATGTAGTACGGCGAGAAACGCAATTCGGCGTAATCGATTTGAGCGTTAAGCGCGTCTTCTACGTTTTCGTAAGCAACACGGCGGCATGCGTCTAAATCGCCAAGTACTGCAACGCCCCAGTCAAGCTTGGAAAGGAAAGCAACAAGAGAGGGTTCCGCTTCGACAATTTGAACGTATGGAGTTAAAGACTCGATATCGTACGCTGGCAGAGCAATACCAAATTTTTGGCCAAGCTCAAGAATGGTCTTAGTACGAATGTTACCGTCAAGATGACGGTGCAAATCGGTGAGAGGAAGGTTCTTAGTTATCATTATGTCGATCCGGATCGTTATGTACTGGAACACGCCCCAAACATTATCTGTGACAATAAGTGGGTGAAGATTGTAGCTAAGTATAATTAACAGGTTAGTTGATTGTCAGTAGAGTATGACCAGGAAATCAGCGATGTTCGCTCTTTTCTGCTCCATGCTAACTAAATATGTTGATTGTTTTCCAGTGGCATCGGACGGTAGCAATAATCGATTTGAATCTGATGGCATCGCCCCCACCGCTTTATCGCTCTGCTTTGGCCGTAGACATTGCGGAAATATATAAAGGGTGGTTGTGGACATTATTGTACTGATACGTTTGTGTATATTAGAGGGCAGCAGAGCCCTCTAATGAAGGTTAACAGAGTGTTTAGTATAATTCTTTTAACTTTCTGGTGAGGGTATTGCGCCCCCAACCTAATACTTTCGCAGCATCTTGCTTGTGGCCTTTGGTGTGTTCCAACGCGGCTTCCAACAAAATGCGCTCAAACTCTGGTAACGCATAAGAAAGTAGCTCTTTATCTCCTGCCGCCAGTGATTGACGAGCCCAATCTGCTAATTGCTCTTGCCAACTACCTTGTGTCGAGTCCGCAATGGTTTTCTTCTCTTGTAGTAATTCAGAAGGTAAGTCAGCAGGCAAGACTTCACTGCCGCTGGCCATGACGGTCAACCAACGACAAATGTTTTCTAGCTGACGTACGTTACCCGGCCAGTCTAATCGATTGAGGATTTCAACCGTAGAAGGATGGAGTGTTTTAGTCTCTACCCCGAGTTCATCTGCAGCGCGCAATAGAAAATGCTGAGTCAGTTTTTCGATATCCTGTTTACGCTCACGGAGAGCAGGAATCTGCACACGAATAACGTTTAAGCGGTGGAACAAGTCTTCACGAAAATCGCCTTCGTGAACCAGTTTTTCCAGATTCTGGTGAGTCGCAGCGACAATACGTACATCAACACTGATCGGCGAGTGACCGCCTACACGGTAGAATTGACCATCTGCGAGAACGCGCAATAAGCGAGTCTGGATGTCCAGCGGCATATCACCGATTTCATCCAAAAACAGCGTACCGCCATTTGCCTGCTCGAATCGTCCCTGGCGAACATTATTAGCGCCGGTAAATGCGCCTTTCTCATGACCAAACAGTTCCGATTCAATCAGGTCTTTCGGGATCGCAGCCATATTGAGCGCAATAAATGGTTTGTTAGCTCGTGGACTATGGCGATGCAAGGCATGAGCAACCAGCTCTTTACCCGTACCTGACTCACCATTGATCAATACTGAAATTGAAGAGCGAGACAGACGACCGATCGCACGAAAGACTTCCTGCATCGCTGGTGCTTCACCGATGATTTCTGGCGTTGCAGCAGGGATATCCTCTGGCGCTAAATGTACACGCTTGTTTTCATGGCTGTGCGCTATCGCTCGCTCAACCAGCGTCAGAGTCTCATCAATATCAAATGGTTTAGGCAGGTATTCAAAAGCCCCTTTTTGATACGCATTAACCGCTGCATCGAGATCGGAGTGAGCGGTCATAATGATGACAGGCAGATCCGGATAATCTCGTTGAACTTGTTTTAGCAGCTCCAGACCGTCGATACCAGGCATTCGAATATCAGAAACCAGAACGTCAGGAACCTCACGCTCTAATGCCATCAGTACGCTTTCCGCATCAGCGTAGGTCTCGCATTTTATGTTGGCTGAAGAAAGTGTTTTTTCCATCACCCAGCGAATTGAACTGTCGTCATCAACGACCCAAACATATCCTTTACTCATCTACTAGTCCTTGCAGCAAAACCGGAAAACTGACGCATAGCTAAAAGCTTAAGCATGGTCAGATCGGTAAATAAATTGTGAAATTGGTGTGGCCCGGCCAGCTCTCAACATCGATTTTTCCGTTGTGCTGGTCGATCAGGTTCTGTGAAATAGACAGTCCGAGTCCGGTACCGCCTTCTCGGCCACTGACCATTGGGTAAAACAATGTGTCCTGTAAATCTGGTTGAATGCCTGGTCCGTTATCCGTTATCTCAATTCGCGCGGCCAATTTGCAGCGTTTACCGTGAATATTGGCTTGATGCACCGTTCTGGTGCGAATGGTAATAATGCCGTGCTCTTGATGGGATAGAATTTGTGCCGCGTTGCTCACGATGTTCAACATGGCTTGCTCTATTTGATCGGCATCCATCAATATTTCTGGCAAGCTCGGGTCATAATCACGTTCAATGGTGATCGAGTGTTGTGATTCTAGCTCGACTAACTGACGTACTTTTTCCAGAACCTGATGGAGATTGGCTTGTCTTTTCTTGCCCGGTTTTTGCGGGCCAAGCAAGCGGTCGACCAGTGCTCTTAAACGATCGGCTTGTTCGATAATGATATGGGTGTATTCCGTCAGCGATGGCTCTGGCAACATTTTTTCCAGAAGTTGTGCCGCACCGCGTAATCCACCTAATGGGTTTTTTATCTCATGCGCCAGACCACGTACCAGTAACTTGGCCGCTTGCTGTTGCGCGTGTTGGTTGAGCTCTTGCGTTAGCCTGCGCTGCTGATCAATTTTACGCATTTCTACCAGTAACATGAGTTGTCTTTCCCATGTGATCGGGCTAACCGTCACTTCCAGCATCAAAGGACGACCATCAACAATGAAGGTGACATCGCTATCGGTGATGCTTTGGCCACTTTGCAGAGGCTGGGTGAGCAGTGCTAAATCCATCGATGCATGTTGGATTAATTGCGATAATGTCTGCTCGACAATGCGTTTAGCACTTTGTGAAAACAACAGCTCCGCTGCTGGATTGGCATAACGGATTGCCAATCCATCATCGAGAATCAGCGTTGCTGTGACCATATTGTTGAGAATGGCACTAGGAAGATTGGTATCCACATTACGTCCTTGTCTGCGTTATGATTGTGCGTCGCACAATAATGGTGCAATAGAACATTGAGTATGGCGAATAAACCTCAGAACAAAAAGTGAAAAACGTCATTTAATGGCTATTTTTTCACTTAATATTCTAATTTGCCCCTTTTACGGTCGGCTTGACACTTGCTCTATGTAAATGCACCGTTATAGGGCTAGTTGATGCAATAAGCTTGCCGCTTCTCTTCGCATGAACGGAAAGAGTGTGAGTGCCTCGGTCAATATTGTTCAACTGCCAGGTTGAATGGTTTTGTGGTGCACCATAAGGGTTACCATCGAGCAGAAGTTGTAATTGTTCCCCAATACCGAGTTTACGATTCAGCTCGAGTTGAACATCAATCAATCCGCGGTTACTCCTCAGCGTATCGCCATGTTTTGGACTCAGCAGAGTGAGCTGTAAAGGCAGTGGCTTTTCGCTTTGAGTCTGCGCTACTTCCTCTGTTTCATCGAGATTATTGGCTTGGGATTTCAGAGACTCCGTACTCTCCACTTTAGGTGCGGGGGCTGCAGTTTCCAGATTGGGTAGGTCGATAGTTTTAGCGCCTTGATTCGGTGTATCACTAAAGTGAACCACGCCATTTTTGTCTACCCAAGTATAAGCAACTTGCGCTTCTGCGAGAGGGGCAATCAGCATGCTACTGAGGGCACACAGAGATGTAATAAGCTGAACTTTCATTGCTCACCTTCTTTTGACCAATACATTCACGTTTGGATGGCTTAGCTCTTTGAAATAAAAAGAGTCTTAGCGTTTTTAGTTTTTCCCTCATGTTAAACATCAATACTTGATGGACGAATACAAAAAAGGCCCGCCTGCGAGGCGAGCCTAAAATTTAGTCACTGTGTTTACATTTTACACAGATTGAACCTTATACAGAGTAGTAAAGTTCAAACTCTAGTGGGTGAACTGCTGTGTTAACACGCTCTACATCTTTTGTTTTCAGCTCGATGTAAGAGTCGATGAAGTCATCAGAGAATACGCCACCTGCAGTTAGGAATTCACGGTCAGCGTCTAGACACTCTAGAGCTTGTTTTAGAGATTCTGCAACTTTTGGAATCTCTGCCGCTTCTTCCGCTGGTAGGTCGTAAAGGTCTTTGTCCATAGCTTCGCCTGGGTGGATCTTGTTCTTGATACCGTCAAGACCAGCCATCAGCATTGCTGCAAACGCTAGGTATGGGTTTGCTGCTGGATCTGGGAAGCGAACTTCGATACGACGCGCTTTAGGGCTTGGTACCACTGGGATACGGATAGACGCAGAACGGTTACGCGCTGAGTAAGCTAGCATAACTGGCGCTTCGTAGTGTGGAACCAGACGCTTGTATGAGTTAGTTGATGGGTTAGTCAGTGCGTTCAGTGCACGTGCGTGCTTGATGATACCACCGATGTAGTAGATAGCCATTTCAGAAAGGCCGCCGTACTTGTCACCTGCGAATAGGTTTACGCCATCTTTCGCTAGAGATTGGTGAACGTGCATACCAGAACCGTTGTCGCCTACTAGTGGCTTAGGCATGAAGGTAGCAGTTTTGCCAAATGCGTGTGCAACGTTGTGTACAACGTACTTGTAGATTTGGATTTCATCCGCTTTCGTTGTTAGCGTGTTGAAACGAGTTGCGATTTCGTTCTGACCAGCTGTCGCTACTTCGTGGTGGTGAGCTTCAACTACTAGGCCCATTTCTTCCATGATTAGACACATTGCAGAGCGGATGTCTTGAGAAGAGTCAACAGGAGCTACTGGGAAGTAACCGCCTTTAACGCCTGGGCGGTGACCTTTGTTACCGCCTTCGATTTCAGAACCTGTGTTCCATGCCGCTTCTACGTCGTCAATCTTGAAGAAAGAACCAGACATATCTGTTGAGAATTTCACGTCATCGAATAGGAAGAATTCTGGCTCTGGACCAACAAGAACAGTGTCAGCAACACCGATAGAGCGCATGTAATCTTCTGCACGTTTTGCAATAGAACGTGGGTCGCGGTCGTAACCTTGCATTGTTGCAGGTTCTAGGATGTCACAACGGATATTTAGTGTTGAGTCTTCCGTGAATGGGTCAAGAACTGCTGAAGATGCGTCAGGCATCATCACCATGTCTGATTCGTTGATACCTTTCCAGCCAGCAACTGATGAACCATCGAACATTTTACCTTCTTCGAAGAAGTCTGCGTCGATTTGGTGAGCAGGAATCGAAATGTGCTGCTCTTTACCTTTTGTATCTGTGAAGCGTAGGTCAACAAACTTAACTTCGTTTTCTTGGATCAGCGATAAAACGTTTTCTACTGACATCTTGGATAACCTCCAGTGTTAAATAAGCGGTAAAAGCTCGATTTATGAACTATTCATTAATTTCGGCATTGATTAATCAAACTAACTCTCATTAACCGATGCTAGTTTTACTAAAGCTAAAACCGTGCCAAAAAAAATATCCCATTAATTTCAATGGATTGTGTTTTTGGATGCTAGTTTGGTGCAACTCAATGCACCAAAATGATCCTTAACTGCACCTTGTTAGTGCAAATTATAATTCTTGCACCACGATGTGACAGCTACATTGCTTATTCAGCCCACTTTTTAAGCAATAGTCAATTTGTATTAAACGTCACAGAGAAGAAAATTTTATTTAGCCAGATCGCCTAGCCGTAACAAAGGTGGTTTTGTGAAGATAATTTGTAGAAATGCTCCGGAGAGATCACATATTTCTAGGCTTTTTGCTAAAATCTGGTACATTATGGCCGTTTTTTTAATCAGCAAATGTCACCAGAGAACATCCGTTCTCAGCTTGGGGGCATTTCATTTATCTAAGTGAATCAATATCCATGGCTACTCCACAGATTGATAAATTAAGAAATATCGCGATTATCGCGCACGTTGACCACGGTAAAACTACTCTGGTTGACAAGCTGCTACAACAATCAGGCACGCTTGAGTCTCGCGGTGAAGCTGAAGAGCGAGTCATGGACTCGAACGACATCGAGAAAGAGCGCGGTATTACTATCCTTGCTAAAAACACAGCAATTAACTGGAACGATTACCGTATCAACATCGTAGATACTCCGGGACACGCGGACTTCGGTGGTGAAGTAGAACGTATCATGTCGATGGTAGACTCTGTACTACTTATCGTTGATGCCGTTGACGGCCCAATGCCGCAAACTCGTTTCGTTACACAAAAAGCATTTGCTCACGGTCTTAAGCCAATCGTTGTAATCAACAAAATTGACCGTCCTGGTGCTCGTCCTGACTGGGTTATGGACCAAGTTTTCGACCTATTCGACAACCTGGGTGCAACCGACGAACAGTTAGACTTTAAAGTGGTTTACGCATCAGCACTAAACGGCTGGGCTGCACTAGAAGAAGGCGAAATTGGCGAGAACATGGAACCGCTATTCCAAACTATCGTTGATCAGGTAGCGGCACCAGAAGTTGATCTTGATGGTCCACTTCAGATGCAAATTTCTCAGCTAGACTACAGCTCTTACGTTGGTGTTATCGGTGTAGGCCGTGTTACTCGTGGTAGTGTTAAGGCAAACCAACAAGTAACGGTAATCGGTGCAGATGGCAAAACTCGTAACGGTAAAGTTGGCACAGTAATGGGCTACCTTGGCCTTGAGCGTCACGAGACAGATCAGGCTACAGCAGGTGACATCATCGCAATCACTGGTCTTGGTGAGCTAAAAATCTCTGACACGATTTGTGCTCAGGGTAATGTTGAAGCGCTACCAGCACTGTCTGTTGATGAACCAACAGTAACCATGACGTTCCAGGTAAATACGTCTCCATTCGCAGGTAAAGAAGGTAAGTTCGTGACTTCACGTAACATCCTTGAGCGTCTTGAGAAGGAACTGGTTCACAACGTAGCACTACGTGTAGAGCAAACAGACGATCCAGATAAATTCCGCGTATCAGGCCGTGGTGAACTTCACCTGTCTATCCTGATCGAAAACATGCGTCGTGAAGGCTTCGAGCTAGCAGTATCTCGTCCAGAAGTAATCATCAAAGAAGAAGATGGTCAGCTAATGGAACCGTTTGAAACGGTAACCATCGACGTGATGGAAGAGCACCAAGGCGGTATCATGGAAAACATCGGTATCCGTAAGGGTGAGCTGAAAGACATGTCTCCAGATGGTAAAGGCCGCGTACGTATGGACTTCGAAATGCCATCTCGTGGTCTGATCGGTTTCCAAACGGAATTCATGACACTTACTTCAGGTTCTGGTCTTCTTTACCATACGTTTGATCATTACGGCCCACACAAAGGCGGTAACATTGGTCAACGTGTGAATGGTGTACTGATCGCAAATGCGATGGGTAAAGCCCTAACCAACGCACTGTTTAACCTTCAGGAGCGTGGTCGTCTATTCATCGGTCACGGTGTAGAAGTTTACGAAGGCATGGTTATCGGTATTCACAGCCGCGACAACGACCTGACAGTAAACGCACTGAAAGGTAAGCAGTTAACTAACGTTCGTGCTTCTGGTACGGATGACGCACAGGTTCTTACTCCACCAATCAAGATGACTCTTGAGCAGGCACTAGAATTCATCGATGACGACGAGCTAGTAGAAGTAACACCTGAAAGTATTCGTATCCGTAAGAAATTCCTAACGGAAAGCGATCGTAAGCGTGCTTCACGTTCAGCGAAATAATTTGCTGTAACGGATTAGATTAAGATTAAGCCCCGGGTTGTGAAACTCGGGGCTTTTTTATATCCATAAAGGAAAGGCAGAAATGAAACCGATAGTCATTACGGGTGGCCCGGGGGCTGGCAAGACGACATTGTTAAACGCGTTAGGTGATCTGGGGTATGCCACCTTTGCCGAAAGCTCGCGCACCTTAATAGAGCAGCAAAGTCAGCTGGGTAATGGGATTTTGCCATGGAATAACCTGCCTCAGTTCGCCAGATTATGCCTTGAGCTGATGAGTGAGCAAAAGCAGCAGGCGCAGAGTCACGAGGTCGCGTTCGTCGATCGTGCGATTCCCGACATCATTGCTTACTTGCGTGTGGGCGGTTGCGACGTTGAGCCAGCGTTCATATCTCAGAGTGCTGGGTACCATAGTCAGGTGTTTACTTGTCGACCTGAAGTCGCTATTTATGAGCAGGATGAAGTGCGTCCACACAGCTTTGAAGAGGCTTTGAAAATTCATCAAACACTAGTAGAAATCTACTCTGCGCTGGGGTATCAGGTAGTGGAAGTACCTTGGGGAACGGTGACGGAAAGAGTTGAGTTTGTTCGCGGAGTTGTAGGTCTGGGTGGCGAGGTCAACTGCTAACACCCCCTACATGAGGAGGTGTTGCATTGGTAACATTACTTCTGATTCAGTTTGTTTAAGAACTTGTCTGACTCGGCAATCGCTTCGTTCATTTGCTTGATTGCGAACTGAATGTCTTTCTCTAAGTTCGAGAACTCACCCTGCAAAGACCCAATTGCACTTGCATTGAGATTGTGTTTTAAATACAAGGTGTTGTCGCGTAGCGTATTCAATACTGGTGTCATCTTTTTCTCGGCACGCTTCATTGCGCTGAGCATGGTTTTGTAAGAGGCTTTGGTTTCGCGTAGCTTCTGTTCACTGGAACGGCGCAGTGTTGCACTGGTGTACAGATCCAGCTCATCTTGCCATTCGTCAAACAGGGCATCAGAGACATCTTCAATGGCAGCGATACGATCGCGGACATCTTGAGCCGCTTTCTCACTGTCTTCATATTTGTCGTTTATGTTGTTGTAAACACTCTCCAGCTCACCACCATCAAAATTGGTCAGAGCGGACAGAGCTTCAAGAGCGCTGGTGAACTCTTCCTGAGCATCTTGTTGAGACTCTTTGGCATCTTCAACACGGTCAACCATGATGTCGCGCTTGTGGTAACCCACTTGCTCCATTGCGGAGTAATAAGCAGATTGGCACCCTGCTAAAGTAAAAATTGATAGTACAATTGCTAATAAATAAGGCATTTTTATGTCCTAGACGCTAATTATGGAATGAACTATGAACCAGTTATCAGAGAGTTACAAGGCAAGGTTGAGCAACCTACTGCCAGGTAGCGTCGCTTTTTTGAAGTATCTTCTCAAGCGCTTGGCGCACGATCGCGTAAATGTAAATGCAGGCTACCTTGCCTATATCACTTTGTTGTCAATTGTACCGATGTTAACGGTACTGTTGTCAATATTGTCGAAATTCCCCGTATTTGCGGATGTCGGGGGGGTATTGCAAGGATACATCATTGAGAACTTTGTGCCAGCTTCTGGTGAGGCTGTGCATACCGCGCTGCAAGCATTCGTTGCTAATACCGGTAAAATGAGTGCAGTGGGCGGTGCTTTTTTATTCGTTGCGGCGTTGATGCTGATTTCTAATATCGATAAGAATCTCAATTATATTTGGCGAGTCGCAGAGAAACGCCGCTTCGTTTTCTCATTCTCAATGTATTGGATGGTACTCACGCTTGGACCAATCTTAGTTGGTGCGAGTATTGCTGCGACATCTTATGTGACATCACTGCAGATCTTAGAAAATGAAACCTTATCCGGTGCATTTAATCTGTTTTTGCGCTGGTTACCTTTGTTATTGTCGTTTTCTGCCTTTTTAGGGCTGTACATTTTGGTGCCAAACAAAAAAGTGTATCTGGCTCATGGAGCCGTTGGTGCCGCGCTGGCGGCAATCTTGTTCGAGCTGAGCAAGAAAGGCTTCGCACTTTACATCACCCAGTTTCCATCCTATCAGCTGATATATGGTGCATTGGCCGCAATCCCTATCTTGTTTGTCTGGGTTTATTTGTGCTGGATGATAGTGCTGATTGGTGCTGAGGTGACGGCTGCTCTTGGTGAGCGAGAGCACTGGAGTGAAGACCTATACATGATACACTCGGTTGCAGAATCTCAGTTAGCAACGAAAGGAAGTGAGCGAAGTGATAGCTCTAATTCAACGAGTCAGTGAAGCCGCTGTCCGTGTGGATGGTGAAGTGGTGGGTGAAATCGACCAAGGTCTACTTGTCCTGTTAGGCGTCGAGAGGGACGATGATGAAGCCAAAGCAAAGCGTTTGATGGAGCGTGTGACCACTTACCGTGTGTTTGAAGACGATGAGGGTAAAATGAACCTCAACGTTCAGCAGGTGGATGGCAAGGTATTGGTTGTTTCTCAATTTACTTTGCCAGCGGATACCAAAAAAGGAACCCGTGCGGGATTTTCTCGTGGTGCGCACCCAGCAGATGCAGAACGCCTGTATGATTACTTCTCTGACTTATGTGAACAGGTATTACCTACCCAGCGTGGTCGTTTCGCCGCTGATATGAAAGTGTCATTAGTTAATGATGGCCCAGTGACATTCTGGTTACAGGTCTGATCTGATAACGCAATAGCAATAGTCTAAGCTTTAATTCCAAGCTTATGGAATTAGCTTGGAGTTCGTTTATCTGACATTTATTTGTTTTGTTCTTTCAAAGGATTGATATGTTCAAACTCATTACTCCAAAAACCGAAAACCAGCTTAATAAGTATTATCAGTTTCGCTGGCAGATGTTGCGTGAGCCATGGCGAATGCCGATGGGTTCAGAACGCGATGAATATGATGGTATGAGCCACCATCGCATGATAGTCGATGGCCGTGGCCGACCAATGGCGATTGGACGTTTGTATATTACCCCAGATAACGATGGCCAGATTCGTTATATGGCGGTGAAGAGCAATCGTCGTGGTAAAGGGATGGGTTCGCTAGTTCTGGTGGCACTGGAATCTCTTGCACGCCAGGAAGGTGCGAAACGTTTGGTATGTAATGCCCGTGAAGATGCGATTGCATTCTATGAGAAAAGTGGTTTTGAGCGTCGTGGTGAGCTCACCGATGAGCGTGGTCCGGTTCGTCACCAGCAAATGGTCAAGCGCTTGGACCCGATGGCGAATGTTTTGCGCCGTCCAGACTGGTGTACTGAGCTTCAGAAACGATGGGAGCAGCAGATCCCAATCAGCGACAAGATGGGGATTAAAATCAATCAGTACACAGGCTATCAGTTTGAATGTTCTGCTCAGCTGAATCCTAACCTCAACCCTCACAACACCATGTTTGCTGGTTCTGCTTTTACGTTGGCAACACTGACCGGGTGGGGGATGACCTGGTTGCTGCTCAAAGAGCGCGGTCTGCATGGCGATATTGTTCTGGCTGACAGTACGATTCGTTACCGTCAGCCTGTGGAGCAAAATCCAGTTGCCAGTACTTCGCTTGATGGGATCAGTGGCGATTTGGATCGCCTTGCGTCAGGGCGTAAGGCTCGCATCGTTATTCATGTTGTCATTTACAGCGGTGATACACCAGCCGTCGATTTTGTCGGAACCTATATGCTGTTACCGAACTATTCGAAATTACTCCGCTGCTAGCTATTCATCGGCAGTAAGTAACGCTTCATCGACAGCAACATCCTCTGCCGTTGGTTCATCTTCTTCGATCACTTCTTCAACGGTCTCTTCTTCCTGCAGCTCAATGTTGATCTCTGAAATTGGGGCTGCAGGTTCGGTTTCTTGCTGAGCTTGCTTTGGCGTGTCAGGGTTGCTTGTTGCGTTTTCAGTTTCACTGGTTGCTGGTTTGATGCACTCATTCAACATCAATTCCTGACTGAGAATGTCTCCTTTGATTACTCCACATCGCTCTTGAAGTTGATATTCCAGACCACTTAACGGGTTGTTTGCCATATCAAAAGCGCCAGATATTTTTCCTTGAATCGCATTGCCCGAAATGGTGATTGGCTGAATCGTGACTTCCCCGCGATTTGCCTGTAGTCGAAGTGGGGACAAGGTGATGGATTTAAGTGATTGGTCGGCTTGTGAGCGTAGTGTGGTTTTACGCAGATTGGCTTCGACATTCCCAGTTAAACTGTAAGCTAACATATTATGGTCGCCAGCCAGTCCTTGTAGATCAAGGTTAAGGTCGGATAAACCGTCCACGGCCAGCGCCTCCGGGAGATATGAGTGGAATAACAGCAGGGGAATGCCATCCGCACTTAAGTTCAGTGACCATGGCTGGCTGGTGGTACTGACGTCTATTTGTCCGTAGCCTTCGATATAGCCTTGTTCTAATGGTGCAAACAAACGGGTCAGCTCCCAAAGACCATTCTCGCTTTGAGTCGAAAATGCGGCATGCGATGAAAGCACCTGATTGTAACTGGCGTTAACGACGCTTGCGTCAAGCTTGCCATTCCAAACGCTCCAAAGTGTCCCAAAGCGCTTGAGTTCAAGTTGACGTCCCTCTAGGTTCAGACCTGATAGCTGCCAGTATGGCTCCTGAGCCAATTGAATGATTTGGCTGTGCTCAATATCAAGTTGCGCGATATCGACTTCTTTCAATTCCTTGGTCGCTGCCTTCCACCAATCCGTACTCTCATTTGGCTGTATCGCCCATTTCAACCCCTGAACTGAGGCGTCCTCCAACTGCCATTTTGTTGGTTGGAACTGGCCAGATAATTGAACACGGCCTTGCTGCCAATCAAGATAGAGTTCTTTAAGCTCAATCCGTTGTGGAGTTAACGTCGCGTTTAAACGTGGCTCTATCGCTGTCTGCTGCTGGAACCGGACACTGTCGGCCTGCAGAGAAACCAGTGCTTTTGATTGCCACAGCGAGAAAGGAAAGTCAGCGTTTTCGACCGAAAGATCCAAGTTCTGCCAGTGCCATTCCCCCCACTCGATATCAGAGTTAAGTAAATCTAAGCTATTAATATGGCTGATTTTAAATGGAATATCTTGCCACGGTTTAGCCAGCATTGATTGCAGCTGTGTATTGTTCATTTTTAGTTTGTCTAGGGTGACATTCACCAAAGACCAACCTTGAGGGTATTGCTCACCCTGTCCAGAGACCTGGCCTCCTCGCCACTTGAAGGATGAGCCATACAGCGTGCTGTCTTCTGGTCGATAATTCAGATCAATCAGAACGTCATCGAATGCCTCACCATTCCAGTATATTTGAGTCGCAGAAAGCTGTATCTCACCATACGGCAGCAGATGTTCAGTGTTTTGCCAGTTTGGCGACTGGATTTGTAGGTTTAATCCATTAATGACAAGTTGGTTATTGGCATAATCGAGGTTCTTAACCGCGATTTGGTGGAACTGAACCGTATCGAGAGGGGGTAACTCAGGCAGAGCTTTTCGCAAGTTCACGCCATCAAGTAGCAAGCTATCCACAATCCATAGCCCGTCACGACGAATATCGGGGTTCAGCCACAAATCGATTTGTGCAATGTCGTTGAGCTGCGCACTTTCTATGCTGATCCCCTGAGCTTTAATGTGGTAAGGAAAATCGTAGTACACCTTTTCTGCTTTGATTGGCAGATTAAGATGCTCGGAAAGAAAGGCCCAGGTTTGGTTGGCGTAGGAGGTGGTGAGCAGCGCAACAACGGCCGCCGGAATGGCAATCAGTAAAACAAGTAACAGAATTAGAATTCGAAGCGCTGTTTTCATCCTTGCCAGAACCTATATGAAAGTATGGAAGCCAGGCTTTAGCTTGTATCAATCTGCAGAGGGTTTCAATAAAAAGCCCCTCAAATGAGGGGCTTGTAGGATATTTTGGTAACTAAGTCACCTTCAACTCAACCTTCGTCTGGCATTAGTCAAGCTGCGGGCCAGCAGAAACCAGAGATTTACCTTCTGCGTTGTCGGTGTACTTATCAAAGTTTTTGATAAAGCGTTCTGCTAGATCTTTTGCTTTGCTTTCCCATTGTAGTGGGTCAGTGTAAGTTTCACGCGGATCCAGAATGCCTGAATCAACACCCGGTAATGAAGTTGGTACTTCAAGGTTGAAGATTGGAATGTGCTTGGTTGGTGCATCTTCAATCGAGCCATCCAGGATCGAATCGATGATGCCACGCGTATCTTGAATCGAGATACGTTTACCTGTGCCGTTCCAGCCAGTATTCACCAAGTAAGCCTGAGCACCAGCTGCTTCTACACGTTTAACCAGTACTTCCGCGTACTTGGTTGGGTGCAGAGTCAGGAACGCTGCGCCAAAACATGCCGAGAAGGTAGGTGTTGGCTCGGTAATACCACGCTCAGTACCGGCTAACTTGGCAGTAAAGCCAGACAGGAAGTGGTACTTAGTTTGCTCTGGAGTCAGTTTAGACACTGGAGGAAGAACGCCAAACGCATCTGCTGAAAGGAAGATCACTTTATTCGCATGACCGCCTTTGGAGACAGGCTTCACAATGTTGTCGATGTGGTAAAGCGGGTAAGACACACGAGTGTTCTCAGTCTTAGAGCCATCATCAAAGTCGATAGAGCCATCGTCACGAATGGTGACATTTTCTAACAATGCATCGCGACGGATTGCGTTGTAGATATCTGGCTCAGCTTCTTTTGACAGTTTGATGGTCTTCGCGTAGCAGCCGCCTTCGAAGTTAAACACACCGTCATCATCCCAGCCGTGCTCATCATCACCGATCAGTTCACGTTTAGGATCGGTAGAAAGGGTAGTTTTACCCGTACCTGACAAGCCGAAGAAAATCGCGACGTCGCCATCTTTACCCATGTTCGCACTACAGTGCATTGATGCGATGTCTTGAAGAGGAAGGAAGTAGTTCATCATTGCGAACATGCCTTTCTTCATCTCACCGCCGTACCATGTGCCACCGATAAGTTGCATGCGTTCAGTCAGGTTGAACACAGTGAAGTTTTCAGAGTTAAGACCTTGTTCTTCCCATTTCGGGTTGGTGCATTTCGCACCGTTCATCACCACAAAGTCTGGCTCAAACGAGGCTAGCTCTTCTTCTGTTGGGCGGATGAACATGTTTTTAACGAAGTGAGCTTGCCATGCAACTTCAGTAATAACACGAATACTCAGGCGTGTATCAGGGTTAGCACCACAGTAACCATCAATTACAAACAGACGTTTACCTGACAGTTGGTTTGTTACCAGCTCTTTCAGCTCGTTCCAGACCTCTTGATTGATTGGCTTATTGTCATTTTTTACCGAGTCAGAAGTCCACCACATGTTTTCTTCTGTCGTTGCATCTTTAACGATGTATTTATCTTTTGGTGAGCGACCAGTAAAGATGCCTGTATCAACAGCAACTGAACCTAATTCAGTAACCACACCGCGCTCGTAACCGGTTAGTCCTTCACGCGTTTCTTCTTCAAACAGCACTTCGTAGCTCGGGTTACGGATAACCTCTTCTACGTTGTGCAGTCCATGTTTGGTTAAATCAAGTGTTGCAGCCTTAGTATGTTCCATAACGGTCATAGGTGCTCCTTATAAGGATTTTGTAGGGATTTTGTAAGAATGTTTTTAATTGTTATCTGCTCACCATGCTAGCAACGGGGTGGGGAGAAAACAGGGAGATAGTTCAAAAAATGCCCATGTTTTCAACGGGGTTTTAGGTGACCCGTCACATATTGGTCCGAATAGTTTATCGTGTGCGTAATCCATTAAGCTAGGGCAAAAGGATTATTAATCACTTAAAATTAAGAGGTTATTTTATTACGCAGAAATTAAGGTGTTACGGGGATCGGATCACAAAAAGGCCAGCATGAGCTGGCCTTTTGAAGGGAAAATTACGTGCTTGATAAGCTGCAAAAATTAATGCAGTGTTTTATTTCCAGAAGAAGCTTGCGTATAGAGCTCGGCAACTTGTGATTCATCAAATGTATAAGTTGTGCCGCAGTAGTCACAATGTAAAGACACCGAACCTTCCTCGGCCAAAATGTCATAAATTTCGGCTTGTTCAACCGAGATAATTGCCGCGCCGCTACGCTCACGAGAACAGCCGCACAGGAACGAAACAGGCTGAGGCTCGTAAAGACGCACTTTGTCCTGATTGTACAGGCGGTAAAGTAGCTCATTGGCTTCTAAACTGAATAACTCTTCGTCTTTTACTGTGTCTGTCAGTTGTTCCAGATGTTCAAAGTCATCTGGAGAGCCGGTACCGTCAGGCATAACCTGAATGAGCATACCTGCTGCATGTGGTTTACCGCCGAATTCACCTGTGCGGATCCAAAGGCGAGTTTTTAGCTGCTCAGAATTCGCGAAGTAACCTTCCAGTACTTCCGCCAGATTATCACCTTCTAAGCCAACCACGCCTTGGTAACGTTCGCCGATTTTCGGTTCAATGGTAATCACCATATGACCTTTGCCCATCATATCGTGTAGGCTCGCGTCATCAGCGATATCGCCTTCCCAGCGCGCCACGCCACGAATTCTCTGTTTATGGTCACCATTAATAACCGCAAGAGAAACAGGACCGTCGCCTTGAATCTGAATAGTGATTGAGCCTTCGAACTTAAGGGTTGCGGTTAAAAGTGTGGTTGATACGAGTAGCTCGCCCAACAGTTTTTGTACTGCTGCCGGATATTCCTTGCTGGAGATAATACGCTGGTACGCTTCATCCAATTGTACCAACTCGCCACGAACTGAAAGATCTTCAAATAGGTAGCGGTTTAAAACATTATTTGCCATGGAGTGATTTCCTCGTTGGTATTTCCGGCTTTTATTGGTTTTTGAACTTAATGATATCTCGGCGCTGCTTTTTATCTGGGCGGCGTTCCGGACTTGGGTTGTGGGCATTAAGTTTACGTTGTGTCGCGTGTTCCTCACGTTTCGCTATACTTTCATTAGTTTCACGATACAGGGTCTGTGCGATTGGTGCGCCTTTACGTTGATCAGAGATTATCTCGATGATGACCGTTTTTTCTTCGTTGCCTTGACGAAGTCTTACTTCAGCGCCCAATTCAACGATTTTACTCGGCTTTGTTCGTTGACCATTATAGTGGACTTTACCGCCATCGACCATGTTACGAGCGATAGAGCGGGTTTTATAAAATCTTGCGGCCCAAAGCCATTTATCTAGCCTGACGGCTTCATTTAGGGAACTCATACACAGCTACGCTATCTAACCACTGCCTTTTTTGGCAATGAGTGATGGATTATTCACCTTCAAATGGAGTCAAGGTCTATTTTTTTCAAGGTAGTTGGCAAAAACCGAAGAAGAAAAAGGTAAGCAATATTGGTTATGGTATAGTTTGCTGCTATTTGTTTAATAGTAATTTTACTGTCATTTTAGCAAGATAGAGTCGATGTTTTTTTATAGCTGGTTCGACCTACATCGAAAGAAAGGAATCAATTTAGTGAAGCGAATAGAGCTGAGTGCTGGATTATCAAGCAGCCCGCTACTGGCTCAGATGAAATCCAACAACCTCGCGATTCAAACCAAGCTTAGTTTGCTGTTTACTTGCTTATTTATTGCGCTAACTGGGTGGGTGCTCGCGAAGATCGTGTGGTTAGCGATACCTCAATCGTCTGATGTGACTTCTTGGAAGCCATCAGCAAGTAATGCTATTGCCAGCAATAAAAATGACGCCATTGATTTTAATGCCCTTCAGAATGCACACTTATTTGGTCAGTTCACAGAACAAAAACCAGTCATCATCGAACAACCAGTTGTTAAAGACGCACCGAAAACTCGACTAAACTTAACTCTCGTGGGGGCAGTGGCTAGCAACCAGGCGCAAACCAGCTTAGCGGTTATTGCAAATAGTGGTAAGCAAGCGACCTATGGCATTGGTGAAGAGATCGAAGGTACCCGTGCAACGCTTAAGGCGGTGTTAGTGGATCGCGTGATCATCGAGAACCAAGGCCGTGACGAAACCCTCATGATGCAAGGGATTGAGTATAACAAGCTATCTGAATCACCGCAGGCGAGACGTTCTCCGCCTGCTCAGCAAGCTGCGGCGTCAGCCCCAAGCGATAAACTAGAACAAATTCGTGAAGAGATTTCTCAAGATCCTAAGAGCGTCTTTAAATACATCAGCATTTCGCCAGTGAAAAATGGTGATGACATTGTGGGCTATCGAGTCGCTCCGGGTCGTGATGCGGCACTGTTTAATGATGTGGGCTTAGAGGCTGGAGATATCGCAGTGCAGCTAAATGGGATCGATTTAAGCGATCCGGCATCTTCAGCAGAAGTGATGCAAGTAATGAGCGATCCGCAAGAGCTGAATTTGACTGTTGAGCGTGATGGTCAACAGTACGAGATCTATATCCAATTATAATACTTAGGCTATCAGCGTAAGTGTAGGGAGACATACGTGAAACATTGGTTAAGCAAAAGTGCTTGGTTATTGGCCGGGAGCCTACTTTGCGCTCCGGGTGCGATAGCAAACGAATTTAGTGCCAGCTTTAAAGGCACAGATATTCAAGAATTTATCAACATAGTTGGTCGCAACTTAGAAAAGACCATTATCGTTGACCCTTCGGTGCGCGGAAAAATCGACGTCCGTAGTTATGACGTGCTGAATGAAGAGCAATATTACAGCTTTTTCCTTAACGTACTGGAAGTGTATGGCTATGCCGTCGTAGAAATGGACAATGGCGTACTCAAAGTTATTAAAGCAAAAGACTCAAAGACTTCTGCCATTCCCGTTTTAGGTGATAGTAGCGCGCAAGGCGATAGCGTGATCACCCGAGTCGTAGCTGTACGTAATGTATCGGTACGTGAATTATCTCCATTGTTGCGTCAGTTGATTGATAATGCTGGTGCGGGCAACGTGGTTCATTATGATCCGGCTAACATCATTCTGATTACCGGCCGTGCTGCAGTCGTTAATCGTCTGGCTGAGATCATTAAACGCGTTGACCAGGCCGGTGATAAAGACATTGAGCTGGTCGAACTGCGTAATGCTTCTGCTGCCGAGATGGTGCGTATTGTTGAAGCATTAAATAAAAGCACTAACCAGAAAAGCACCCCGGAGTTCCTTGAGCCTAAAATCGTTGCGGATGAGCGTACCAATGCGATCCTGATTTCGGGCGACCCTAAAGTGCGTGCACGCCTGAAGCGCCTCATCCGCCAGTTAGATGTTGAGATGGCGAGCAAAGGTAATAACCGTGTGGTTTACCTGAAATACGCCAAAGCGGAAGACTTAGTTGAGGTACTTAAAGGGGTGTCTGACAACCTGCAAGCTGAAAAACAAGCGGGTCAGGGGCAAAGAGCCACCTCACAGCGCGGTGAAGTCGTCATAGCCGCTCACCCAGCAACTAACGCGCTTGTTCTGACAGCGCCGCCAGACATTATGCTTGCGTTACAAGATGTCATCGCTCAGTTGGATATTCGTCGTGCACAAGTACTGATCGAAGCCCTGATTGTCGAAATGTCGGAAGGCGATGGTATTAACCTGGGCGTTCAATGGGGCTCTCTGGAATCTGGTGCGGTGATTCAGTACGGTTCTGGTGCGCAAATCGGCGAAGTGATGGTTGGTCTGGAAGAAGCGAAAAACACGACTCAAACAGAAAGCTATTGGGATAGTGATTCCAGCAGCTGGCAAACCCGTGAATATACAGAAGAAGGTGATTATTCAACCCTCGCTTCTGCGCTTAGCGGCGTTAATGGCGCTGCGGTGAGTATCATCATGGGTGACTGGACCGCATTAATTAATGCTGTGGCGACGGACTCTAACTCAAACATCCTTTCTTCTCCGAGCATCACTGTCATGGATAATGGTGAAGCATCATTCATTGTTGGTGAGGAAGTTCCGGTTATTACAGGCTCGACTGCGGGTTCAAACAACGATAACCCTTTCCAGACCGTTGATCGTAAAGAAGTAGGTATCAAGCTGAAAGTCGTACCGCAAATCAACGAAGGCGACTCAGTACAGTTGACCATAGAGCAAGAAGTATCGAACGTGTTGGGCGCCAATGGTGCGGTCGATGTGCGCTTTGCTAAGCGTCAGCTAAATACGTCAGTTATGGTTCAAGATGGCCAGATGCTGGTTCTTGGTGGATTGGTTGATGAGCGCGCTTTAGAAAGTGAAGCTAAAGTTCCACTTCTGGGTGATATCCCAGTTTTGGGGCACTTGTTTAAGTCAACCAGTACCCAAACGGAAAAACGTAATCTAATGGTGTTCATTAAGCCAACCATTATTCGTGATGGTATGACAGCAGACGGCATTACTCAGCGTAAATACAACTTTATCCGTGCAGAACAATTGTACAAAGCGGAGCAGGGTTTGAAGCTGATGCCTGATGATAAGATTCCGTTGATGCCAGAGTATGGACAAGATCGCGAGCATCCTGCTGAGATCCAGGCATTTATTGAACAAATGAGAGTGAACTAATGGTAGATATGTTAGACACAACGCCAAGTATGCGTCGTCTGCCATTCAGTTTTGCCAATCGCTTTAAACTGGTGCTGGAGACAGAGCATCCAGAACGTCCTCCTATTCTGTATTACGTTGAGCCGCTAAACCCTGCGGCTCTTGTGGAGGTTCGCCGTGTCCTGAAACAAAGTTTCGTGCCACAATCCATCGATCAAGAATCGTTCGATAAAAAGCTGACGGAAGCCTATCAACGAGACTCTTCTGAAGCTCGTCAGTTGATGGAGGACATCGGTGCAGACAGCGATGACTTCTTCTCACTTGCGGAAGAATTGCCTCATGATGAGGACTTGCTGGAGTCAGAAGATGATGCGCCAATCATTAAATTGATTAATGCGATGTTGGGTGAGGCGATCAAAGAAGGCGCATCCGATATTCATATTGAAACGTTTGAGAAAAAGCTTTCTATTCGTTTCCGAGTTGATGGTGTGCTGCGTGAAGTGCTCACACCTAGCCGAAAACTGTCCCCGCTTTTAGTGTCCCGTGTCAAAGTCATGGCCAAGCTGGATATTGCAGAAAAACGTGTCCCGCAAGATGGTCGTATTTCTCTGCGTATCGGTGGCCGTGCAGTCGATGTTCGTGTCTCGACCATGCCGTCTTCTCACGGAGAGCGTGTGGTAATGCGTCTACTTGACAAAAACGCCACCCGCCTGGATTTGCACAGTTTGGGGATGACCTCTTCTGTGCATGACAACTTCCGTCACCTTATCCAACGTCCACACGGGATTATCCTGGTGACTGGCCCGACAGGCTCTGGTAAGTCGACGACCCTTTACGCTGGCCTGCAAGAAATCAACAGTAATGAGCGCAATATCCTAACGGTTGAAGATCCGATCGAATTTGATATCGATGGCATCGGTCAGACTCAGGTGAATACTAAAGTCGACATGACATTTGCGCGCGGTTTGCGTGCTATTTTGCGTCAGGATCCAGATGTCGTGATGGTCGGTGAGATTCGGGACCTGGAGACGGCACAAATTGCAGTGCAGGCGTCGCTGACTGGTCACTTAGTGATGTCGACTCTCCACACCAACACTGCCGTCGGTGCGATTACCCGTCTGCGTGATATGGGTATTGAGCCATTTTTGATTTCATCATCACTCCTCGGCGTACTAGCACAGCGCTTGGTGCGTACGCTTTGTCCGGATTGTAAAGAGCCTTATGAAGCCGATTCTGAGCAGAAGAAGTTATTTGGTTTGGCTGAGCATGAATCCTTAGTTTTGCATCGTGCTAAAGGCTGTGATGCGTGTAATCAAAAAGGTTATCGTGGCCGGACTGGTATACACGAGCTGGTTTTGGTGGATGAGAAAGTTCAGGAATTGATTCATAAAGAAGCGGGTGAGCTCGAAATTGAGCGCGTGGTTCGTGATCATACTCCATGCATTCGTAGTGATGGCCTAAGCAAAGTACGTCGTGGTATTACGTCACTGGAAGAAGTGATGCGAGTGACGAAGGAAGCGTAATGGCGGCATTTGATTACAAAGCGCTGGATGCAAAAGGTAGACAAAAGAAAGGCACCATAGAAGGGGACAACGCACGTCAGGTGCGCCAACGCCTGAAAGAGCAGGGAATGATCCCTGTAGAGGTGATGGAAACCAAGGCTAAAGCCGCCAAATCTTCTGGATCGGTTGGTTTCAAGCGAGGCATCAAAACGGCTGAATTGGCTCTGATCACCCGTCAGTTGTCGACACTGGTGCAATCGGGCATGCCACTGGAAGAGTGTTTAAGAGCCGTATCTGAGCAGGCGGACAAGCCACGAATTCGTTCGATGATTGCTTCTGTGCGTTCAAAAGTAACGGAAGGTTATCCTCTGGCCGACAGCTTAGGGGACTATCCTCATGTGTTTGATGAATTGTATCGCTCAATGGTTGCTGCGGGCGAAAAGTCTGGCCATTTAGATTCTGTACTGGAGCGTTTGGCTGACTACGTCGAAAACCGTCAGAAGATGCGTTCTAAACTGTTACAGGCGATGATTTATCCTGTCGTTCTGGTGGTTTTTGCTGTTGCTATCGTTTCATTTCTGCTGGCGACCGTCGTACCGAAAATCATTGAACCTATTATACAGATGGGGCAAGAGCTGCCTCAGTCCACACGAGTTCTGCTTGCGGCCAGTGAGTTTGTGCAAGAGTGGGGATTAATTATCGTTGCTGTGGTGGTCGTGTGTTTTTACGGCCTTAAAATGGCATTGCAAAATCCCGATTTTCGCCTGTCATGGGATAAAAAAATCCTCAACCTGCCGCTATTAGGCAAGATCTCTAAAGGTCTGAATACCGCGCGTTTTGCGCGAACGCTGTCAATATGTACTTCAAGTGCGATCCCGATCCTGGAAGGAATGCGAGTCGCGGTTGATGTTATGTCTAACCGCTATGTGAAACAGCAAGTACTGGTGGCAGCGGAAAACGTGCGTGAAGGCTCCAGTCTGCGTAAAGCGCTTGATCAAACACAATTATTTCCGCCAATGATGCTGCATATGATTGCCAGTGGTGAGCAGAGTGGTGAGCTGGAAAGCATGCTGACTCGTGCTGCGGATAACCAAGACCAGAATTTTGAATCAACAGTCAACATTGCTCTGGGTATTTTTACTCCGGTCTTAATTGCATTGATGGCTGGTCTAGTGCTCTTTATTGTTATGGCGACCTTGATGCCAATGCTAGAAATGAATAACTTGATGAGCGGATAATATTCGGGTTAAGGGATGTCTACTAAAGGTATCCCTTGAATCTAACTTTCGGAGAAAAAAATGAAATTTAAGCGTAGTAAACAACACGGCTTCACACTATTAGAAGTGATGGTGGTTGTCGTTATCTTAGGTATCTTGGCAAGCTTTGTGGTGCCAAACCTACTTGGCAACAAAGAGAAGGCAGATCAGCAAAAAGCGATCACGGATATTGTTGCACTGGAAAATGCATTGGACATGTACAAACTAGATAACAACGTTTATCCAACTACGGATCAGGGGCTGGATGCATTGGTAAACAAACCGTCAAACCCTGAACCACGTAACTACCGTGACGGCGGTTACATCAAGCGTCTGCCAAATGATCCTTGGGGTTATGAGTATCAGTACCTAAGCCCAGGAGACAATGGAACGATTGATATCTTCACACTAGGTGCAGATGGTCAAGAGGGCGGTGAAGGTCCAGCAGCCGATATTGGCAACTGGAACATGCAAGATTTCCAATAATACCGAATCTAAGCCAGCACCAATGAAGCAAATGCGTAAACATCAAGGTTTTACATTAATAGAAATACTATTGGTGCTGGTTTTATTATCACTGACCGCTGCGGCAGTGATCGCTACAATACCTACCAGTCAAAAAGACCTTTCAAAACAATACGCTCAAAGTTTCTTCCAGCGCTTACAATTGCTTATTGAGGAAGCCGTACTTAGTGGTAAAGATTTTGGCGTTCAAGTCGACGACGTTGCCGCGTCGTATGAGCTGTTAATTTTAACTGCCGAAGGTTGGAAACCACTTCAAATGAGGCAGATACCAAGTAAAACCTCACTCGATGAAGGTATTGCGTTGCAATTGGAGCTAGGGGGGGGCGCTTGGGAAGATGACGATCGCTTGTTTAAGCCCGGCTCTCTCTTCGATGAAGATATGTTCGCGGAACAAAAAGCAAAGGAAAGCATTAAGCCCCCGCAAGTTTTTGTCTTTTCGAGTGCAGAGCTGACACCGTTTACGTTGTCATTTTTCCCTAAGAATAGTGATGTGCAAAATGATGGGTGGCGTGTGGTAGGTAAAGAATCTGGGCAAATTTTTTTGTTAGCTCCGGGAGAGGAAGTTGAAGGGGATGAGAATGCTCAATTTTAAGCAAACTCGCCCTAATTTAAGTCTGCGTCGTGTAAGAGGCATGACGTTACTTGAGGTGTTGGTGGCTCTGGCGATATTTGCCACCGCAGCTATCAGCGTCATTCGTTCTGTGAGTCAGCACATTAATACGGTTAGCTACTTAGAAGAAAAAATGTTTGCAGCTATGGTTGTGGATAATCAGATGGTCAATGTGATGTTGGATACTGGTGAGCTAAAAGCCAAAAATGGCACAGAAGAGCTCGCTGGACGCACTTGGTACTGGAAAGTGTCTCCAATCGCCACAACGCAGCCATTGCTGAAAGCATTTGATGTGAGTGTCGCGACGGAAAAAGAGGCCAGCCCAGTTGTGACGGTAAGAAGTTATGTGGCGCAGTAGAGTACAGCTCATGTCCGGGCGGCATCAGCAAAAAGGTTTTACACTTATCGAAGTGCTGGTGTCAATTGCCATCTTCGCCAGCTTGAGTGTTGCAGCTTATCAAGTGGTCTCGCAAATACAGCGCAGCAATCAATTGTCTCAGGAACGTACAGAGCGTTTGAACGAACTTCAGCGCACGATGGTGATGATGGACAATGATTTTCGTCAAATTGCATTGCGCCGTACACGAACGGATGGTGAAGAGCCTGCAGAGCAACTGATTTTTTGGTCAGATTATTTACTGGATTCAGACGCTAAAGGGGTGATGTTTGCTCGTTTGGGGTGGCATAACCCTCAGCAACAGTTTCCTCGCGGAGAGGTTACTAAAGTTGGTTACCGCCTAAAAGGTGGCACGTTGCAGCGGATCTGGTGGCGTTATCCAGACACACCGGTTGGGCAGGAAGGCATTGTCACCCCACTGCTGACTCAAGTCGAATCTTTCGACTTACGCTTTTACGACGGTTCGCAATGGCAAAGTGGTTGGGATAGCAGTGATAGTTTGCCTAAAGCGGTATCTGTGGTACTGACGCTAAAAGACTACGGCAAAATCACCAGAACTTATCTGACTCCCGATGGAACGTTAAGTGAGTTGGGGGGTGACGACAATGGTTAATCGTCAGCGTGGCGTCGCTTTACTTATTGTCCTGATGCTGTTGGCGATCATGACGACAGTGGCTGCCAGTATGTCAGAACGTCTGTTCGTCCAGTTTCAACGTGGTGGCAACCAGATTAATTATCAGCAAGCGTATTGGTACAGTGTCGGGGTAGAAGCGCTGGCAAAAGTCGGTATTGAACAGAGTTTTAAGGACACCGATACCATTAATATGAGCCAGCCTTGGGCGATTAAAGATCAGGTTTATCCGCTCGACTATGGTCAGGCAACCGGGCGTATATGGGACAAACAGGCCTGCTTTAATCTCAACGTATTGAGCCGCGTTCAGGCTACAAGTGAACAAACCGTGAGACCCTATTTGGTTCAGGTGCTACAGCGTTTATTAGAAGAAGTGGACATTGAGTCCTATCAGGCTGAAGTTATTGCAGACTCTACCTGGGAATACATTGACAGTGACTCTGTGGTTCGCACGATGGCAGGTGTCGAAGACAGCACTTATGAAGCGATGAACCCAGGTTACCTGACGGCAAATAGCTGGATGGCCGACAAAACGGAGTTACGCGCTGTTTATCAAGTGAGTGGCGAGGACTATGAAAAGTTAGCGCCTTTAGTATGCGCGATTCCCAGTGATGACTGGCGTCTCAATGTCAATACCATCGAGGTGGAACAAGCTCCGATTTTAGTTGCCATGTTTTCACCGGGCTTAAGTAGCAGTGATGCGGTACAGTTGATTGAAAAACGTCCATTTGATGGATGGGACAATATTGAAGCGTTTTTAGCTGAGTCAGAATTAGCTGGCTTGAGCGAAGAGGTAACGAAAGAGGCAAAGGCGTATTTAGGTGTCGATAGTGCTTTCTTCGAATTAGATGCACAAGTGCTGGTGGATGATTCACGCGTGCGTATCCAAAGCCTTTTGCAAAGTACAAACAGAGATACGGTGACGGTAGTACGCCGTCGTTTTGGAGGGATCAGTGAGCGAGTTTCTGACCGTTCGGCTGAGTAGCGAACAACAAAGTACCATTCCTTGGGTGGTGTGGTCGACAGAGCAACAGGAAGTGATTGCCAGCGGCGAAATTGCCGGTTGGGAACACTTGGATGAGTTGGCTTCTTATGCCAATCAGCGCCCTGTGTTTGCTCTTTTAGCGAGCAATGATGTGGTGCTCACTCAAGTGGATATCCCCGCTGGTGCGGAACGTCGGCTTGATACTATGCTGCCATACCTTGTCGAAGATGAAGTCGCGCAGGATGTCGATAATCTTCATTTTACAGTCTTGAGCAAAGAGCCCGGCAAAGCTCAGGTTTGTGCGGCTGAACGTGCCTGGATTCAGACGGTATTACAGCGTTTTTCTAGCCACGGGATGCTCATTAAGCGCATTTTACCGGATGTCCTGGCATTACCAGTCAATGAAAACAGCAGCGCGGCCGTCATTGAGCATCAGTGGCTGATTCGTCACTCTCAGACAGAAGGCGCGGTAGTCGATGCTTCATGGTTAGACCTTTACCTCACCTCTTATCTACAAAACCATGTCGGTTGGAAACTGGATTGTTACAGCTCTGTGCCTGAGTCTGCTGTCAGTGAAGTATGGGTACCCCAGCCAGAAGAAATGACCATGGCGCTGTTGGCGAAAGGCGCTGCTGAAAGCAAAATTAACTTATTGACTGGCGAGTTCAAACCAAAGTCTTCCTGGGGTAAGTATTGGAAAATCTGGCAAAAAGCAGCCATTACTGCAGCTGTATTTTTGGTGGTGCTGGTGGCCCAGCAATTGCTGATGGTGAATAAGTACGAAGCGCAAGCTCAGGCCTATCGTGATGAAAGCGAACGCATCTTCCGTCAGGTTTTTCCTGGTAGAAATCGCATTCCGACGGTGAGCTATCTGAAACGTCAGATGACGGATGAAGAGCGTCGTTTATCTGGTGGTTCTAGTGATGAAGCCATGTTGTCCTGGCTGGCAGCCCTGCCTTCAACGCTTGGTCAGGTCAAAGATTTGGAGATCACTAGCTTTAAATATGATGGTCAGCGTGGCGAAGTCAGAATTCAGGCTCGCAGTTCCGATTTCCAGCCGTTTGAGCAGGCACGCGTGAAGCTGACTGAAAAATTTAACGTTGAGCAAGGACAGCTTAATCGCAACGATAAAATTGTGATAGGCAGCTTTGTTCTGAAGCGTTTGTGAGGTCGTGATGAAGAATTTAATCGCTCAAGTACAAACTTGGTGGAGTGCCATCTCGCAGCGTGAACAGCGTATGGTGATGGGGTGTGGTGCGATAGCGGTCGTTGGTCTCATCTATTGGGGGATTCTCCAACCCGTCAGTCAACGAGCAGAGTTGGCTCAATCTCGAATCCAAAGTGAAGTCGAGCTTCTTGCTTGGGTGCAAGATAAAGCAAATGAGATCACAGCACTGCGTAAGAGTGGTGGTGTGAGCTACTCCAATCAGCCACTCAACCAACTGATCTCTTCTTCGGCGCGCCGTTATCAAGTGGAACTGATCCGTGTTCAGCCTCGCAATGAGAGTGTTCAGGTATGGATTAAGCCACTGGCTTTTAATCAGTTAGTTGATTGGTTACGTTATTTAAAGGATCAACAAGGTATCGAAGTGGAATTCCTTGATATTGACCGTACGGACCAAGCGGGCATGATTGATGTAAACCGCCTGCAATTTAAGCGAGGGTAAAGTGAAGCGAGTTGTACTTTACGTTGTAATCTTTATTGTTTTCTTCTCGGTCAGTTTACTGACGGGATTACCGGTTTCCTGGGCTCTTAAGCAAAGCCCAAATGTGCGAGGCTTAGACATTCAGGGTGCTCAGGGCACGATTTGGCAAGGTCAGGCATCCAATGTTCGTTGGCAGAACCAAAACCTGGGTGAAGTGAGCTGGGATTTCCAATGGTCAGCACTGTTTACCGGTAAAGCAGAATTTGCTGTACGTTTTGGTCGTGGTAGCGATATGGATGTGCGAGGACGTGGCTTTGTCGGTTATGGTTTTGGCGGCGCTTATGCGAAAAACCTGGTGGCATCGTTGCCTGCAATCAAAGTGGTTGAACAGGCGCGACTACCCATTCCGGTTGGTGTTGATGGTCAGTTAGAACTCAACATTCGCCATGCGACTTATGCTGAACCATGGTGTGAAACGGGTGAGGGTACGTTGGTATGGAGTGCCAGCGGCATTCAAAGCCCATTAGGTAACCTTGAACTTGGTCCTGTGGTGGCAAACTTGAATTGCCAGGACAGCGTGCTGACCGCATCTGGTGAGCAAAACAGCCAGCAGGTTTCTGCGGCTTTCTCTGCAGAGTTAATGCCAAATCAGCGTTACTCGACTAAAGCGTGGTTTAAGCCGGGCGCTGAATTTCCTCCAAACATGAGCGAGCAACTGCAGTGGCTGGGTAAGCCTAACGCACAAGGACAGTATGAGTTTGATTACAAAGGGCGCTTTTAGGCCTAACCTCAAAAAAAGCGAAATGTGTAAAGAACCAGCGTAAATAAATGAATGTTGCTCGTTGATCTGCGAGCAACACATTCCCGTCTTCAGTCATCCTGAACAGCGACGAAGGAGCGTGATTCAGGATCTTCTATCCGAGTACTTTGTTGCCCAAGAGATTTCTATATGTTCTCAGCGCGCTGGTATTAGATTCCTAGTCTCGCGAAGGCTCGCTGGAATGACCGATAAGAGTCCTCAATAGATAGGTATTCTGTCAATGTGCAGCTCTTTTTGCTTTTGGATCATAGTAGGCCAAACCCTCTAATCGCTGTACGCGAAAATCCCTTCCTTTAAGTATTTTAATGTAAATTGCTGATATTATTTTGTTTATTAAGTTTACGTACAGCTGCTTGAGCTTTTAGATCATAGTAGGTTAAATGCTAGTAACGCTGTACGGCACAAAAAGAAAGGCCACGAATTGGATTCGCGGCCTTTCTTTTTGTTCGGTGATTGCTGTGAACTTAATCTTTACGTTGAAGAATATCATCCCAAGGTAACCCTTCATCACCGAGTACGATGAAGTTAGGGTTTTCCAACGTTTCCCGTTCGTTGTAAGACAGTGGTTCTAACTGAGTGCTCAGAATACGGCCTCCAGCCTCTTCAACGATGCATTGCGTTGCGGCCGTGTCCCATTCGCCGGTCGGACCTAAACGAAGATAACAATCCACCGCACCTTCGGCCACTAAACATGCTTTCAATGCGGCAGAACCTAACGGGATCAGCTCATAGTTCCAGGCGCTGCTCATACGGTTGGTGATACGGTTGATGTCCTGACGACGACTGATCGCAATCGCAATGTTTTGTCCGGGATGTTCGTGCGTGTGAGTATGTATTCTTACACTCTCTGACATATCCGGAATTTTCCAGGCACCTTTGCCACTGTATGCGTAATAGGTCACGCCAGATACGGGGCCGTACACTACACCCATGGTTGGCTTATTGTTATCTACTAAGGCAATAATGGTTGCGAAGTCACCACTGCGAGCGATGAACTCCTGCGTACCATCAAGAGGGTCGACCAGCCAGTAACGTTGCCATTGAGCACGTTTCTCAAGGCTGATGTCGGCTGCTTCTTCGGATAAAACGGGAATATCTGGAGTGAGCTCGCTTAAGTGTTCGGTGATGAATTTGTGCGCGGCAATATCAGCGCTGGTGACCGGAGTTTCATCACTTTTGGTGTATTCTTCGTATTGTTTTTTTTGATAAATATCGAGGATCAGCTGTCCGGCGCTGCGAGCGATCTCGATAACTTGAGGCAGCAGGTGAGATAGATCTTTGGTTATTGGCATAAGTGATTGTCCTTGCTCACAACGAAGATTCGGCGCTTAGGTTGTTATCGGCTGTGCGTGGTATCAGGTAAATGTCTCAGTGCTAACATCAAGGCGGTGATGCTGCGAGCTTCACTGAAATCCAGGTGTGTTAACAGTTCTTCCGCTTGCGCCAGTGGCCAGCGTACTACCTCTAGCGGCTCAGGCTCATCGCCTTCTTGCTTTTCCGGATACAGAGCCTGACCCAAAAACAGGGTCATTTTGCTCGAAAAGTAAGAAGGAGCGAGGATCACTTGCTTCAGAGGCGTCAGATCATTGCACCCAAATCCAATTTCTTCCTTCAACTCGCGGTTGGCTGCCTGATGTGGCGTTTCACCCGGATCGATAAGACCTTTGGGAAAGCCCAGTTCATAGCGCTCGGTACCAGCTGCGTATTCGCGTACTAGCAATAAGTCGCCTTGCTCGGTAATAGGTACAACCATGACTGCGTCTCGACCACTTGGCTTCATTCGCTCATACGTACGATGTTCGCCATTAGAAAAGCGAAGGTCGAGGGCTTCCACTGCAAACAGTTTTGATTTTGCGACCGTCTGACAAGAGAGAATCTCTGGTGGGGTCCTTTTCGACATAGCGCTGGCTCCTTGGTATCGTTGACTCATTGTCAAGTGAGTAAGGTTCTTAATATATGAGAACTCTGCGTGAGTTTCTAGCTGGAATTTATCGCTGTATAGATACAAAAGTGGGAGACCTGAGCCTCCCACTTTCAATGAATGCACTTAGCTTACACTTATCTTAATAGTAAGAGTGATCACCACGGTCATGTTCTGTGGCATCACGTACCGCTGTCAGCTCACCAGAAAACTGGTTTAGCAGCTCTTTTTCGATGCCTTCTTTCAGTGTTACATCGACCATAGAGCAACCGTTACAGCCGCCACCGAATGAAACGATAGCAACACCTTGTTCAGTAATTTCAACCAGACTTACGTTACCACCGTGGCCAGCAAGTTGTGGGTTTACCTGAGTTTGAATAGCGTATTCAACACGCTCAACAAGTGATGCATCATCTGACACTTTACGCATTTTCGCGTTTGGTGCTTTTAGCGTTAGTTGAGAACCCATTTTGTCGGTCACGAAGTCGATTTCAGCATCGTCAAGAAATGGCAGGCTTAGCTCATCGATATAGGCTGAAAAACCGCTGAATGAAAGTTCCGTGTCAGTTCCTTCCACCGCTTCTGGCGGGCAGTAAGACACACCGCACTCAGCGTTTTGTGTTCCTGGGTTCACAACGAAAATACGAATGTTGGTACCTTCCGGCTGTTGGCCGAGAAGATTAGCGAAATGCGTTTGCGCAGTTTCTGTAATAGTAATATTTGACACGACGAATACCTGAGTAAATTTGTAGGTTACTGCTGCTATTCTACTCTTGTTGACGTATGGGTCTAGCTTTTTTGGTGCTAACCCATGGTGAATCGATCTAGAGAGAACTAGGAGCAGCGGTTCTGCAGATGCAGTAAATATCGATGCTTTCTACACCAACTTCAAGTAATAATTCGCATAATTGCCGCACAGTACTGCCTGTGGTGACTACATCGTCAACAATCGCAACGTGTTTACACTTAGGCTCTCTATTAAGTACAAACGCCCCTGTTAAGTTGTGCTCCCGGTGAGCCCTCGTATGGCCTCGCTGAGAGTCGGAATGTCTGATACGGCGAAATATACGGCAATCACAATCGCTTCGTAAATGCGTTGCCAAATGTCTGGCGAGTAGGTCACTTTGATTGAAACCACGAGATAAGTAACGCCGCCAATACAATGGAACGCTGGTAATGAGCGGAGCAGGCGTCGGAATACGTTCGGCGAGCAATTGCGTCATAGCGTCGAGGTGCCAGAGTTCGCCATGATCTTTAATTTTCTGTACTTGATGAGACAGTGGAAAGCTGTAATCGCCAAGCGTAAAGAGTCGTTGCCATGGCGGTGGACTGCTCAGACACTCTCCGCAGAGCAGATTGTTTTTCTCTTCTTCTGTCATAGCCAGACCGCAGCTTGGACACCTTTTGATAGGGGCAAGATACTGAAAACAATGGTGACACCAACGCAGCGGATTGGGTTGTGAAAGCGTAGTCAGTGGCAGTTGACACAAACCGCATTGGTTACCGAGCACGTGATGCATGATGTTTTGCCATTGATGAGATAACATAGCGCTTATTCAAGGTTAGATTTTGCACAGATTAACGCTTGAGTGAAACCGTAAGGACTAAGTTAAGTGGGAGAGATTGAGAGCATGAGCACGAATTTACACTGGCAGTCGTTTGGTCAGGGACCGGACTTAGTGTTGCTGCATGGCTGGGGAATGAATGGCGCGGTTTGGCAGCAAACGGTCGAGACTCTCCAGTCCTGTTTTCGGGTGCATGTGGTTGACCTTCCCGGGTATGGTTACAGTGCTGAGCATCATGGTGAAGATTTAGCCCACATCGCACAGATGGTGCTTGAAAGCGCGCCAGAGAAAGCGGTATGGCTTGGTTGGTCGTTAGGTGGTTTGGTCGCAACGCAAATTGCACTTAACGCTCCGGAGCGTGTAAGCAAGTTGATCACCGTTGCCAGCTCTCCAAAATTTGCCGCCGATAAACCGTGGCGTGGTATTCAGCCGACGGTACTGAGTGCTTTTACCGCTCAGCTTCTTGAGGATTTCTCACTTACGATTGAACGTTTTATGGCTTTGCAAGCGATGGGCAGTCCATCAGCACGTAAAGACGTAAAACTGCTCAAGCAAGCGGTGCTCTCTCGCCCTCAGCCGAATCCAGACTCACTGTTGGTGGGTTTAACTATTTTGGCGGAAGTTGATCTACGCGAAGCGCTGGCTTCACTCACGATGCCGATGCTGCGGGTGTATGGACGACTAGACGGTCTGGTACCGATTAAAGTTGCCACCGATCTGAATGAGCACTTGCCGCATACCGAGCATGTTATTTTCAGTCAATCTTCTCACGCCCCATTCATGACGGAACATGAGGCGTTTTGTACTCAAGTTCGAGAATTTGCTTACCGTTAACGAGCTGTGATGTAAAACGCTCCTTTCAGAACTGTCTGACAGGAGCGTTTTCATTTTTAGCGTTTACGATTTATCAGCGTTTTATTTTTTCGCTTTGGCAAAAGCAGCCGCAAATGCACCACCCATCGCATTGTTTCCTAATGCACTGTTTGATGTAGTTTCATCGCGGCGTGGCTGACGACGTTGCTGGTCATTGCGGCTCGGCTCGGCTGAACGCTGGCTGCGGTTATCCTGACCCGGTTCGTCGTTCAGACGCATCGAGAGAGCGATACGTTTACGCTGTACATCCACTTCCATCACTTTGACTTTGACGATGTCGCCTGCCTTCACCACTTCTCGTGGATCCGAGACAAAGCGATCCGTCAGTGCTGAGATGTGTACGAGACCATCTTGATGGACACCGATATCAACGAAGGCACCAAAGTTTGCGACGTTCGATACCACACCTTCCAGAATCATACCTGGTTCCAAGTCTGCTACGGTGTTAACTCCGTCAGCAAAGGTCGCGGTTTTAAACTCAGGACGAGGATCCCGACCCGGTTTATCCAGCTCTTTTATGATGTCAGTGACGGTTGGTACGCCAAAGTTATCGTCAGTGTAATCAACCGCATGCAGTCCTTTCAGGAACGCAGTGTCGCCAATCAGAACTTTGATGTCTTTGTTGTTTTTCTCGGCAATGGTTTTGACGACAGGATACGCTTCCGGGTGAACCGAAGAGGCATCCAGTGGGTTTTTACCATCCATAATACGCAGGAAGCCCGCACACTGTTCAAAGGCTTTCGGCCCAAGGCGAGGCACTTTTTTCAGTGTGGTGCGCGCATCGAAACGGCCATTTTCATCACGGAAATCGACAATGTTTTGCGCGATGGTGCTGGAGAGGCCAGCCACGCGAGTCAGCAGTGCCGCTGATGCGGTATTTACATCCACACCCACCGCGTTTACACAGTCCTCAACCACCGCGTCCAGACGTTTCGCCAGCATCGATTGGCTGACGTCATGCTGGTATTGGCCCACACCGATGGATTTAGGATCGATTTTCACCAGTTCAGCCAGAGGGTCTTGCAGACGACGTGCAATCGACACCGCACCACGCAGCGATACGTCCATATTCGGGAACTCTTTCGCTGCCAGTTCTGATGCTGAGTAAACCGAAGCTCCGGCTTCGCTCACCATGATTTTTTGTACTTTCAGATTGCCGCGTTTGATCAGATCTGCGACAAAGCTATCTGTTTCGCGAGACGCGGTGCCGTTACCAATTGCAATCAGGTCAACGTTGTATTTGCGTACTAACTGGTCCACGACCTGAGCGGACTTGTCGTATTGGTTTTGTGGCGGGTGCGGGTAGATGGTCTCGGTCGTCAGTACTTTACCTGTGGAGTCTACCACGGCGATTTTTGAACCAGTACGCAGACCCGGATCGAGGCCCAGAGTGGCACGAGGGCCAGCTGGAGCCGCCATCAACAAATCTTTCAGGTTAGTGGCGAATACTTCAATCGCTTCGATCTCAGCACGCTCTTTCATCGCGCCCATCAGTTCGGTTTCCATGTGCATCGATACTTTGATGCGCCACGCCCAACTGATCACTTGTTTGCGCCATGTATCTGCAGGGGCACTGCTTAACGTCACGCCATAATGGTCAGCAATGATGGTTTCGCAGTAAGACTGACGTGCGCCCTCTTCCTGATCAGGGTCGGCATTCATGGCCAGCGTGAGGAAGCCTTCATTGCGGCCGCGCAACATCGCCAGTGCACGGTGAGATGGCACTTTGTTTAGTGGTTCGTTGTGACTGAAGTAATCTTTAAACTTCTCACCTTCGTTTTCTTTACCTTCGACAACGCGAGCAACCAGCTCCGCGTGACGGTTCAGATGCGTACGAATCTTTTCTAGCAGGTTGGCGTCTTCGGCGATGCGTTCTATGATGATCGCGCGTGCGCCATCCAATGCTGCCTTGGTATCTGCGATGCCTTTGTCTGCATCAAGGTATTTGCTTGCTTCGCTTTCAGGATCTGTTTGCGGATGATGCCAAAGGGCGTCAGCGAGGGGCTCAAGCCCTGCTTCAATCGCAATCTGGCCTTTGGTTCGACGCTTAGGTTTGTAAGGCAGGTAAAGATCTTCAAGACGAGTTTTGCTGTCTGCCTGAGTGATTTCTCGTTCCAGTTCCGGGGTCAGTTTGCCCTGTTCCTGGATAGATTTCAGAATGGTTTGACGACGGTCGTCCAATTCACGCAGATAAGACAGGCGACTGTCCAGCGTACGCAATTGGGTATCATCAAGGCCACCGGTCACCTCTTTACGGTAACGTGCAATAAAAGGGACCGTGTTACCGTCATCAATCAGAGTGACAGCTGCGTTGACTTGCTCAGGGCGAACATTCAGCTCTTGAGCAATCATGCGACAGATAGCTTGGCTCATCCGTGTATTCTCTTTTTATTCAGTTGAGTTTCATTAGTCATATAAACATTGGGGTCGTTCAATCAATTTGCAATGTTTTAAACTAGGATGTCGAAAATTTACCGGGCACTGGTGGACATCGGTCAGGTTTATGTCAAAACTTGAATTAAATTGAGAACTTATACCCTCGACGATCGACTAAAGTACGTACCTTAGCTCATAGGGATAATCATGATGAAAAAAATGTATTTGGCTCTGGCGCTTGCGAGTGCCTTACTTGTTGCTCCGTTTAGCTGGGCGCAATCACTTTCTGCAACCACGCAAGACCCCATCTACCAGCTTGATGACAAACTGGTTTTGGGACGGGTGGAAAATGTGTATTACAGTGAGATTCCGGAGCTGAGTGATGTGCCGTTTATGGGTAAGATTGATACGGGTGCGGATACCACATCCATGCATGCCGAAAATATTCATGTCACCAGTACTCATCCAGACTTCAGCAGCCTGAAAGATAACGAATTGCTTTGGGCGATAATCGATGATCTTGGCGGCACCAAAGCCAAATGGGATGAAGGAACCTTCGAACCGTATCAGGTCAAGGTGAGTTTTACGATTCAACATCCATACACGGGCGAACAGATAACCGTCACCGATGACCTGGATCGCATCAGTGCTATTCGCAGCCGCACCAGTAAAAAGCCAATATTGCGTCCGACCGTCAAAATGCCAATGACGATTGCGGGTCATACGGTGGATACCATTGTGAATTTAACCGCGCGCAAACAGTTTTCCGCGCCGATTCTGATTGGTAAAACCTACCTGAATAACAATGCTTGGGTATTTGCCGGATACGACTATCTGCAACAACAACCCAAGGCGACAATGATTGGTAAGCAAGAGCTTGTCTCTGTTGAAGGCGTTCCTTACAAAGTCAGCGTTGCGACCGCAAGTCGTTACACCAACGCGCATGCGCTGGATATCAATGTTGATAAAAAAGCCAAGCAAGTTTCCTTTACCTTAGAGGGAGAAAACGGTAAGCGACACCCGATGACACTACCATTGATTCGCATGCTTAAAACGACCAAAGGTGAGCGACCACTGGTGTACTTACCGGTGCAAGTGTCAGAGAGCGAAACTCAGCATTGGTTGGTGTACTTACGAGATCGCAGTCAGTTCAGCTCACAGATGCGCTTAGGTAAGGATGTCATTAGCCAGCATTTCGTGGTGGATACCGACAAAGAAAATCTGCTCGGTGGTGTGGAAAAGACCTTCAAAAACGCATTGAAAAAGAAACCGTTAGTTATCTCTCCGGAAGAAACGGTCAGTATTGATGGTTATGTTTTGCCCGCTTCCCCGACCTTTACTGTCAAAACTCCTCTGTTGCGTGTTAATGGTTTTGAGTTGAGCGAAAAAGGCAAAGACGAAGTTGCGACGTACTACTTAACCAATGAAAAGGGGAAAGAAGAAAAAATAACTAAGCCTGTGCTGAAGAAACTGAAAGTGGGTGAGATGGTGCGTCCTGTGGTTGAAGGTGATTTTTCTTTTGGCACACAGGAGAAAACGTTGGAATTTGCCATTGATGTTCTGGAGGACAACGAAACCCAGCCATTTTTTGTCTTCGGTCATAATATGGCAAAAGGTGGTGTGTTGCTGAATACCCGCGCTGATCATCTGTTGGATGCAAAACCATTGTTCCGGGCGGGACACATTGAAGTGGCGGAAGTGGAAGGCATGTCGATTCCAGTTAAGCTGGATACCGGCGCTGATGTCAGCTCAATAAGCGCGACGGATATCAAGCAATTTCAGAAAGATGGCAAAGACATGGTGAGCTTCACTTACGAAAATGAGCAGGGAGTAAAGAAAGAGTTTACCCGCGAGGTGGTGAATATCATGAACATTACCGCCAAGAAGGGCGAAAAAATCAACGTTCGACCTGTGGTGGAAATGCGCGTCAAGCTGGGAGATCTGGAGAAGAAAATCGAGGTCAATCTTCAGGACAGAGAGCGCTTTAAGTACAGCATGATTTTGGGTAAAAACTTCCTCAAGCATGGCGTGGTGGTTGCCAGTGAAAGCAAGTACCTTGTGACCAAAAAGTCGGATGCCGATAAGTAAAAACTCAGTCAATTTGTGGGCTCAACCCCAAAGTCGCTGCGTGTTTTACTTATAGTGATTGGTATAATCTCAGGATTCGAGTCGGGTCATAAACCAAACTAATACCACCCATCTCCAAAGGAAAAAAATTGAAAACTAAGCTGATAACACGAGAAGGTTATAACAAACTTAAACAAGAGCACGATTATCTCTGGAACGAAAGACGCCCGGAAATCACCAAGATAGTCACTTGGGCGGCCAGCCTGGGAGATCGCTCTGAAAATGCAGATTACACTTTCAACAAACGATTATTACGTCAGATTGACCGTCGGGTTCGTTTTTTAAGAAAGTTTTTACCTGAAGTCACTATCGTCGATTATTCTCCTCAGCAAGAAGGCAAGGTCTTTTTCGGTGCATGGGTGGAGATAGAAAACGAAGCGGGTGATGTGAAGAAGTTTCGTATTGTCGGTCCGGAAGAGATATATGGCGATGCAAAAGGCTATATCTCTATCGACTCGCCAATGGCGCGCGCGATGCTAAAAAAACAAGTCGATGAAGAGTTTACGGTTAAGACGCCTGAGGGTGATAAAGAGTGGTTTATCAACTCGATTGAGTACAACGTATCGCAAGCAGACGATTAACTTCCCGAAATTTCGCATGGTTGGCAAGGAAATGTGCCGACTATGCTTAACCGGTATCCTCATTCATCCTGAAACAAAAGGCATAGTGCGCTTTTAAAAGGAGAACATAAATGATGAGAGCAGTGATTAGTGGCACAGTATTAACCGTCGGATGTTCATTTTCCGCTCTTTCCCAGGACGAGTTAAAAGGGTGTGACGCCAAAGAGTTTGCTGTCGAACAACAGCTAGAGTACGCCAAAGTACAAGGCAAAGATAAGCACATTGAAGGGCTAGAGCGTGCGCTGGCCACCATCCAAAGCGAGTGCATCAGAGAAGAACAACGTCAGCAGTTACACGCGGAAATTGAGAAAAGCGCTCATAAACAAAAGTTACAAACCACGAACAAGTCAGAATGGGAAATGAGCCAGTAGTCTCCTTTAATAATTGAATGCCAGTCGCTTAACGGCTTTTAACAGGTCATTCCAGCGAGCTCTAGCGAGACTAGGAATCTAATATCAGCGTGCTGCTGAGATATAGAAAACTTTTTTACAATAAAGTGCTCGGATAGAAGATCCTGAATCACGCTCCTTCGTCGCTGTTCAGGATGACTGATAGACTGGGGTTAGAAAATGTACGCTATTACTTTTAATCGGCGGTATTTTTTCCAGTTTGAGCAATCACTTCGTTCAATCTCAATTCTGTATTTGAGAAATAAGGTGCCAAATGCACCGCTCAGATAAAAAGAGTAACAATTTGCACAAGCACGCTTGAAAAAACAGTGATACATTTTCGACAACAGATGCTTCTGAAAGGATGTTTCAATGCAGGAAAATCATAAAATATTAGTGGTTGATGACGATGCTCGTTTACGTGCTCTATTGGAGCGTTACCTTTCTGAGCAAGGTTTTCAGGTTCGTAGTGTTGCCAATGGCGAACAGATGGACCGTTTACTGACGCGCGAAAATTTCCACCTGATGGTGCTGGATTTAATGCTGCCAGGTGAAGATGGTTTGTCCATTTGTCGCCGTTTACGCAATGCAAATAATCTGTTGCCAATTCTGATGCTGACAGCAAAAGGTGACGAAGTTGACCGTATTGTTGGCTTAGAAGTCGGCGCAGACGATTATCTGCCAAAACCATTTAACCCGCGTGAGCTGCTCGCTCGTATTAAAGCGGTGTTGCGCCGCCAAACGATCGAGTTGCCGGGCGCGCCAAGTACTGAAGAAAAAATTGTTGAGTTTGGCGAGTTTCGCCTGAATCTGGGAACTCGTGAAATGTTCCGTGGTGATGAGGCGATGCCGCTAACATCGGGCGAGTTTGCGGTACTTAAGGCGCTGGTGACGAATGCGCGAGAGCCAATGTCGCGAGACAAACTGATGAATATGGCACGAGGTCGTGAATATTCAGCGATGGAACGTTCTATCGACGTACAAATCTCTCGTCTTCGTCGCATGCTGGAAGAGGACCCAAGTAAGCCACGCTACATTCAGACGGTGTGGGGCTTAGGTTACGTATTTGTCCCAGACGGCAAAGAAGCGTAATCACGTTATCTTCATCGCCGATAATCGGTCTGCTGTTTCGTCCTCAATCTTCCTGGTTGAGGGCGAAAACTCGCGGTCAGGCACTTTCTTTTAGCTACACTCTCTTAGGATCACCAGGAACTGTCCATGCGAATCCGAAGTTCACTCACTCAATCCATTCTGCTGTTTATTTCTTTGCTTCTCGCTAGCCAAGTCTTTTCTTATTACGCCGTTTTCAACTATGCGTTGATGCCGAGTTTGCAGCAGTTCAACAAAATTCTTGCCCACGAACTGAATCTGGTCCTCGATGCGAATGGAGAACTGAAGTCAGATGCGCCGCTACGACGTCAACTGCTGGAAAGGCTAGGCGTGACGGTACACAGCGTCGACAGCGAACAGGCGAACGAGTTTAACCACGCAATGACGATAGATTTGATGTCGGAAGAGATGACGCAAGAGCTGGACTCTCCGACGGAAGTGCGTTTGATGTTAGGCGATGAGAGTTACATTTTGTGGATGCACATCGAGAAGCTGCCGAACTCGCTCATTCGTATTCCGCTATCGGAGCTGCAAGAAGAAGACTTTGCCCCGCTGTTCCGTAATAGTCTGATTATGGCACTATTGATTATCGCTGGTGGCTGGCTCTTTATCCGATTGCAGAACCGCCCATTGCTGACTCTGGCGAAGGCAGCGAAAGGCGTCGGGCGAGGCGAAATTCCCCCGCCGTTACCGGAGAAAGGGGCAACTGAGATTCGCTCTGTAACCCGGGCTTTTAATCAGATGTCGAAAGGTATTCAAGAGCTGGAAGAAGACCGAGCATTGCTGATGGCAGGGATCAGCCATGATTTACGTACGCCACTGACGCGAATTCGTCTGGCGACGGAAATGATGTCGCCAGAGGACAGCTATTTAGCCGAAGGCATCATCAGTGATACCGAAGAGTGTAACGAGATCATTAGCCAGTTTATGGACTATCTGAAGCCGGTAAGCAACCAGACGTTTGAAGCTGTTTATCTCAATGATATTGCACGTGATGTGGCGAGTGCAGAAGGCGGTTATGAGCAGGAAATTGAGACACAAATTGAAGAGTCAATCAAACCAGCTCTGGGTAATCCGATTGCGATAAAACGCGCAGTGACTAATTTAGTGGTCAACGCGGTTCGCTACGGAAATGGCTGGATTAAAGTCTCTACTGGCATGACAGCAGACAAGAAGTTAGTTTGGGTAACGGTAGAAGACAACGGTCCTGGCATCGAGCCGGGTCAGATCGGCAAGTTGTTTGAACCGTTTACGCGGGGGGATACTGCCCGTGGTAGCGAAGGTACCGGTCTGGGTCTGGCGATCGTTAAGCGTATCGTCAGCCAGCATTCAGGTTCGGTTGTGATGCGCAATCGCAGTGAAGGCGGTTTAATCGCTCAAATCAGCTTCCCGACCAAGTAAATCAATACCTAACCTGACTACAAATTAAAAAGGCCAACCTAAGTTTCCAGGTTGGCCTTTTGTCTTATCCTATGATCAGTTTAGGATTCTTTGACTTCCTGAGCTTCAGATTCTTCTTCTTCTTCCAGTTTTTCAGGCAATAACAAGTTCAAGATGATTGCTGTGATACCACCGGCAGCCACACCCGTTGAGAAGATGCTCTTAATAAACTCAGGCATGAATTGTAGAATTTCAGGCTTCTGAGCGATACCCAGGCCCATAGAGAAGGACAGCGCCATGATAAGAATGGCACGACGGTCGAGATCCACACGAGAGATAATGCGCACACCTGCGGCCGCAATCGTACCGAACATGACGATGGTTGCGCCGCCAAGTACAGGTTCAGGAATCAGCTGTACGAAGCTTGCCACGCCCGGGAATAGACCAAGTAAAACCAGCATAGCTGCGATGAAGTAGCCTACGTAACGGCTTGCCACACCTGTCAGCATGATGATGCCGTTGTTTTGGCTGAAAGTAGAGTTCGGGAAGCTGTTAAAGACCGCTGCGATAGCTGAGTTCAAGCCGTCAGCAAGCACACCGCCTTTGATGCGTTTCATGTAAACCGGACCTTTTACCGGCTCGCCTGATACTTCTGACGTTGCAGTAATATCGCCAATGGCTTCCAGAGCAGTAATGAAGAAAATCAGTACCAGCGGAATAAACAGCGACCAGTCAAACGCTAAGCCATATTGCATCGGAATTGGTAGCGCCACCAGAGTGGTTTCACTTAACTTAGATGTGTCTACCATGCCCATGAAGTAAGCCATCACATAGCCAACCAGCATCGCAATCACAATAGAGGCAACGCGAATGTACGGGTTATTTGAGCGGTTCAGAAGCACAATCAGGCCCAGTACCGTGCCAGCCAGAGCCAGTTTATCCAGACTGCCAAAAGTGCCGTCACCCATCGCGGCATAACCGCCGCCCATCGAGACTAATCCAACCTGGATCAGTGTCAGGCCAATCAGAGTCACCACAATGCCAGATACCAGCGGAGTAATGATGCGGCGAGCGTATTCAAGCACTCTTGAAAGCAAAATTTCTGCGAATGAGGCCACCAGAATGGTACCGAAAATAGCCGCCATCATGGTGTTGATGTCTGCGCCACCTGCTTTCAAGGACAAGCCAGCACCAATAATTGGACCTAAAAAGTTAAAGCTGGTGCCTTGTACTGACAATAAGCCAGAACCTATCGGACCGAAGGTACGAATCTGGATAAATGAAGAGACACCAGAAGCAAATAGAGACATGCTGATAATCGTGTTGGTCTGATCGGCCGGAACACCTAAAGATTGGCAGATGATCAAAGAAGGGGTGATAACTGCGACGAACATCGCAAGCAGGTGCTGAATGGCTGCGAAAATGGTTTGTGGCAGTGGTGGGCGATCATTTAATTGATAGACCAGTTCCGAAGATCGGTTTGAAGTTGTCATGGTTTGTCTCGCTTGTCGCAATGTGTATTCCCCATAACTCGCTGAATGGGAGTGCTGGGAGAAGCTGACGTTTTGATCTGTGATTGCTGTTAATCAGAGTCAACTCAGATTGGCTTGTGTAAATACCCGGAAATTTGTGCGAGATTATAGAGTGATTTATCCAAAAGGCAAACGATTGCCTTGCTGGGGTAACTTGAAATCAGTTGATAGCTCCACTTTGGACTTATGCTTTTGAATAGATGTCTCGCTCGCCTAACCAACGTTCGATAATGGCAGTGGCATTAGTAGGGTAATTATCGTGAATATGGCGTGCAATGCGCTGAACTTCGGGAATTAAGCGCTGATCTCGAACCAAATCGGCAATCTTAAAATCTGCTAGTCCCGTTTGCTTGGTCCCCAACAATTCACCTGGGCCTCGGATCTCCAAATCTTTTTGCGCAATAACAAAACCGTCATTGCTTTCACGTAGTACGCCAAGACGCTTTTGCGCCGTTTTAGACAATGGAGAGTGGTAGAGCAGAACACAGTGACTAGCGACAGAGCCTCGTCCGACGCGGCCTCTTAGCTGGTGTAGCTGCGCTAAACCGAGTCGCTCCGGGTTTTCGATGATCATCAGGCTTGAGTTTGGCACGTCTACACCAACCTCTATCACGGTTGTTGCGACGAGCAGGTGGAGTTGGTTGTTTTTAAAATCCTGCATCACGGCCTGTTTTTCAGCGGGTTTCATGCGGCCATGAACTAAGCCAATTTTCACATCCGGCAGTTTGCGCTGTAGGTCTTCTGCGGTATCAGCGGCGGCTTGTGCCTCCAATACTTCAGATTCATCAATTAAGGTACACACCCAGTACGCTTGTTTACCTTCGTTAAGGCAGGCATGACGAACCCGTTCAACGATGTCGTCGCGTTTTGTATCCGGAATCGCCACAGTTTGAATTGGCGTTCGTCCCGGTGGTAATTCGTCAATTACTGAGGTTTCTAAGTCGGCATACGCAGTCATCGCCAACGTACGCGGAATCGGTGTTGCGGTCATGATCAACTGATGCGGATAAGCACCTTGCTTGGCACCTTTCTCGCGCAACTCTAATCGCTGGTGGACGCCAAAACGGTGTTGCTCATCGATAATCACCAGAGCTAAATGATGGAATTCGACATGCTCCTGGAACAGCGCGTGAGTGCCCACTACCATTTGCGCTTCACCGCTGGCAATGCGTGCGAGCTCTACTTCTTTGGCTTTGCCCTTTAATTTACCAGCCAGCCAGCCCACCTGAATTCCCATTGCTTCAAACCAGTTAGCGAAGTTGATGGCGTGTTGCTCTGCAAGCAGTTCGGTTGGTGCCATAAGAGCCACCTGGTAACCGTGTTCAATCGCACGAACGGCGGCCAGCGCAGCTACTAATGTCTTCCCTGACCCAACATCACCCTGAACAAGGCGCATCATCGGATGGGCTTTTTCTAGGTCGGCTTCAATCTCTTTGACTACACGTGCCTGTGCATTGGTGGGTGAAAATGGCAATTGCTCTAGCAGCTGTTTTTTCAGCTTTTCACAAGGGGCAAGAGGCAAGGCGATATCTTGTTGCCCTTTGCTGCGTACAGCCAACATTGAGAGATTCTGTGCCAGTAGCTCTTCCATGATCAGGCGGATTTGAGCCGGGTGCTTACCGTCATCAAACTCATCCAGGTTGATCGTCGGAGGCGGTCGGTGAATCGTGTGCAACGCTTCAGACATGGTGAGCTGATGATTATATAAACCCGCTGGCAGTAATTCTTGGACGGCGGTTTTATCGAGCAACTCCAATGCCTGCTCGGTCAGGTTGCGCAGAGTGATTTGCCTTAGGCCATCGGTGGTTGGATATACGGGAGTGAGGTTTTGTTCTAAATCTGGTTTTTGTTCGCTGATATAGAATTTGTAATCAGGATGGACAATTTCCAGCCCCATTCCGCCACGCTTTATCTCACCGTAAGCGTGCACTAACTTACCTTGAGAGAAGTTGTTCTTCATGGCAGCAGTAAAATTGAAAAAACGCAGCGTGATAGTGCCATTTCCATCGCTGATTTTTACCGTCAGCATTTTGCGTTTACCAAAAATGGTATCCACTGCCATAACTTTGCCTTGTACCGCAGCCCAAAGACCAGCATGAAGCTTGACGATAGGATAAATACGGGTGCGATCTTCGTAACGAAGTGGCAAGTGAAAGAGTAAATCCTGAACCGAGTGCAGGCCGATTTTGGCAAGTTTTTCTGCGACTTTAGCGCCAACCCCAGAAAGTGAGGTTAAAGGAACAGCAGATAACAGTTGGGCAGACATAGCAGGCTCAGGAAAATGGTTAACATTGCAATATGTTAACCATTTAGCTGTGTTTTTGTACAGGAATAAATAAAGATCCTAGGGAAAAGAAAGGTCTTAGGTCCTAGAAAAAGACTAGGAATACGGAGCGCTTCGCTTACGGATTACAGAGCTCAATGGTTAAAATTCGTCATTCTGGACAGCGACGAAGGAGCGTGATTCAGAATCTACTTTCCGCGAGTACTGGTGCTTAAGGCGTTAGCTTCGCCCCTGCATTAGTTGTACGTAGATTCCTGATGTCGCTATGGCTCCTCGGAATGACGGAAAAGGAGGCTGAATACGGGGAGAGAACAATCAGTATTCGGTAGTCTGTATTGCAAAAAGCAAATATAAGAATCTACGTCTACCGCTTCATTTCCAACAAGCTCCCCCTAGGATCTAAAACCTAGCCCCTTTAACCTATTTCTTCTGCATCTCTTGCCACCACGCTTCATCGGCGATGATTTGGCCTTCATCGTCAAGTGGTGGGTAGTCTAGCCCCTTGCGTTTGGCCACTTTGGCCAGAACTGGGTGGCCACGCTCAAAAAGAATTCGGTTGATGGTTTCTTTTGGCAGTGTGCTTTCTTCGCGATCGTACATTCCGGCAGCTTCGCGCTGACGCTGAGCTTCATACAATATCACCGCACTTGCGACAGAAACATTAAGCGACTGAACCATGCCAATCATAGGAATGATGATGTCTTGATCGGCGAGCTGCTTGGCTTGTTCAGAAGCACCCACTTTCTCGCTGCCTAAAATGATCGCGGTTGGCTTGGTGTAGTCGATTTCACGAAAATCGATCGCAGTTTCTGACAAGTTGGTGACCAGGACCTGCATGCTCTGTGCTTTTAGTTCAGTGATGGCGTTTTCAATAGAGTCATGAGTCTCGACTTCTACCCAGTTACGAGCACCAGCAGAGGTGTGAAGTAACGTGCGCATCTTTTCTGGCCAAATCGCGTGGACTTTGTGTAAGCCCGTGGCATCGGCAGTACGTATCACTGCAGAAACATTGTTTGGCTTGTGGACTTCTTCCAGACATAACGTCAGGTCGGTTTGGCGAGCATTCAGGACTTGGTGAATGCGTTTGTAGCGTTCTAGATTCATAATTTTTTAGATATAAAAAAATCGCCACCTAGTGAGTAGGTGGCGATGGGTTTTATCTTCTTCTGCGTCGGACTCGGGTTGCATGTGGCATCGCTTTAATTTTACGCATGATGCCAGCAAGGTGGACCCTATCTTTCGTGGTTAACAGTACAGTGATGGTATACAGTCGACCGTCACGCTCTTCTGTTGAAAGACCATGGATGTTCGAACCAGTTTTCGAAATCACATTGGTCAGTTCAGCCAGCGCACCTTGGTGGTTGAGCATATCGACTTTGAGTTCTGCAATAAACTCTTTGTCGTAATCGTCAGACCAGGCAACAGCCATATAGCGATCCGGTTCTTTCTGGTAACCGCGTACGTTTGGACAAGTCTCACGGTGTACGACCAGACCACGTCCCGGTGATACGTGAGCAATAATGTGATCGTCCGGGATCGGATGACAACAGTTGGCAAAGGTAAGCAATAGCCCTTCCGCACCGCGAATTGGTAGCTTTTTCTTCGAATCTGTTGACATCGAACTGGTTGTTGTGAGCTCTTCAGTATCACCAAGAAGACGACGGGCAATGACAATGCTCATTAACTCGCCGAGGCCAATCGCAGCCAATAAGTCATCGACACTGGCTAAACGAAGATCGGTCAGAACTTCTTTGACGTTGTCCGGGTAAATCGAGTCAATCGAATGTCGACCAAGCGCATGATTCAACAAGCGGCGACCGAGTGTAATGGACTCTGCACGACGCATGGTTTTGAGCACCTGACGAATTTTAGTTCGTGCACGGGACGTCACGACATAGTTCAGCCATGCTGCGTTCGGACGAGCACCAGGAGCACTGATGATTTCTACCGTTTGACCGTTTTTCAGTGCCTTACTCAGTGGGTAAGGATTACGGTCAACGCGAGCACCAACACAAGAGTTACCTACGTCAGTGTGTACGGCATAAGCGAAGTCAACTGCTGTCGCGCCAAGTGGTAATTCGACGATGCGGCCTTTCGGTGTGAAAACGTAAATTTCGTCTGGGAACAGATCCGATTTTACGTTTTCAATGAATTCAAATGAGTTACCCGCGCTTTGTTGTAGTTCAAGCAGGCTTTGCATCCAGCGTTGAGCTTTGACTTGCGCTGTGGTGCCAGACTTGTCGCCTTTGTCTTTATAAGACCAGTGAGCCGCCACACCTTTATCCGCCATTTGATCCATATCTTCAGTACGGATCTGGACTTCAACCGGAACTCCGTGAGGGCCGACCATTGAAGTATGCAGTGATTGGTAGCCGTTAGCTTTTGGTACCGCGATGTAATCTTTCATGCGGCCCGGGCGTGGTTTGTACAGGCTATGCACCTGACCCAGAACGCGATAACAAGTATCAGCGGTGTCAACAACCACTCGGAATGCGTAGATGTCCATGATGGTATGGAAGCGCTGCTCTTTGGTTTTCATCTTGTTATAGATAGAGAACAGGTTCTTCTCACGCCCCACAACGCGTGAACTCAGACCGACATCTTGCAGGCGGCCTTCTATCTCGCTGTGGATACGTTGGATCATCTCTTTACGGTTACCGCGCGCCGTTTTCACGACTTCTTTAAGAACGCGATAGCGGTTTGGATACAGGGCTTCAAAACCCAGCTCTTCCAACTCAGTTTTGATATTGTGAATACCAAGACGGTGAGCAAGTGGGGCATAGATTTCTAACGTTTCGCGGGCAATTCTGCGTTTTTTATCTGGTCGAAGCGCGCCGAGCGTGCGCATATTGTGCGTGCGGTCAGCCAGTTTGATCAGGATTACGCGGATGTCTTGCACCATGGCCAGAACCATCTTACGAAAGTTCTCAGCCTGAGCCTCTTTCCTGTCACGGAATTTGAGTTTGTCCAGTTTGGATACACCATCAACCAGTTCAGCCACGGTATTGCCGAATTTCTCTTCGAGATCTTCTTTGCTGACATCGCAATCTTCTATCACGTCATGCAATAGAGCGGCTTGAAGGGTTTCAATATCAAGGCGCATTTCGGCCAGGATTCGAGAAACAGCGACGGGGTGGATGATGTATGGTTCCCCGCTAGAACGGGTTTGCCCTTCATGGGCATCTCGCGCTACCACATAAGATTGACGCAGAGCCTCTATCTGAGGCTCTGTTAGGTATTCTTGGGCAACGTCTTTGAGGCTATCGAATAGATACAAATTATAGGCCCGGGAGGTTGTTGAATTCTCGAGTCAGAATTAACGGTTGTGAGCGATGCTGCTTACTGCCGCTAGCTCTGCCGCTTCTTGCTCTTGTTGTTCTTGACGTTCACGAGCGTCCAGAACTTCTTTCGTGATTAAACCTTCTTCGATTTCGCGAAGAGCGATAACCGTTGGTTTATCGTTCTCTTCTGGCACTAGTGCATCTTTACCGCCAGTTTGCATTTGACGAGCGCGGCGAGCCGCAATCAGTACTAGGTCGAAACGGTTGCCAACTTTTTCAACAGCGTCTTGAACAGTTACGCGTGCCATGAGGACTCCAAATAGTTAACTAAAATTTTAGAATGACGAGAAAGTATACAGCCTAACTACTTTATTTACTAGCAATTAGACAGCCCAGCGTCTGTGGGCTTTCTCTGGTGTTTTATTGCCTGCTCTTTGCTGCGAGAAAATAGGCGCAAAGAAGCAAAAATTCTTGGTGTTTACAGTGTGACTTTAATGAAGTTACTCTGCTAACAACGCGTCAAGCATACCTTTATATTTAGCAGCTTGCTTTTCTTCCTTCAATCTTTCTGCACGCAGAATCGCTTTAAAGTCGACTAATGCGGTGTCGAAGTCGTCATTCACAATGACATAATCGTATTCATTGTAATGAGAGATTTCTGACTTTGCTTCTGCCATGCGTTTTGCGATCACGTCATCACTGTCTTGGCCGCGCGTGTTAAGGCGACGCTCCAGCTCACCATTTGATGGCGGCAGAATGAAGATGCTTTTCGCTTCTGGCATTTGCTCACGAATTTGTCGTGCGCCTTGCCAGTCGATATCCAGGAATACGTCGATACCTTTATTTAGCGTTTCTTCAATCCAGACACGAGAGGTTCCGTAATAGTTACCAAACACTTCCGCGTGTTCTAAAAAGTCACCTTTCGCAATTAAAGCTTCAAACTCGTCTTTAGATACGAAATGGTAGTGGATACCGTTTTCTTCACCAGGACGCATGTCACGAGTGGTGTGAGACACAGACACTTTCATTGCGTATGTCGGATTGCGTTCCAACATTGCTGAGATCAAGCTAGATTTACCTGCGCCGCTAGGTGCAGATACGATATAGAGAGTACCTTTGCCCATTGTACTGTTCCACTTTGATTGGATTGATAGAGTGCCGAAGGAAAGTTCCGACAGTCTTTTAACGATAGCACTGGCAATGAGGAGTCAACCACCAAAGGGATGGATATTGGTGATAATCCCGCCAGAAAAATGGAGGCGAAGAGTATCATGATCTCTATATGGTTGCCAGTTGATCTTTCGCGCTGTGCTAACTCCTCATAAAAACGCCAATTAGACCTTAGTCAGTAAAAGTTGTTTTACCTGAACTTAATAAAGTTAGCGTAACTGCACATACATATTCTAACCACGAGTCATCCTGAACAGCGACGAAGGAGCGTGATTCAGGATCTATTACCCGAGCGTGCTGACACTAACAGTGTTTACTTCAGCTGCATTCTTGTTGTAAGCAGATTCCTGATGTCGCTAAGGCTCCTCGGAATGACGGAAGGAATCTAGGTTCTCAGGGGCTTTGGAATGACGCTGATGGAGAATGTAATAAATAGACGTAAAAAAGGGGAAGCTTTCACTTCCCCAGGCGTGCGACTGACTCACACTTAATTTTAATGATATAGACTGAGCTGGGTCTAACCCTGGGATTCTAAGAAATTAATCCAAGGGTTCGCGACGCCTTGCAAGCCTGGTGACTGAGCGGCACTTTGCATTGCTTTAAGTGCGTTATCTGGCTGATTTAGCTCAAAATATGCCATGCCGCGAATGTAGGCTAATTCGCCCTTCTCATCGCGCTTGGCATCAGGAGCGGCGTTTTGAGTAAACTTCGTCGCTTCTGAATATTGCTTGTCTAAAATCATCAGACGAGCAATTTTAATTTGAGTGTCAGCTGCTGGCGCAAGATTGTAAGCTTGTTGGTAGACGTCGATTGCTCGCCCAAGCTCTTGTGCTTGCTGCCAAAATGATCCCAGTTTTTCTAAGTTTTCTGCATTACGCTCGACATGACCGCTTTCAAAGGCTGATTGAAGCGTTTTTGCCGCTCGGAATGGCACTCCTTGATAAGCCTGGAAATTCACTAAACGTAAATACTCTTTTTCGTCTTCCAGAAGACCTAATTTATAGGCCATTTCCAGCGTTGAAAGGGCATTACGCTCTTGATTTAACTCCATGTAAATACCAGACAGTTGAGTCCAGTAACGCTTATTTTTCGGGTACTTGGTGGTTAACGTCTTCAGAACACCCGCAACGCTCTTGAATTGTTTCAATTCATAGTGCGCTGACATCAGCAGCTGGTACCAGGATTCACTAGGATCTTTACTCATCGCGATGGCCTGTTTGGTCGGCGGAATCGCGTTTTTGTAGTCCTCCAGCTGAATGTAAGCACTGGCTAGTGTGATGTAAGCATGAGCTTGTGGTTTTTCTTCCGTTGTCTCCGCAATTTTGAACCATTCATTCATGGTAGAAACGGATTTCTTAAACTGTCCTTCAGCAAGATATAACTGAGCCACGCTGTAGCGTACTTGTTGTGCGACAGGCACAGGCAGCGCATTCAAACTCAATGCATCAGCAAAGTATTTGACCGCTTTGGGATAGTTATCTTGCAACGAGTATAAGAAGCCCATTTGTTGCAATAACACGGCGCGGTCGTATTCACGTTTGCTGCTACTTAACGCTGAGTTCAGTTTCGAAATCGCTTCCGAATATTTTTCCGTTGCGATCAGTTCCTGAACTTTATTGACGGTTCTGAATGTTTTGTCTGACAACTCAGGAGTGCTGGAGAAAGCAGGCGCGCCGTACGCGCCCGCCAGTAACACCAGAGAAGCCAACAATTTTGTATATGATTTCATGATTGCGACTCCTTAGTTGGTAGAGAACTCAATTTCTTGAGAAAGGCGAGAACTTACCGCTTTACCGTCGACCATCTTAGGTTTGAAGGTCCATTTGGCTACCGTGGTTTTCGCTGCTTGTCCCAAGCCTAACTTACGTGGTGTTTCTTTTAAGACTTTAACGTCTTCAACACTGCCGCGTTCGTTAACCGTAAACTCTACCAGTACGATACCTTTTTCTAGTCCCGAACGTGCCGCTTTACGTGGCATTTGTGGTTGGAAGGTTGCCAGAGGAACCGGGCCTCCACCGCCTACTACCTGAGCACCGCCACCTTGTGTGTAGTGACCCAGTACTGAACCACCTGTTACGTTGACTGGCAGGTCAAGCTTAGGCATGTTCATTGGAACTTGATCCATCACCGGCTTAACATTCGACGTCACCTTCATTTCTGGTGGTGGCGGCGGACGCTTAGGTGGTGGTGGTTTCGGGAGTTCGCGTTTTTTCTCCTGTACTTTTTCGTCTGGTTTAATGCGAATGAAATCGACCATACGCTGATCATCATTCGACACTAGCTCGTGGCGCTCTTTGTTTACCAGCTTGTCCATCCCCCAGAAAAGTCCGAGGGAGACAATGAGCGCCAGTGCAATTGAGGCCAGATACCGCATAAGCTTAATCCTTACCGGTTGCGGCAATGGAGATGCTTTCTACACCCGCCATCTTAATCTGGTCCATAACCTTCACAACTACCCCTGCATTCGCTTCTGTATCCGCCTGGATAACAACAGCGCCATCTGGGCTTTCTGCGCGAAGACGCTCGATGTTGGCGCGAACGGCGTCGACTTCAATGCGTCGCTTATCAACCCAGACATCACCAGCTGCACCGATAGCAACCATAATGTTACCTTTTTTCACGGTTTGTGCTGAGCTTGCCGTTGGGCGGTTTACTTCAATACCAGCTTCTTTAACAAATGACGTTGTTACGATAAAGAAGATCAACATGATGAATACGATGTCGAGCATCGGTGTCATATCGATAGCGGTTTCATCACTGCTATCACTGCTATAGCGTCTTTTCATGACCTATACCTCTAATTCCATTTACTCAGGCAATATGCTTTAGCTTATCTTCCAGCTTTTGCGTTGTGACTTTGGCTAAATGATCAAGACGTGAACTAAAGAACAGTCCTGATAAAGAAGCCACCATCCCGGCTAAAGTTGGGATTGTTGCCTTTGAGATCCCCGAGGCCATTGCTCGAGGGCTTCCTGTACCTGTTACCGCTAAGATGTCGAATACCTGAATCATGCCGACAACGGTGCCGAGCAGACCAAGCAGGGGACAGAGTGCAATCAGAACCTTAACGATTGGCAGTCCCTTTTTATTCTCAATATCCTGACGAGAAACGATTTCTTGTCGGATCATCTTTGCGTTCCAGCTTTGATGTTCTGAACGCTCACCCCAAAGGCTCACTGCTTTTTTCATGGCCTTAGGAGCGACGGCACTAAAGTAGAACCAACGTTCTAACAGTACTGCCCACAAAACGAAGCTGAGGATGAAGATGGCGACGAGTACGTCACCACCCATTCCCAAGAAGCGCCTAATTGATTCAAGTTCTCCAACTAACCACCACATAATGCCTCCTTAGCTTTCGGCTTTATGCAGTTTTTCCTGATAGCGAGCGATGAAACCTGCACTCTGTTCTTCAAGAGTTTGAACCAAACGACGACCTTTACTGTGTACAAGGGTGTAAAGGAACAGTAGAGGAATTGCGACAACCAGACCTAGCATTGTGGTTACCAGTGCCTCAGAGATACCGCCTGCCATCAGTTTTGGATCGCCCGTACCAAATAGCGTGATTGCCTGGAAGGTACCGATCATACCCATTACTGTACCCAGCAGACCAAGTAGCGGTGCTACAGAAGCAAACAGTTTGATTGAGCTGATGAAACGTTCGATGCTTGGAGCGTTACGTAGGATGATTTCGTCCAGTTTCGCTTCCAGATCTTCAAGGTTATCGCCTTTGTGTTCTTGGTAAGCCTGGATAACTTCACCCAGAGGGTTACCAGGGATAACCGTCTCTGATTTCGCCTGTTTACGCATTTTGCCACCAATAACCTGAAGGCGTAGGAAACAGATTAGCGCGATGATTGCACCGACAGCACCCATAGCCAGGATGACGTAACCAACGATACCACCTTGGTCAATACGTTCCTGAACAGTCGGGCTTTGTACTAGCAGCGACAGAATTACACCACGAGAAGGGTCAAGGAACAGTGGCTCGTAAGTGCCTGTTGCTGACTCAAAACCAGCAACCTGGCTTGTGATGTTTTTGCTTGGCTGGCGAGATAGTTCTTCGAACTTACCAGTTTGAGGTACGTAAATAACGTATTTTCCGTCAGCAATCGCGTTAAATTCACCAACCAGAGTCACGTCGCGAACGGCTTCTTTACCTTCACCGTAAACAACCGTTGCTTGTGTTGTTGAGGTTTCACCAGAGACGACAACTTGTTGAAGAATGGTGTGCCAGAATGCTTCTAGCTCTTGAGTCGATGGCAGTTCTTTACTTTCTGCCAGTTTAGTCAGCAGGGCATCACGCTCTGGAAACTGAACCGCATTTTGTGAAGCTGCGAACAGACCTTTAAATTCACCCGCGTACTGACGAACCACACCAAACATCTCACCCAAAGTACCTGAACGAACACGTAGCGTTTCGGATAGATCGGTAAGCTGTTTGTCGTTCTCGTCGAACGTTGCTTTTAGCTGGTCACCCAGTGCTTGTTGTGAAGCCAGTTCGTTGCGTGCTTGTTGTAGCAGCGCAGATTGCTGATCGCGATCGCGCTTGAAGATGGCTTCGCGTTCTTTGTTTTCATTTGATTCAACAATACTCTCTGATTTTACGTTTTTCAGTAGTTCAGACAGTGTTTGAGGGGTTTCCGCTTGTGCGCCAGAAACCATAAATAAGCTTGCTAACAGGCTAGCAGCCAGAGTTTTGAATCCTTTCATCTCTTATTCCTCCCCAGCAAATACAGGCAATTTGATCAGCGCTGGTGGCGCTTGCTTCTTAGCAATACGAAGGCCTTGCTGTACAGCGATACGGTAGCTTTCAGGTAGTGTTTCCCATTGACGTGTTTGTTGGTTCCACATCCCTGTTTCACCGCCATCCGGAGATTGGAATAGAAGTGCCGTACGACCAATGCGCAAGAAGTCGTAGGTGACAACTTCGCCATTACGGTCCAGGCTAGCTTTGTAAGATTCGATTGAGCGAGAGAAGCCTTCTTCGATTTGGTACGCTTCCATCACTTTACGGAATTTCTCTGAAGTGGTTACGTCCGCACGGTCCATCAGGCGATGTAACTCTTGAACGCGTTTGTTACGTTCTTCTTTTTGGAATGGCAGGTCGAGAGTAACGAACTCGTCTAGTGCATCGATCATTTTTAGTGTCAGAGGAACAACTTCCGTTGCGGTTTGATCGATTTGAGCAATCTGGCTGTTTAATGAGTCCAACTCGCCTTGTTGCGACTGAACCATACGGTTAATTTGCTCATTGTAGACTTTCATACTGTCGATTTGACGAAGTAAGCCTTTGTATTCCGCCAACATGCTTTCTGTGTTTTCAGCATAGTTGTCGATTTTTTGTTGTGAAGCCTGTGAAGACTTGGTTGTTTGTGCTTGGTTGTCGACTACGGTTCCTGAGTCAGCAGCCATTGCTGCACCACTTACCGTGAGGATCGCGGCAGTCAACGCACTTACGCCAAATTCCTTTAACGTCATAGTAGCATCCTTGTTAGTGTGATATTAAGTCAGTCGAATAGGGCGCAGGAAAGTCTCCTGCGCCAAAGGTTTTAATTAAAAGTTTTGAGAGTATTTCAAGAAGTAAACACGGCCTTGAATGCTGTATAGGTCTGAATTGTAAGTCACACCATCAGATTCAAATGAAGGATCTTCGTCAGTCAGGTTACGTACACCCGCTGTGAATTTTCCGTCCCACGGAGCCATGTAGTTGTACGCCACGTTCCACGTTGTTTGTGAAGAGATGTGGCCAATTTTCTTGTAGTTGTCATCAACATCTTGTGCCTGATCTGCGATGTGATCTGCAGATACATAGATGTCATGATCTTCCAGGAAGTTTACACCTACACCTGTGTTGAAACGGTACTCAGGCAAGCCGTTACGGCCAACTTGGTTATTAGTCGGGCCACCAACGTATTCAGGTGTGCTGTAATCAAGTACGTAGCTACCCATAAAGTCGTAACGAACGGTCGCGTAATCGAAGTCGTAGCGGTAACCTAGTTTCAGGTCGATACCTGAAGTATCTAGTGTACCCAGGTTCTGTAGACCCGCTGTTGCTTCCACGATACGGCCATTTGCATCACGGATGATGTTAGGGTTTGAAACGCCAGAGCTACGCTCTTCGTCGATCATACTTTGCAGAGTATTCAGTGTGATCATGTCATCAATGCTGATGTTGTAGTAATCCACTGTTACATCTAGATCTTCGATTGGTGAGTAACTCACACCGAAGTTAAACGATACTGACGTCTCTGCTTCCAGATCTTCGTTTGCAGTACGAGTTACATCGTATTGAGTCTCTGGACAGTCTGCATAGGCAATGCCATTCGCTGAACAGTAGCTGTAGTCTTTCGCGAAGTCTGACGAGTAGCTGTCAGCCGCGTAAAGGTCAGATAGTGTTGGAGCGCGGAAGCCCATGCCAGCGCCAGCGCGGAACATCAGGTTATCCATAGGCTGGTAACGGAAAGATACTTTTGGCGAGATCTCATCACCAAAGTCGCTGTAGTGGTCGTAACGAGCCGCGACGTTCATTTCCAGTTCGTCAGTTAATGCGATCAGAGATTCTGCGTAAAACGCGTAAGTTTCGCGATCACCCGCAGCAGAGTTACCTGCACTACCAATGATGTTACCCGCTTCACTTTGTGCGTCGTATTTATCGAAGTAGTCGTAAGTCGTGAATTCACCACCAACGTAGAGTGGAATAGTGACGTCACCAATTTGTGCAAGGTCAAACTGAAGACCGCCAGAGAACTGGTGCATTGTCATTTCAGTTTCACGACCAGTTGGTGCAGACAGTTGAGCGGTTGCGTCGTCGCTGAACTCGCCGTTTACAAACTGACCAGATTCTGCCAGTGATGATGCGACTGAGCCAAATACGTAACCCGAACCAATTTCGTTACTGTTCGAGTAGTTCATATGGTAGCCAGCTTCCCAAATCACTTCGCCGACGGCGTCAGTGTAAAGTGTGCCGTCTAGACCTGCTTTGAAATCAGCCTGGAAGTCAGTAACGCTGTTGTCACGTGTACCTACGTTGTTGAAACGGTAGTAGACTGCTGCCGGGCCTGCAGCTGGATCAAGTCCATTCTCTGTGAAGAAATCAGCGCCGCCAGAGGTGGTAGGATCAATGGTAAAGTAACCTGCAGCTGGTGCAAAACGACCAAAACTTTCGTTACGGTTCAATAGCAATTGTGAATTAAATGTTGTGTCGTCAGTCAGGAAGATATTACCGTTAACAAATACGGTATTACGTTCCAGAGAGGCAGTTTGAGCCGCTTCTCCAGTGTAGTCGTAACCACAAATGTCACCCAGGCCAGGGTAGTTTGTCAGGCCAACAAAGCCTTTTGATGTACAGGATTCGTCAGTGTTGTAACCGTTTAGCGCTTTTAGTTCGCCATCATGGTACACGTTACGGCCGTAAATACTGACGCCAGACATATCGAAGTAGTTCGCTGCGCCAGTATTGGTCGAGCTTAGGTAATCGCGGTCGCGTTGGTAGATTTCATCTTTGCTGTCATGCTCAAACGAGAACATGATGTTGCCTTTTTCGCCACTGGTACCCATCACAAGCGCAACGTTTCCTTCATCGCCGCCCTCTTGGCTTGGGATACCCGAACCAACAGTCACGTTAATGCCGTCAAATTCTTCTTTCAGGATGATGTTGACTACACCAGCAACCGCGTCAGAACCGTATACCGCTGAACCGCCGTCAGCCATAACTTCAACACGTTCAACAATCGCAGATGGGATAGCATTGATGTTCGCAGCGCCGCCACCCATGGTTGCTGAACCAGGTAGACGTTTGCCGTTAACAAGAACCAGAGTACGTGAAGCGCCTAGACCACGTAGAGACATGGTTGCCTGGCTTTGCCATGAACTACCAGAGCTTTCACTGTAAGAACCAAATGAGTTGAATGAAGATTTACGTAGAACGTCTGCAATCGATACGTCACCTGCACGTTCGATTTCAGCACGGCCGATCACTGCTACCGGAGTGCTGCCTTCCATTGATGCTCGCGTAAGGCGCGAACCCGTAACTTTCATTTTTTGAAGTTTTTCAACTTGCTGCTCTTCTGCCTGGGCTGCTACAGGGGCGAAAGCTGCCGCCGTCCCCAAAGCAAGGCTGATCGCAACAGATAAAGCTGTTGTGTTTTTATACATCCTTGTTGCTCCAATTATTATTATTTCCTGTGCTTGGTCGCATAATGACCAAATGTGACGAGAATATTTCGTCATTGTGCGGCCAATGTATAACCGAGGTGAAAAAAGGAAGTCAAACCAGTGGTAAACAGGGATGGTTAAATGTAAAAAAGATGTAAAAATCTGAAGATATTATGAATTAAAGAATTATTTACTAAGTTTGGCTTTGAAAAGGACATTAAACATCGATAAAACACCGTATTTTGTGTTTCTTACAAACTTTAATGACTTATGTTGCCTATACTTTTGTGGTGGGTAATTGAATCTGAAAACAAGTATTTTTCTAGTGAATAATTCTGATATGAACTTTATATAAAATGCTAATCATATTGGCTCTAGCACATGAAGTGGTATCAAAATATGATACCCATTGCTATCAAAGGGCTCACTCGTATTTTGGAGTCAATATGTAAGGGTTGAATATGTCTTATTATTCTTAATTTCTGCATTTTTATGTAGTGTGTTGACTCTAAATTGCTCAGATTGAAATTCTGTATGAATTGTTTTTGTGGTTTTTTATCATTTTTTTATAAAACATTACGTTTTTTTGATACTAGACGAAGTGCGTCATATTTTGTTTTTAAACACTTGAAGCCAATGTTGATTCAAGCTAAATATGACGCTGACATTTTTGCAGTCACATAAAATCAAGCTATTGACACACATGGAACGTGCTTCAACAGTTTAATTCTCTGCAAGATAATTATGCACCATTTTGGGGCCGGTAACGTTTTGGTTAAACCGGTCTAAACTGGACAGTAGACAAGGAGCAAGTTGTATATGCTGTCGTACTTTTTACGCCGTTTAGCGTTAGTCATTCCGACGTTTCTCGGAATAACGATTCTTATTTTTGCCATCACTCGCTTTGTCCCGGGTGGCCCTGTAGAACGCATGTTGTCACAGATGCAATCTCAGGGAGATGGTGGCGCAGCTATGACCACTGCGGGCGGGAATACCGCACTTTCTGATGATCAAATCGCTGAGTTGAATGCTTTCTATGGCTTAGATAAGCCGGTAATGGAGGCGTACGTTGAGTGGTTAAGTCGTTTGGTGACTTTGGATCTCGGTGAGTCAACGCGTTACTACGAGCCCGTCTCTGAAATGATCGCAGAACGTTTGCCCGTTTCTCTGTTTTACGGAGGAATGACGTTCTTCATCAGTTATTTCATTTCCATCCCTCTTGGTTACTATAAAGCGCTCAAGCATGGCTCCGTGTTTGATTCTGCTTCCTCAATCTTGATCTTCGTTGGTTATGCCTTGCCCGGCTATGTGGTGGGGGTGTTGTTGATCACCTTGTTCAGTTATCACCTTGAATGGTTCCCGATGGGAGGTTTTGTTGGCGATAACTTCGATGATTATGAAACCTTCTTTGAACGTGCGAAAGACATCATGTGGCACGCCGTGTTGCCATTACTTTGTTACCTCATCGGCGACTTTGCCACACTTACCATGACGATGAAGAATAATCTGATGGAAAACTTATCCTCAGACTATATTCGTACCGCAATCGCAAAAGGTCTGCCTTTCCAGAAGGCCGTGCGTAGACATGCTCTGCGTAATAGCTTAATCCCTATTGCGAGCCACTTCGGTAATTCACTGTTGTTCTTTATGACAGGTGCGTTCCTGATCGAAGTTATTTTCAATATTGATGGCATTGGCCTGCTGGGTTATGAGTCAATCATGGAACGAGATTATCCGGTAGTGATGGGTATTGTTGCCATCAACGCGATATTACTGCTGATTGGTAACATTATTTCAGACATCTGTGTTGCTTTAGTCGACCCACGTGTGAAGTTCGGAGCGTAAGATGATTAAAGTCAGTCCATTAACTCAAAAGAAAATTCGCCACTTTAAAGAGATCAAACGCGGTTACTGGTCGTTTGTTGTCTTGTCTATCATGTTGATCCTTTCTCTGTTCGCGGAGTTGTTGATCAACAGTAAAGCTCTGGTTGTGAAGTACGACGGTAATTTCTACTTTCCTGTTGTGAGTGATGTGCGCTTAGGTAGTGATTTCGGCCAGGACTCATCGAGTGAAGCGGATTACCGCGTGCTACAAAAAGTATATGAAGAAGAAGGCGGTGATAATTTTGTCATTCTGCCTATCGTACCCTGGAACCCGTATGAGCAGGACTTCAGTGGTGATTTCCCACCGACTGCGCCAAGTGCTGAGAATAAGCACTATCTGGGTACCGATGTCATCGGCCGAGATATTTTAGCTCGTCTGGTTTACGGCTTTAGAACCGCGATGGGTTTCGCTTTGCTGACCATGATCGTGTCGTACGCGATTGGTACCGCGGTAGGCTGCGCGATGGGTTTCTGGGGCGGAAAATTCGATTTGTTCGTTCAACGATTGATCGAGATCTGGTCGATGGTACCGTTCCTGTACGTGATCATGATTCTGGTTTCGATCGTTCAGCCCACCTTCGCTCTGTTTGTGGCCATCAACGTTCTCTTCTCCTGGATGGGGATGACCTGGTACATGCGAACCATGACCTACAAGGAATCGGCTCGTGAGTATGTGATGGCTGCTCGTGCTTTGGGCGCATCTACTGGTCGAATTCTGTTTAATCATATTCTTCCTAATACGATGGTTATGATTGTCACGCTCGCGCCATTTACTATTGCAGCGAACATTACTGCACTTACCGCGTTAGATTACTTAGGCTTAGGCCTGATGCCACCAACACCGAGCTGGGGTGAACTACTGCAACAAGGTAAGTCGAATTTAGACTCGCCATGGATTGTTTCGTCAGTGGTGACTTCTATCGTATTGGTGCTGGTGATGGTGACTTTCATCGGAGAGGCGATCCGAGCGGCATTCGACCCGAAAAAATTCACACGCTATGTTTAACTAGGTGCAGTGAACAAAACATAAAAAAGGGAAGTTTTATGAATCGATTACTTTTAGCGTCTGCGTTGAGTGCCCTGAGTTTCGGTGTGATGTCTGCGACGCTTCCAGCTGAGCTGAATTGGCAAACAAACTGGGATGAGCCGCAATATGGCTCTCCTGAAGCAAAACGTGGTGGTACTTATCGTACCTATATGGCGAGTTTTCCTCAGACGCTACGCAGCGTAGGGCCAGATGCCAACGCAGGCTTACGCTCTTTCTTCTTAGATGAAACCCCAGGGTTAGTCGTACGTCATCCGGATACTTTGGAATTTATTCCAGAGATGGCGAATGAGTGGGCTTTGGCTGGTGATAATAAAACGGTTTACTTTAAGCTTAACCCGGAAGCGAAATGGTCTGATGGCAAGCCCGTCACCGCAGACGATTTTGTTTTCATGCTTAAGTTCTACCGCTCAAAAGATATTCTCGAACCTTGGTACAACGATTACTACAGTAAAACCGTCGCTGATATTGTGAAATATGACGATCACACTTTTTCGGTGACGGCTGCCAAAGAGTTCAACCCTGAAGAGCTTTTGCTGAGAATGGGCGCTTTACGTCCTCGTCCTGCGCACTTCTACGCGAATCCAGCCAAAGATGAAAACGGTGACGGCATCCACGATGATTTTGTCCGTTACTACAACTTTAAAAGTGAGCCAACCACGAGTGCCTATTACCTCGACGATATCAAAAAAGGTAAAAGCGTAACGTTTAAACACGTCGGCAAAGATTGGTGGGGTTACAGCAACAAGTACTATCAGAACCGCTACAACGTCGACCAGATTCGTATCACTGTCATTCGTGATAATGACATTGCTATGAAACACTTCGAGAAAGGCAATCTCGATGCTTTCCCTCTAATACTTCCAAGTCTGTGGCATGACAAATCTAATACAGAACCGTATCAAAAAGGGTATATCGAGAAATTCTGGGGCTACAACCAGTACCCAGTTGGCTCTGGTGGCATTTGGCTCAACACAGCTCAGCCGCTATTAAACGATCTCAACATTCGTAAAGGCGTGACCTATGCGACTGACTTCGATGGCATGATTGAAAATGTTATGCGTGGTGATTACACCCGTAAGCCAAATCCGACCGGTTTTGGACATGGTAAATACACCTTGCCGGATGCAAAAGCACCAGCCTTTGACGTGGACAAAGCCATTGCTGCATTTGAAGCGGCGGGATTTAACAAGATCGGTGCTGACGGTATTCGTATCAACGACAAAGGTCAGCGTCTGAGCTTTGAATTGACTTACGGAACACCAGTTCATACTCCGCGCATCGCTTATCTTAAAGAGCAAGCCAAATTGGCGGGGCTCGATATCGAACTGAAGCTGATTGATGGTTCATCAATGTTCAAGTATGTCAGTGAGAAGAAACATGATCTCGCTTTCTTAAACATGAGCACCTCAGAGATCCCGACTTACTGGGAATACTTCCATTCAGAGAATGCCAATAAGCCACAAACGAATAACTTCACCAACTACAGCACACCTGAGCTGGATGAAAAAATTATGGAGTATCGTTTCAGCCTGGATATGGAGAAGAAGATCAAACTGGGATACGAAATCCAGCGCGATATTACTGACGCGTACGTGATCGTTTCAGGCTATATGGTGCCTTATGTTCGCTACGGCCACTGGCGTTGGCTGAAGTTGCCTGAAAAACCAATGACTCGTATGACAGAATCGTTGTACAGCGATGGCGTCATTGGAGACGGCACATACTGGATCGACAGTGATGTGAAAAAAGAAACTCAACAAGCGATGAAATCAGGTAAGGCTTTCGAACCTGTAATTGAAATCGACGACACCTATAAGCTGTAGGGCGGCGTTATGGAAAACGAAGTAATCTTAACAGTTAAAGACCTCGAAGTAGAATTTATGACCGACGATGGTCCGGTAAAAGTGCTGCATGGCGTGAACTTTGAAGTTCGTGCTGGGCGCACGCTGGGTTTGGTCGGAGAGTCGGGCAGCGGCAAGAGTGTGACCTCAATGTCCATCATGGGCCTGCTTCCTAAACCATACGGCAATATTGTCAATGGTGAGGTGAACTACCGTGGAACCAACCTGGTGAAGCTGCCAGCCAACGAAATGTACGCAATGCGCGGGAACCATATTTCTATTATCTTCCAGGATCCCATGACGGCACTGAACCCTGTTCACACCATTGGTCGTCAGATTTGTGAAGTGTTAGAGCTGCATCGTCCGGAGTTGGATAAAAAATCACGAGAGTCCTATGCGATTGAAATGCTGGACAAAGTGAAAATTCCAATGCCAGAAAAACGCCTCAATGAATACCCGCACAACCTGTCTGGCGGTATGCGTCAGCGTGTGATGATTGCAATGGCATTGGCCTGTAAACCAGACATCCTGATTTGTGACGAACCAACAACGGCGCTGGATGTTACCGTACAGGCGTCTATTCTTGAATTAATGAATGAGCTTCAGGAAGAGACGGGCATGGCGATGATCTTCATTACCCATGACCTTGGTGTGGTAGCGGAAGTGTGCGATGACGTCGCTGTGATGTATGGCGGACGCATCGTCGAAACAGCAGAAATTTTTGAACTGTTTGACAATCCACAGCACCCATATACTGAGCGCCTGATGGGCTTGATGCCAAGTTTAGATAATGAACCTAAGCAGATGATCGACATCAAACCAATAGATGCAAGTATGTTTGCAAGCTAGTGCAAAGTGAACGAGTCATAAAAGAGGATGTTATGGCAAAAGAAGTATTAAGAATTGAAAATCTTAAGCAGCACTTTGTATCTGGCAAAGGCCTGTTTAAGAAAGGCTATACGATTAAAGCGGTAGATGGGGTCTCTCTTTCTGTCGGAGAAGGGGAAACGCTGGGTCTGGTTGGAGAATCAGGCTGTGGCAAAAGTACCTTAGGCCGAACCATATTAAAGCTTTACGAACCGACCGAAGGCAAAATCTTCTTTGAAGGTAAAGACATCACTAAGCTATCGATAAAAGAGATGCGCCCACTGCGTAAAGATATGCAGATCGTCTTTCAGGATCCGATGGAGTCACTGAACCAGCGCCATACTATCGGTATGATTCTCGAAGAGCCGTTCGTGATTCATAAAGTTGGTACGCCTGCGCAGCGCAAAGAGTGGGTCAAAGAACTGTTGGTTAAAGTGGGTCTGCCAGAAACCGCGGTAAACCGTTATCCGCACGAATTCTCAGGTGGTCAGCGTCAACGTATCGGCATTGCCCGCGCGATTGCACTTAAACCTAAATTGTTGATTTGTGATGAGTCCGTTTCGGCACTGGATGTTTCCGTTCAGGCACAAATTTTGAACCTGTTACTGCAACTGCAAAAGGAAATGAACCTGGCGATTATCTTTATCTCACATGACTTATCGGTGGTTAAGCATGTATCCGATAAAGTGGCGGTGATGTACTTTGGTAAGGTGGTAGAAGCGGGTAGTGCAAAAGAAATCTACGCCAACCCACAAAATGAATACACCAAGAAACTGCTTTCTGCCATTCCAATTACGCATCCTAAGTTCAGGAAGAAAAAGCGCTTAGCTGAAAAAAAGCAGCAAGTGGCGTAAGCCGTGCCACAGCAAGTTTAAATAACCAACGCTCCGCTAAATAGTCGGAGCGTTTTCTTTTGTATTCTTTTTGAACTGGCGTGCTAAACTCGTGCTTATCTCTTTGGTTTGTTTGGATAATTAACTATGGCGTCAGAGTTACCTAAATCATTCAGTCGACCGTTCTTAAAAGTCTTCCACTTTTTTGAGGCGATATTGTTAGTCGCGATTACTTTGGCAACCTTGTATGCCATGGTGGAAGAGTTCGTCCACGTTTTTGTTGCAAAACGAGTTATGCTCACTGACATCTTATTGATGTTTATTTATCTTGAAGTGTTAGCGATGGTGCGGCAGTTCGTGATGAACGGAAAAATTCCAGTCCGTTATCCGATCTATATCGCTATGATGGCGATCGCCCGTTACATCACCCTTGGGATGAAAGAGTTGGATGCCGTTCCTGTGGTGTGGCTATCTCTGGCAGCGCTGATTCTTGCGGCTGCGACACTGTTAATTCGAGCGGGTCACCATTACTGGCCTTACGTTGATAAGCGAACGGAAGAAAAAGACGAGTAAAGCCGACTGTATCGCCAATGTTTGACTTAAGGAGTGGCTGAACTATGGTTGTTCAGCCATTTTTTCGTAGTAAAGCCGCTGCTGTTCATTGAGTTCTTCTCTGATCTGCTTAGTTTCCTGCTCATTACCAAGTAAGCCAATACAATAATCTATGTCCGCTTCTGTAAAGCGCTGCTCCTTTTCTGCTTTGTGGGAAAGGGAACGAATTGGTTGTGAGCACTGATTTCGCTGACGAATATCTTTTATATGTTTGCATGGTTTGTATGCTTCAAAAGCAAAGTACATGGTTAAATAGCCCGTCCATTTCAATTGATGGGACATTACCGAGCAATGCAGAAGCTCCTCAGTACGCTCTAAGTCGACTTCTGGTTCTAGCTCTGCTTTGCTAAGCGGAGATAACAACAGCGCACACACTAGGGCGCAATGTAGAAGGAAGCGTGCGATCATAGGCGTATCCTTTCCTGTCTATTTATTCGTTATCTAAAGAGTATATACACATAACCTTGTGGTGTTTGGTTGCGAGAAATCAGATTAGAGCACAGACATGTCAATGCCATTTACAGTGCGTCTTGGTGCATATTGACCGATGTTTAATTCAACGAGTAAGGAAAATGTTGTGAGTGAATTGGAAGGTTGTTATCAAATATCAACCTTATGAATGATGGTTTTTACGGCAGGTGGGAGCTTATGTGTGTATGTTCTGTTTGCGCTAATTTATTTGTGACACGTGATTTATTCCCGGAGTTTCTATAAGGACATTTGTCACATTTATTATTTTGGCCAATTTACTTTGTTCATGGTTTGGCTAAAAATGAACTCATCGGTCAATCAGATATAACGAATGATGGCATTAGAAATGAGTCAAAGTATTAAAATTCAAAATAAGTCATGGTCAAGCTCTTTAGCTTGGTATACACATGACTTTGAGCTACAAATTCTACCTTCTTGCTTCCGCTTCTAATCAATACGATTATTTAACGCTACAGTATTAGTTAAATAATTGTCTCGTATACATCATATTAAAAATATCGACAGTAGTGTTCTGTATTATTCATTCAGTTCCTGAGTCATATTTTATCTTAATTTAATTAGTTTTAATTTGACTGATTCATTATTCAGAGCGAATTATCACGCCAAAAATATATTGTGATATTAATTAATGTCGCCTGTTTAATAAAAAATATTATTGAAAGGTATTATCATGGAAAACTTTAAGCATCTACCAGAACCATTCCGCATTCGTGTTGTTGAGCCAGTAAAAACGACGACCAGAGAATACCGTGAAGAAGCTATTTTAAAAGCAGGTATGAACCCATTCCTACTCGACAGTGAAGATGTATTTATCGATTTACTGACGGATAGTGGTACTGGTTCTATCACGCAAAAAATGCAAGCGGCAATGCTGATGGGTGATGAAGCGTACAGTGGCAGCCGCAGTTACTACGCACTTGCAAACGCGGTTAAAGATATTTTTGGTTATGAACTGACTATTCCAACTCACCAAGGTCGTGGTGCAGAGCAGATTTATATCCCAATTCTGATTAAGAAGCGTGAACAGGAGAAAGGCCTGGACCGTTCTAAGATGGTTGCTCTGTCTAATTACTTCTTCGATACAACGCAAGGTCACACTCAGGTGAACTGCTGCGTAGCGAAAAACGTTTATACAGATGAAGCTTTTGATACTTCAGTTAGCGCGGACTTTAAAGGTAACTTCGACCTGCAGAAACTGGAAATGGCCATTGAAGAAGCGGGCCCTGCGAACGTTCCTTACATCGTAAGTACGATTACTTGTAACTCAGCGGGTGGTCAGCCAGTTTCAATTGCGAACCTGAAAGCGGTTTATGAAATTGCTAAACGTTACGATATCCCAGTTATCATGGACTCGGCTCGTTACGCAGAGAACGCGTATTTCGTTCAACAACGTGAGCCAGGATACCAAGACTGGACGATTGAAGAAATCACTCGCGAAACATACAAATACGCAGATGCGCTAGCCATGTCTGCGAAGAAAGATGCCATGGTACAAATGGGTGGCCTGCTATGTTTCAAAGATGAATCTATGATGGATGTATACACTGAATCTCGCACACTTTGTGTTGTTCAGGAAGGCTTCCCGACATACGGCGGTCTTGAGGGCGGCGCAATGGAACGTCTGGCTGTTGGTCTGTACGATGGTATGCGTCAGGAGTGGCTGGAGTACCGTATCGGTCAGGTTCAATATCTGGTTGACGGTTTAGAAGCGATTGGCGTTGTTTGTCAGCAAGCAGGTGGTCACGCGGCGTTCGTTGATGCTGGTAAACTACTACCGCATATTCCAGCAGAACAGTTTCCGGCACACGCTCTGGCTTGTGAGCTATACAAAGTTGCGGGTATCCGTGCGGTTGAAATCGGTTCGTTACTACTAGGCCGCGATCCGGCAACTGGCAAGCAGCATAAGTGTCCGGCTGAATTGCTACGCTTAACGATTCCTCGTGCGACTTACACACAAACACACATGGACTTTGTTATCGAAGCATTTGAAAAAGTAAAAGCAAACGCTGAGAACGTGAAAGGTCTGGACTTCACTTACGAACCACCAGTGTTACGTCACTTCACTGCACGACTAAAAGAAGTCTAATCAAATCAATTAAACAATAAATATAAGCGCGCCTCTTTCCTCTGCTGAGGTGCGCTTATTCTAAATACCTACCTCGTACTACATATAAATTATATAACTATTAAACATTATTATTACTATAAAAGTTGGCTGATTGTTTATCCCTATTTAAAATCTATCTTATAGAGACGTGGTCATGAAAAATAGTCCATCTTTAGTCGGCGGATCTTGTATTATCGCAAGTGTCTGTGTGGGGGCGGGAATGCTTGGTTTACCAAGTGCAGGCGCAGGTGCTTGGACCGCATGGTCGTTAATTGCAATTACCTTTACCATGATTATGATGACAGTATCAGGTTGGATGCTGTTGGAAGCTTTCAAACGTTATGATTTAAAAGTATCTTTTAATACGGTTACTAAAGATATGTTAGGTAGTAACGTAAACCGAATTAATAATTTAGCTGTATATTTTGTTGGTGGTATTTTACTTTATGCTTATATCACTTCTTCTGGTTTAATATTAGAAGGCGTATTAGGTATTAATAATAAAATAGCTTCCGTTTTATTTGTTGCGATCTTTTCTCTTTTCGTTTGGCACTCCACTCGCGCAGTTGACAGAATTTCTGTTGTCCTGATTGCTTTTATGGGTCTCAGTTTTATCTTCGGTGTTTCTGGTTTAGCCGCAAATATCGATGTGTCTATTCTGTTTGACCGCGTCAACCAAGAAACCAACTATGCTCCTTATGCGATGACGATGCTGCCGGTTGCGTTAACCTCATTTGGTTACCATCACTCCGTCGCAAGTATGCGTTCTTACTATGGCTGCGAGCAACGTGCTAAGAAAGCTATCTTAGGTGGTACGGTCATTGCCCTGACACTTTACTTCTTATGGATGGTGAGTATCTACGGCAATCTACCACGCAGTGAGTTTGGTCCTGTGATTGAGCAGGGAGGCAACGTAGAAGCATTGCTAACTGCATTAGGCTCGGCGATTGATTCGGATAAAGTGGCTAGCGCCATCAATACCTTCTCTATGGCTGCGATCCTTTCTTCTTTCATCGGTGTCGGATTAGGTGTGTTCGATTTCCTAGCGGACTTATTCAAGTTTGAAGACACAAAACAAGGCCGTACAAAAACCTGGTTGGCAACGTTTTTACCACCACTGGTACTCTCTTTGCTCTTTCCATTTGGGTTTGTTATCGCGATTGGTTATGCCGGCGCTGCGGCTACCGTTTGGGCATGTCTGATCCCTGCGTTGTTAGCGCGCAAGTCTCGTCGTCTGGAAGGCAGTCATGAAGGGTTTGTCGCGCCAGGTGGCAATGTCATGATTGGTGTATTGATCTTATTTGGTGTGCTGACCGCAGTGTTCCACTTTATGTCAATGCTGAACCTTCTCCCTGTATTTAGCATTTAACAGCCTATTTATTTAACTAATTTGAGATAAAACAATGACAGATATTATTAATACTTCCAAAGCCCCGTTAGCGATTGGCCCTTACGTACAGGGCGTGAATTTAGGTGGCATGGTCATTACTTCAGGGCAGTTGCCTATTAATCCTGAAACCAAACAGATGCCGGAAGACGTCGCGGAACAAACTCTGCAGTCATTAAACAATGCGTTGGCAATCATAGAAGAGGCAGGGTTGAGTGCGAAAAATATTGTGAAAACAACGGTGTTTGTAAAAGACCTCAATGATTTTCCAGTGGTCAACCAAGTATACGGTGAGTTCTTCGAGAGTCACAACGCGTCATTCCCTGCACGTTCTTGTGTTGAAGTTGCTCGTTTACCGATGGATGCAAAAGTGGAAATTGAAGTTATCGCAACCAAATAGTTTTGACTGAATACGCTTAAATCCTCTCCACCTATTTAAAAATAAAAGCATGATAATTTCATAATGTGATTTTTTGTCATGCTTTTTTTGTGCCCGTTTTTTAGAAAATGTTGGAACGTGAAATGAAATTAAATAATAAAAATATTCTGTTTATCTCGGGTTTAATTGTCTCAAGCCAAGCACACGCACTAACGGTATATCAAGATGAAGTAAACAAGGTTGAAGTGTCCGGTGCGTTTTTAATGGATTACTGGCAACCCGCTCAGTTCCTCGATCACTACTTTAATGCCAGCCGCAGTACTTTGGGTATCGCGATAGAACGCCAGTTAGAGAACGGCTGGTCAACCGATGTAAAATTTGAGTGGGATACGATTCTTAACCCGCCTTCGAATGAGTTTGAAAACCAAAATGGTGACAAATTCAGAAGCCGCCTGGGTTATATCACGGTTGCGAATGACGAGTTAGGCAGTGTACGAATCGGTAAGCAATATTCGGCTTATCATGATGTTGCGGGTTACATGGATAACCTGATTGTGTTCGATCCGGATGCAACGCCGCTATTCAGTGATGGTAAAGATGGCGGTTTCATGGCAACGGCTCGTGGAGACAACCTTGTCGTTTACCGCAATAGTTTTGATGCGCTGAATGTGTCTGCTCAATATGGCTTTAACGGGGTAAACAACCGATACAATCAGGACTTAAGTCGGGAGAACAACTTTGCCCTGGCCGTCAGTTATGATTTTGACTTTGGCCTGAGCCTGGGTGCGACACATATGCAAAATAAGGTCGAGGGGACTTCCTTTGCAGGACTCAACGATGGGGATTCCCAAGAGCTGACCACGATAGCGGCCAAATATGGCTACAAAGGATTTCAAATCTCAGCCGCGTTTACCGACGGTAAAAAGGCCCACGAAACCGATTTATTGTATTACCGTGTGACCGAAAGTAATAAGAGCAACCAATATGCAGATGCCAGTGCATACGATATGTATGCCCACTACTATTTCGGTATCGGCTTACGCCCTTATATTTACCTCTCCCAAGTTGATTTCGATGACAATTCGTTAAACTTGGACGGGGAGCGTAGCATTTATTCGTTTGGCCTAAGCTACCATGCAACGTCGCAATTGATTATCTCTGGGGAAATCAGAAAAACAGAAGAAGACAATTTAGGCGCAGGTAAGCAGGAAGACACTTTAAGTGGCATGACAATTCTGTATACATTTTAGCCGAATTTAAGATGTGACAAACACGAATATGGCTATTTAGCTGTTCGTGACAAAATAAAAAAGACGCCGTAAAAAGCGTCTTTTTTATTTTTAATTCTGACGGGCAATAAATTATGCCATAGAAATTAGACTTAACAGTCCAACCACCGCTGTTGTAGAAAAGCACATAATTGCAGCAGAGATTGAAGGCGTTAACACTTTTCCTAATTCAAGATTATTTTTGCCGTCTAATATTGATAAAAGTGCAGAGTTCATTTTTTCACCGTTGTTAATAGTTACTGTCTAAGAACGCGGCATATTTTACTGTCAATGTGATTTATGTCAAATATTTAATCAAAAAAAGTTTAATTATTGTTCTGATTGTTGAGGGAGGGAAATGAAACATTCAGGTTTTAACTTAAAAAATCCTTATAGATAAGTGGGTTAAAATTCTCGATGAATGTGGGGGGAGTTATCCTGACTTCTAGCTGAACCAGATCGGATTTTCTTTGTCACCTCTCAAAATTGGGGAATGCTATTACTTGGTTATTGCGACGCATGCGTCAATTCTTGGTGAGTAAATTGTCAATTTAACGCAAACATCTTTTTACATCGATATGGATTTCTTATATTATCGGCCAAATTTTAAAGTTATTATATTAATCAAGGTTAAATATATAAAAATATTATTTTTCCATTTATGGTTGGTCTGATAACTATTATTGCGATCCTTAATTGGTATACCCTCACTTGCGTAAAGGAGATTCAAGTGAAACTTTCACTATTGGCAATCGCGGTTGGCTCTATTATTTTAGTCGGCTGTAATAGTAGTAGCAGTGACGATTCCTCATCCGCTTCGAAGGATGTACGTGCATTCGATGGTGCGATTCAAGGTATGACTGGTCAGTTTGAGTGTATTGATGGCTCAGGTGGCCCTATCAGCGCGACTAACTACGATGGCTTTAGCACCATTGAAGATGAAACGTTCGTCAACAATCCTGAAACTTGTTCTTTAAGCTTTGATAAAACCCCTGGTGCGATAGATACATCTAACGGTAAAGATATGTCGAACGTTAGCTACAGTGTACCTAAAGGTTTGCTTCAGGCGGGCAAAGAAGTCGCAGCTACTCCATTGACGACGATTATTGCTAAACAACTTGGCGAAGAGTCGTATTCCGAAGATACGGCGAAAGAGATTTTGACAAAGCTGGGTATCGACGTTGATCAGTTAAACAACGATGGCGTAGAAATTAATGTTCTTGAGCTGCTGACTGAACCTGAAACAGCGCTGACTACGCTCAAAGAAGCTAACCCTGACGTTTACTCAAAAATTATGGTCACTACTGTCGTTCTTTCTGACATTCTTGTTGCCCAAGGTGACAAGTCAGACGTCACTGTTGACCAACTTGTGGATGTAGCTAGAAGAATTGGTAAGACTGTTCTGAGTCAACATCCAAACTATCCGGAGAGTAATAGCGGTGACGATATCTATGTCGATCTTGCCGAGGCGCTGGCGGATGATACTGTTTTCAATGAAATTGCCGATGTAGTAAACGACGACGATGTAAATCTGGATTCCGCTATTTTTGATGAAATTAATGATCAAATAACAACAGGTAAACCAGCGATTATTCCTCCAGTTGATACCGGTGATAATGATGCTACAGGTGGTACTGGTGGTACAGGCGGCAGTGGTAGTGAAGGCGGCGGTGGCGCTTAAGATCTTCCCTCTTCCGTATCACTGCTAGAAAATGAGTCACCCACGGCTTCGCGCTTTGGGTGACTTTTTATCAATGGATGTATCGCATGTTCCAACCAAAAATTTCACTACAAAGCTGCATTCGAACAGTTTTGCTCTTAGCCCCTTGTGCCAGTTTTGCCTCGCCCGATAACCTTTCTTCTTATCAGAGTTTTACCGGGTTGGGATTTACGCCAAATGCTCAGGTGATTGATACTGGGGATTTTCATGTGTCTTTCAGCCAAGGTGTGCCTTATAAGGGAACCATTGCTTCACTTGATGATTGGTTTCTGGGCGCAGGCATTCTGCCCGGCGTCGAAGCTGGAGGGAGAGTCGTTACTCAAACTTACGACTGTAATCAATATTTCGACTACGACTGTGGAACTCGAGACTTGTCGGCATCTTTCAAGGTTCAAGTGCCATATGTCTATGACTTGACCGGTATCCAATTGGCCTTGGGGGTTCAAGATGTTGGCGGCGCTGCCAGCAAATTTGATGCGGCTTATGTCGTCGCAGATAAAACGTTTGAAGATTATGAGTTACGTTTTAGCGCAGGTTATAGCAAGTCAGATATTAGCCTTGAGATTATGGATGGGCCTTTTGGTGGGGTAGAGTGGCAACCGTTACCCTTTGCCCAGCTTGTTGGCGAATACGATGCCAGCGAATTCAATGTGACAGCGAAGGTTTTTACTCCCGAGGGTTTTTTACCTTATGGTATTCAAACGTCTGCCCACGTTGAACTTTACACTGGTCACGAGAATAGTGACCAGACGTTATGGGGTATTAATACGGCTATTCCGCTATTAGGTTATCGCAGTCATAGCCGTCAGCAATTACAAAAGCCTGAACATGACAGTACCAAACAGCTTCTAGATTCTCAGTTAGCTGAAAGCAAATCGACCAGCCTGTCATCTTTACAGCAAGCACTCCAGAATGAAGGTTTTATCAATATTCAAACGGGTACTCATCATAACCAGTTTGTTGTTGCCCTCGAAAACCGCCGTTATAACCACAACGAAGTGGATGGTGTCGGCGTAGCCCTTGGCTTGATCGCTACAAACCTTAGCCATGGTACGCTTGCTGGCGTAGTGGGTGAGAATTATGCTCCAGTTATCAACTTGCTGCTGCTGAATAACAACATACCAGTAATGCGAATATCCACGACACTGGACTGTTATCAGGACTTTTTGGCGACAGGCGAGTTATGTGAACAGACATCATTTTCCTCAACGCACTTAAATGAATACCGAAAACAGGCTCAGTTGCTCCATCAGGAAATCAGTGCTGGGGCTGGCCGTTCACAACTCATTTTTGCGCCAATTATGAATTACAATGTTGCCACGGAATATGGTGTCTTTGACTATTCTATTGGTCTTAGTTCTAACCTGTATACTCCCCTGTGGCAAGGCGCAGCGTTTGATATTCGACATGTATTACCACTCGGTGATAGCGATGATTATCAGAGCGGAGAGTATTGGGAAAATCAAAGCTTAGATAACGAAATTGACCGTGTTCTTATTCATCAGGCTTTTCGGTTGCCCATCGATATCATGACTCAGTTTTCGGCAGGTTATGTCTATGGTGGTTATCTTGGTGCGATGAATGAAACCCAGTGGAATTCACCTGAGGGGCATCATGGCGTTGGTTTTCAAATCAGCAGCTTTAAATACAAGGATGACGTCGATTCACTCGGTCGTGAAATAGAAGACAAAGCCACTCGCTTAGCTAGCTATACCTATTCAAGACCAGAATGGAACTGGCAGTTAAGCGTCCGGGGCGGGGAGTACTGGCGTGGGGATAAAGGCTACGATATCACCACGACGCATTGGCTGGGTGACACTAAACTCTATGCGAAGTATTTAAGCAGTGAAAATGAAGAGTTCATGACCCTGGGCGTCTCTTTGCCGTTGACACTTTGGCGAGACATGAAGCCAGGATATTTACAGGTTCGAGGTACCGACCAATATGAGTTGATGGTGCAAACTCGAATCAATGAGTCCAGCAACACTCTAAGTTCTGGAGTTGGCCAGTTTGTCGAGTTGCAACATAGTTTGGAACGTGAGTATCTGAATCGTTCTAGGCTCACACCTGCGTACTTCGATACAGAGCAACAGCGGATGAGAAACGCGTATCTTCGTCTGTTAGAACAAGAGCGGTAAATACATTAGAAAGTAACACTGAAGGGCGGTTTCCTTGCGTAGGAGCCGCCCTTTTTTTGTTTTAGAGTCTTTGTCTACAGATAATATGTAGTCTTTGATCTCTACGCTCACAAAGCGCTATTCAATATTCTGAATTTGCTCACGCATCTGCTCAATCAGAACTTTTAGCTCAACGCCCGAAGCAGTGATGTCTGTGCTGATCGATTTAGACGCTAGTGTGTTCGATTCACGGTTGAATTCTTGCATCATGAAGTCCAGACGACGGCCAACTGCGCCACCTTTTTTCAGAATGTTATTGGTTTCTTTTACGTGTGAGTCCAGACGATCCAATTCTTCCGCGACGTCTGATTTCTGCGCTAACAGGATCAGCTCTTGCTCGACGCGAGATGGATCCAGTTCGATTTTGGCATCTTCAAATTTCGAGAACAGACGCTCGCGTTGCCACTCCAGAATTTCTGGCATGCGCGCACGCACTTTTACTACTTCCGCGGTAATCCCATCGAGACGTTGTTCGATCAGCGCTTTCATGTTGTCGCCTTCGCGACCACGCGCATCAATAAACTCGCTCAATGCTTCATCAAAAGCACTCAGTAAAACTTTGTTTACCTCATCCATGTCCTGTTCAGGTGTTTCCATTACACCCGGCCACTGCATAACCTGGAATGGGTTAATGCGGCTAAGTTCACCAGTCATGTGCATCACTTGTTCTGCTGCTTTAATCACTTGGTTTGCCAGCGTTTCATTGATGCTAAGCTCGCCTTTTGCTGCCGGATTGGCTTCAAAACGAAGGTTGCACTCAACTTTACCGCGAGCAAGACGCTTACGAAAACGGTCACGTAGTAAAGGTTCTAAAGCTCGGAACTGCTCTGGCATGCGGAAGTAAGTTTCCAGATAGCGCTGGTTTACACTGCGGATTTCCCATACCGCTGAACCCCAGTCGCCTTTCACTTCTTTGCGCGCATACGCCGTCATACTGTAAATCATCGAATTTTCCTGTCTTCAATTTTTTGAAAATTACCTAGAGAGTGTATCACGGAGTAAGAATTGGTGCGCGGGATGTCGAGTCATGTTGCGGGGAAATGTGTATCGATTGCATGACTTGTGACCTAGGAATCCGGAATCTATTCCGCTATAATCTTCGCCCAATCAAATCGTCTTCTCCTCATATTTAAGGTAGATGCCCATGCGTCCAAACGATCGCAAGGCGGATCAAGTTCGCCCAATCAAAATTACTCGTAACTACACCGCTTACGCTGAAGGCTCAGTATTAGTGGAGTTCGGTAATACCAAAGTGTTGTGTAATGCGACCGTCGAAGAATCTGTACCACGCTGGCTGAAAGGCCAAGGTAAAGGCTGGGTAACTGCAGAATACGGTATGCTGCCACGTGCAACACACTCTCGTACTCGTCGTGAAGCGACAAATGGCAAACAGGGTGGTCGCACCATGGAAATCCAACGTCTTATCGCGCGCAGCCTACGTGCTGTTGTTGATTTGCAAGCGATGGGCGAGTTCATGATCACTGTTGACTGTGACGTAATTCAGGCTGATGGCGGCACACGTACTGCTTCAATCAGTGGTGCAAGCGTTGCATTGGCCGACGCATTCCAGCATCTGATAAATAACGGCAAGTTAAAAGCTAACCCAATGAAAGGCCACGTAGCCGCTGTATCGGTTGGCTTGTTGGGTGATGAAGTGCTTTGTGACCTTGAATATGTAGAAGATTCAGCAGCTGATACCGACATGAACGTTGTCATGACGGAAGAAGGCAAGATGATTGAAATCCAGGGCACTGCAGAAGGTGAACCGTTCAGTCACGAGCAACTGATGGCATTGCTAGAGTCGGCGAAAGTCGGTATTAGCGAGATCGTCGCGGCGCAGAAGGCGGCGTTAGAGAATTAATTATTTAAAAATAGCTTCCCCAAAAAGGAAGCTATTTTTTTACTTATTTTAGAACCTAGAACCTAGAACCTAGAACCTAGAACCTAGAACCTAGAACCTAGAACCTAGAACCTAAATACTTATATCCACACACTGACAATTGAGAGAAATCCATGAAAGCATACCAGCGTGAATTTATTGAGTTTGCACTTGAGAAAGAAGTTCTTAAGTTTGGTGAGTTTACTTTGAAATCAGGCCGTAAGAGCCCTTACTTCTTTAACGCTGGTCTTTTCAATACAGGTCGTGACCTTGCTCGTCTAGGCCGTTTTTATGCAGCAGCATTGGCTGACTCAGGCATCGAGTTTGACGTGCTATTTGGCCCTGCGTACAAAGGTATTCCTATCGCGACGACAACAGCAGTTGCACTTGCGGACCACCACGATATCGACACACCTTACTGTTTTAACCGTAAAGAAGCGAAAGACCACGGTGAAGGCGGCAGCCTAGTAGGTTCGGCGCTTGAAGGTCGTATTATGCTGGTTGATGATGTTATCACTGCAGGTACAGCGATTCGTGAATCGATGGAAATCATCAAGGATAACGGCGCAGACTTAGCTGGCGTATTGGTGGCTATCGATCGCCAGGAAAAAGGTAAAGGTGAGCTTTCTGCGATTCAGGAAGTGGAGCGCGACTTTGGCTGCGCAGTGATCTCTATCGTGAGCCTGGGCGACCTTATCACTTACCTTGAAGAGAAAGGTAACGCGACAGAGCATCTGGAAGCAGTAAAAGCGTACCGCGCAGAATACGGGATTTAAGAAAGGGAAGGGCCTAGGAACACGAGCCTCCTCTTGTGGTCGTCACTCCGAGGAGCATAAGCGACATCAGGAATCTGCTTTCAGTACACTCGGTAAGTAGATCCTGAATCACGCTCCTTCGTCGCTGTTCAGGATGACGGTGTTAGGGTGTAAAATTACTGATTGTTGATTACTAGAGATGTTTTCATTTCTGTATTCAGTAATCTGTATTCCCGAACAACAAGCACAAACGTCGAATAAAGTACCGAACGTTCAACGAGTGACCCTAGACCCTAGGATCTTGGTTATCTATAACGAATCCCTTTCGGTACGTTTTCATCCTGCATGGTTTTGTAGCGTTTATGTAGCCACATCCATTGCTCTGGTGCGCGTAGTATGACTTCTTCTACATACTTGTTCATGTATGCCGCTGCAGCAACTTCATCTTTTTGCGGGTAATCCGCTTCAATGCATTTGTCTGCGATGATCTCATACTTGCCTTGGTCATTTCGGAAGCCTGAGCCCGGGATGATTGCACACTTAGAGGTGTAAGCCAGAATGCTTGTGCCAGTTGTTGTACACGCATCTTCTACTGCGAAGAAAGGCACATACACTGACTTGTTACGGCCGTAATCGTGATCCGGTAGGTAGAACAGGCGCTCACCGCTACGCAGTACGCGAATCATCTTTTTCACGTCTTTGCGGTCAATCAGTTTGTTGCCGTTATGGGTGCGTCCCCAGTACTGAATAAAGTTATAAGCCGGGTTGTCGTGCGGACGAAATGCGCCGTAACCCGCCAGCCCCATGACCGCAAAAGCGCGTGCAGTGACTTCCAGGTTCAATGCGTGAACACAGCACAGCAGAACTCCTTTGCCTTCTTCCGCTTTCTCTTTCAGTGCGCCAAGATCTTTTTCTACCAGCAGGGTTTTAAAACGCCAGGTCGGCCAGAACCAGGTGATGCCAGTTTCGATCAGCGCCATACCGGTGTTTTTGAAGTTCTCTGTGACGATACGGTCGATATCTTCTTGGCTTTTATCTGGGAAAGCCAGTTCCAGATTACGTTTTGCTACGTGAACGCGTTTTTTACCATAGCGCATGCCGAGCTTACCCACTGATTGACCCAGTGAAAGAAGCAAGCGGTACGGGAGAATATTGACGATGATCGCCAGTAGACCAAACCCAATCCACACGCCCCAGTTTCGTGGGTGAAGAAGGGAAAGAGAAAAATCTGGCTGCATGTGGTTGTCTTTACTCATAATCTCTACTTAATTTGTGCACTGAGCAGTGCCCAATATTCGTCAAAGTTTGCAGTAGGCTGGTATTTGAAATCGCTGCGAACAAAGCGGTTTAGGCTGCCTTCTACTTGTCCTAAAATCTGCGCCGCAAGGATACGCTCTTCTACCGGGAAGGATTTACCTTCACGAATTTTACGTTCGCGCAGGATCTGACGCAGTTGCGTTTCAATGCGCTCGAATAACTGATTGATTCGATCACGCAGACGCTCATTCTCAAACATTAAAGCATGACCTGAAAGAATGCGTGTCAATCCTGGGTTACGTTCAGAGAAGACCAGAATCAGGTGCATTACCATGCGAATGCGCTCTAAGGTGTCTTTTTCGTCATCCAGAATGCGGTTGATGCGCGTCATTAAGGCTTCTTCGATGAATTCAATCAAACCCTCGAACATACGAGCTTTACTAGGAAAATGGCGGTAGAGTGCCGCTTCTGAAACGCCAACTTGTTTCGCCAGTTTTGCCGTAGTAATTCGGGAAGCGCCTTCTGTCGATTCAAGCATCTCTGCCAAAGCTTGCAAGATCTCTTCACGACGATTGGATTTTTTACTGCCGGCCATTAGTTATTTCCTTTCAAAATACAAAGTTGAGCGGAGGGGATTATAAGACGCTACGTCGGATCAAACTAGACTACTGAGGGTGGTTTGGGAGGTATGCCACCCTCAATTGTCATGGTTGTACTAAATTTTCGCCAACTTTTATTAAAAAATGAGCAGCTATCAAAAAATGACCAACGATTACATCAGTTCGTGCATTTTCTCGAGGACTTTAAAACTCAATGCTTCTTTTGATTCTAAAGCCAGAGCGAGTTCACCTTTTGGCCAGTAAAGGGTAATCGCGTTGTCATTGCTGTTGAAGCCCTGACCTTCGACCGATACGTCGTTGGCACAGATCATATTTAGGTTTTTCTTCTCTAACTTACCGCGCGCATAAGTTTCAACGTCATTGGTCTCAGCGGCGAAGCCAACGGTAAATGGTCGCTGGTCAGTCATTGCTGCAACCGATGCAACAATATCAGGGTTTTTTACCATTTTGATGACCATCTGGTCGTTGTCTTCAGTCTTTTTCAATTTTTGAGACGCGACTTCTTCCGGACGATAATCGGCAACCGCAGCACAGCTGATAAAAGCATCGTTGCTGGTGGCATGTTCCATCACAGCATCATACATATCTTGCGCGCTTGAGACGTTAACACGCTCAACACCAGCGGGTGTGCTTAAACTTACCGGGCCGCTAACCAGTGTTACTTTTGCGCCCATATGCGCTGCCGCACTTGCCAGCGCATAGCCCATTTTACCGGAGCTGTGATTAGAGATATAACGCACCGGATCGATAGCTTCGCGGGTAGGGCCAGCTGTGATTAATACGGATTTTCCTTCGAGCACTTTAGGCTGAAAAAACTGCTCACACAGATGTACCAGTTGCATTGGCTCTAACATACGGCCCGGGCCAACATCACCACATGCTTGTTCGCCAGCACCCGGTCCCCAAATATGTATGCCACGACGAGCTAAGGTTGCGATGTTCTCTTGTGTTGCCACATTGCTATACATCTGCTGGTTCATCGCCGGAGATACCGCGACTGGCGAATCAGTGGCTAACACTAGGGTTGTCAGTAGGTCGTTACCCATTCCAGCCGCCAGACGAGCAATCAAGTCTGCGGTAGCAGGCGCAAGCAGAACCAAATCTGCCCATTTTGCTAACTCGATGTGCCCCATGGAAGCTTCTGCTGCGGGATCGAATAAGCTGTCAGAGACTGGATGGCCAGAAACCGCTTGCATGGTGAGTGGCGTAATAAACTCCTTGGCAGAATTGGTCATCACGACGCGTACTTGTGCGCCTCTCTCTATTAAGCGACGGGTTAGCTCCGCACATTTATACGCGGCAATACCACCACTGATGCCGAGTAGAATTTTCTTTCCTGCTAGTGTTTGCATGTGAGATCTCCAAATTTACTGGCGACGAGTTTAGCACAACTCAAACTTCTGCCACGTGTATAAACCCAAATAACCTCGAGATACGTTCTCATATCGCCCGTTGAGAGCGCATCACTGATACAAATTCTGCGTCACATTACTTGCAAATATTTCGCAGTGCTAATTCTTTTAAAGATGTCGCTGCTGGAGGTGGTGATTTAACAGCGCGCCTGAAAGTAGAAAGTCAAGACGAAGTAGGTGAATTAGCGGCCGCTTTTAATGAGTTCATGGATAAGCTGCCCCCGCTAATGACGGACATTCATCGTTCGGCATCAACCGTACAGAGTGCGGTCTCTGAAGATATCAACCTTAACTTGGTTGCGGTTCAGCAGATCGTTAATAACATTCCTGACACCCTGCAACATGCGGAGACGATAAGCGCTAAGCTGTCGCAATCCGGAACTGAGATCAACGATCTGGTTGGTAATTTTAAACTCTGATGAACGACTAGATTACACAGAAATTCAGAACCGAACCCAAAAAGCGAAAGTTACTCTCGACTTTTGCTTTTTGTTTTGTTGAATAGGGGTTCTTACTTTCAAAGAGACAGTTGATGAATCTCAAATCTCTACCGAATGAGTCGATGCCCCGAGAGAAGCTCCTTCAGAGAGGGCCGCAAGCGTTAACCGATGCTGAATTGCTCGCTATATTTCTGCGTACAGGCACACAAGGAATGAATGTGGTTGAACTGGCCGATTTCCTCATTCAGGATTTTGGCTCGCTCAGGCAGTTGTTTTCGGCATCAGAAAAAGAGTTCTGCCAGCATAAAGGGTTAGGGCAGGCGAAGTATGCCCAGTTGCAAGCGGTGCTAGAGATGACTCAGCGTTATTTAGCCGAAACCTTAAAGCGTGGCGACGCTTTGACCAGCCCGGATCAAACCAAACTGTATCTCTCTTCTATTTTAAGAGATCGGCAAAGAGAAGTTTTTTACATTCTTTTCCTCGATAACCAGCACAGAGTAATAAAAGATGAGATTTTATTCGAAGGAACCTTGGATGCGGCGTCGGTTTATCCGCGAGAAGTGGTGAAGCGAGCCTTACATCACAACGCAGCAGCACTGATACTAGCCCATAATCATCCCTCGGGTGTCGCTGAGCCAAGCCAGGCTGACAGAAGAATTACCCGCCGTTTAATCGACGCTTTGAACCTGGTAGATATCCGCATTTTGGACCATTTCGTCATTGGTGATGGTGAAAGTGTCTCTTTTGCTGAAAGAGGATGGATATAACTGAGCGTTTTTTAGGTTGTTAGTTGCAAAAAATCTGCTATTATCCACGCCACTAAATTTTAAACTGAATTCAGCTTGGACTGCTAGAAAAACCTGCTGTCTAAAAAAAGATCACGAAAACCTGTAAAAAGGATCTGTTCGGGTCTTGAGCAATGCATGTCAAGTTAGTATAATGCGCGACCTTTGATAGCCTTGTATGGATTTTCCATAGCGGTTCTTAACCTCTAACTTCTTTTTGTGAGATAGAGAGGTTCGGCCACCAAGGTTGATATCGAGCTGAAACGATTTTGGAGAAGACATTCATGTCACGAGTATGCCAAGTAACTGGTAAGCGTCCAGTAACGGGTAACAACCGTTCACACGCACGAAATGCTACTAAGCGTCGTTTTCTGCCGAACCTACAAACTCATCGTTTCTGGGTAGAGAGCGAAAAACGTTTTGTTAAACTACGTCTATCTGCTAAAGGTATGCGCATCATCGACAAGAAAGGTATTGATACTGTTCTTGCTGATATCCGTGCACGTGGCGAAAACGTTTAAGAGGAAATAAGCAATGGCAAAGAAAGGCGTTCGTGAGAAAATCCGTCTAGTATCTTCTGCAGGTACAGGCCACTTCTACACAACTGATAAGAACAAGCGTAACATGCCAGGCAAATTTGAGATCAAGAAATTTGATCCAGTTGTACGCCAGCACGTTATGTACAAAGAAGCAAAAATCAAATAATTGGTTTCTGACTCTTTTACGAATTGAAAAACCCAGCTTTCGAGTTGGGTTTTTTATTGGGTAAAATAAAGGGACGAGGTCCTAGGTGGCTAGGGTCCTAGGTGTGTTTGCGGTAAGTTCAGTGCTAAACGCAAGATCCAGTGTTCGTTGCTTTGGAATACGGAGCGCTTCGCTTAAAGATTACGGAAGGGGTGAACATCATCAGTATTCAGTATTCCCAAAAAGCAAATATAAGAATTTCCGTTTATAACTTTATTCCCAACGGGTTCCCCTAGGACCTAATCCCTAGGATCTAGGACCTTTCTTTCCTCCTAGAACCTTATAATCCTAAGCTCTCTCAACCTACGGTCTTGAATCATGCGCATTAGTCCGGCTCGTCGTCGCCGATGGAACAATATTCTTATCCTGGGCATCATCGCTTTTATCGTGATCTTAAATGCGCCGATGTGGATCAAAACCTACCTGTTATCGGAAGAGGTGGATCCTTATCCTAACTTGCTTCGTTCTGATTATACTGTCAGCGCGATTTACTATAGCGGTTGGGAAATGGATCTTAACAATGGCCAGTGGCAGTCTAATATTAAAACCAATATCCCTGCGGCTGAGCTAGTGTCACGCTGGCAATCACTTGAAGGCACAGAGCTCTCTGAGCAGCAATTCGACACCTTGAAATCACAACTTGCTACGCCAGAATCAATTGAAGTCTGGTATCAGGGGCTTGATGAGCCACAACGCGTGACTTTTTACCGCTTAACGGATTTTTGGCTGTTTAAGAACTGGGAGGATAAGTGGATCGCGATTTCGGTCGGTGATGACTACCTCCTTCCTGAGTAACCTTAGCGCGTGAAGTGTCACTCTTTGTACATTTCGATTATGCTAGCCGAGTAGTGAATAAGAATAACCAAATGAGCGGAGCCGAGAATGCCTGAATTACCCGAAGTTGAAGTCAGCCGTATGGGAATCACGCCACATATGCTGGGTCAAACGATCCAGGCATTTGTGTTTCGTACACCCAAACTTCGCTGGGATATTCCTCAGGAGCTGAAACAACTTGAAGGGCAGGTAATACGTGCAATTCGTCGCCGAGCTAAATATCTGTTGATTGAGACCGATATGGGAACCGCGATTGTTCATCTCGGCATGTCTGGCTCCTTACGTGTGCTTGATGCGGATTTTCCTGCGGCGAAGCACGATCACGTCGATCTGAAATTGTCTAACGGTAAGGTTCTGCGCTACAACGATCCGCGTCGATTTGGTGCGTGGTTATGGTGTGCACCGGGTGAGTCACACACAGTGCTTGATCATATGGGACCAGAGCCGTTAACCGAAGAATTCAACGTTGAGTATGTAGCAAAGAAAGCTCAGGGTAAGCGTGTTGCCATTAAGCAATTCATTATGGACAACAAAGTCGTGGTTGGGGTAGGAAATATTTACGCCAACGAATCCCTGTTTAAGTCACGAATTCACCCTACCAGATCGGCAGGCACAGTGACGAAACAGGAGTGGTCTCTACTGGTCGATAACATCAAAAGCACGTTAAGAATCGCGATAAATCAAGGCGGCACTACACTGAAAGATTTTGCTCAGGCAGATGGTAAACCTGGATACTTTGCTCAAGAGCTATTGGTGTATGGCAAAGCAGGTGAGCCATGTCCGGAGTGTGGAGAACCACTGCAAGAGCAGAAGATTGGCCAGCGTAATACTTTCTTCTGCGATGAATGCCAGAAGTAAATTTTCGCTGATCCTTGCGACGTAATGTTCAATTGGAAGAGAAGGCCTGACTCGAACCGTTATTGAAGACTATAAATCGGTTTCGTCAGGCTTTTTAATTAATTGCGTTTCTTGTTATGCATCGCGTCCGCAACAATTTTTGGCACGAATGAACTGACGTCACCACCATGAATCGCGACTTCACGCACGATGGTCGATGAAATAAACGCGTATTCTTCGGCTGGAGTGAGAAAAACGCTCTCCAACCCAGGCAGTAAGCGGCGATACATATTGGTTAAACCGAATTCGTACTCAAAGTCCACGGTGGTTCTTAGACCGCGAATGAGTATGTTGGCATTCACGTCCCGAGCAAAATCCACCATCAGCCCTGAAAAACCTTGTGCAGAGACATTATCTAAATGTGCCGTGACATTTTTTACAAAATCGACGCGCTCCTCCAGTGTAAACATGGTGTTTTTACTTGGACTTTCTGCGACAGCGACAATGACTTCGTCAAACATATCTGCAGCACGCTCAATTAAATCAAGGTGGCCATTGGTTATTGGGTCAAAGGTTCCCGGGTAGATTACTTTTTTCATTTTTCTATTTTCTTATAAAGCTCAAGGTACTGCTTGGAAGTATAACTAATGTCGAACTTTTCGAGTTTTTTTATGCCATTTTGTATAAAGCTGGCTCGTTTTTGTTCGTCTTCATAGAGTGAGATGATGTACTTGGCTAACTCATCAGCATTCCCTGGATCTATTAAGAATCCGTTAACATCGTGTTCGATAATATCCGGGATGCCGCCTGTGTTTGAACCAACGACAGGCAATCCTGCCGCCATCCCTTCGAGGATCACTGAGCCCAGACCTTCTGTGTATGAAGGGTGTATTTGCAGATCAGCTGCATGAAACCAGTCACCCATGTTGCTTTGCTTGCCTTCAAAACTGATGTTGCTCAGGCCACTGGCTTGTTGTTCAAGGTGCGACCTTTCTGGGCCATCTCCGAGTAAACAGAACTGTATTGGAAGGCCCGCTTCTTCAAGTTTTTTCGCAGCACTGATGGTGACATCAAATCCTTTATGCTTGATCATGTTCGCGGCTTGAATGACCAAAAATTTGCCCGCAAATCTGAGCTTAATCGACTCGACCCTGTTCTCGTCAACTGGGTAGTGGACCGGAGAACTTGGGATTTTGTGCGTTTCCACTGTTGGATAAGCATCGTTTACACGCTGGACGATTTCTGTGCTCAATCCGACAACCGCTTTAGCCTTGGAATATGCAAGGTTTGCCAACCATTTCTTTTTCAAAGCGTTGTCGATACGACGTGTCACGATATATGGCGTGCCATATAGCATATGCTGAATCAAAGCCCAGTAGATCGCTCTGCCTTCATGCACATGGATCAACGCGCAATCCTGAGTAATTGACTTTGAGTGGGCTTTAGTAAAGTGCGTCGCGAGTACCAGTTTTACGTCCAGTTTACGGATTGCTTCTGCAAAAGGGCTTTTAGGGTTTGCGACAACGGTAAGGTGATAACCTAACTTAACCTGCTGTTTGATAAGTTGCAGAGTTTGGTTTTCACCACCGTGATACCCAGACGCTAAATTGACGTGGCAGATATTCATGCTTTGGCCTTTTCGCTCTGAAGGTTATTGAGAACCTTATCCAGCATAGCGATAACAGACTCGCTGGTAATTCTCTCCATCGCTTTTTCATCCTGAACTCTGGTACGCCAATCGACTTGTGAAGGCAGTTTTTTAGTCTCAGCCCAAAGTGCTTCTATATATACGGAAACGACGTATGCGCGATAGTTGTAAGGTCCGGTACGTGCTGGATTGTGATGTGCATAAAGACCAATCACTGGTGTGCCCATAGCATTGGCCATGTGTGTAGGCCCTGTATCTGGTGCAATGACAACATCTGCTTTATCGAGTAACGCCAGCATTTGCTGCAGCGAACTTTGACCAATGAGATTCGTTACCGGAACATCAAGTGCTTTTTCAATCTCCTGGCCGAGGTCTTTTTCCACTTGCGCAGGACTGCCCGCCAGTATGACATTCAGATTGTTTGCTTTGGCATGGTGAATCACATCCACGTAACCAGCAGCGGTCCAGTTCTTATAAGCTTTACTTGCGCCAGGGACGATGACTAAGTTTGCTTTTTCTTTGCAAAGATGCGCTGCCGCCCAGTTTTCTGCTTCATTGTCATAATGCAGTGACCATGCTGGAGTAAATTCAGGTACGCCCAGTGTGATTGCGAACTGACGCAAGCCATCGAGAACATGATTAGACACCGGAGAGGGCACCTTGACGTTGGTAAACAAACGCTGACCATCCTGACTTCTCTCTGCATCAAAACCAAGTTTATATCTGGCTTTGATACCCAGAGTCAGCAGGCTCGCTCTGATAGCGTATTGCATGTGTAACAAGGCATCAAAGCGAGTCCCTTTAAGTAGTTTCCAGATCCTTAAATACTCGGAGAAGCCATTCTTTTTGTTAAAAACCACCACATTGATGTTTGAAATGGATTTCAGCAATTCGGCCTCAAGGGCGCCAGTGATCCAAGTGATCTCCGTGGTTGGCCAGTGTTTTTGGATCGCTTGTATCACTGCGATAGTGTTACATACATCGCCAATCGCAGAGAGTCTTAAGATACAGATTTTCTGTGGTGGTTTCTTAAAAAGGCTCATGACTCAGAAGAGGTTTGTTATTTGTCTTTGAATTATGCAGTTGCATCCAATGAATGTATAGCCCAATAACCCTGGGAATTGTGATTCAGCGAGAATAGTTTTGTTTATTGAACGTGCAACGATTCGAATTTTTAGCGGTCAAAAAATCCAAGTATTGGCAAACGTCGATATCAACTTTGTGAAGATTTTTCTTTATTTAAATTGTGTTTTAAATATAGGTTTTTGTTAAAAAGGTGAACTGGGATGCAGTTTGTATTTCACACTCACAAAAATACAAGCTTATTGTAAAAATCAGGTCAGTATTTGATATAGTTCGGCGTATTGATTTTCATAAAAAATGTAAAGATTACCGAACCTTATGAGTATATAGGCATAAATTGGTCTATAAGGTAAGGAAAGTTACTGATACGTATAGTATTTGGTGGATATATTAATGACAAACGTGGCTGTATTCGTTCCACACAGAGCACAATTTGGCAACATCACAACGCAAATCCCATTGCTTTGCGCAATAAGAAAAGAAATAAAAGACGCAAATATTACGATTTATACCAAGGCTAAAAATAGTCAGCTTCTTGTTTGTAATGGACTTGCGGACAACATCATTAACTACAAAGGCTGGAGTATTCTGAAAATAGTATCGAGTATCAATTCAAATAAATTTGATAAAGTTTTCAACATCTACTCTGGTTCAGAGCGTGTTCATACGGCATTAGTGCTCGCAAAAACAAAGGAAACATACGCGTTTAGTAACTCAAAGTTGTTAGATAAAAGCGGTTTATACAGTAAGCATGTGTTCACTCAAAAAGGGAAGCAATACATCGCAAAGAACAACTTAGGTTTAGCTAATGCTGTATTTGGTACCAACTACGATACCACCATTATCGGCATGCTTGGTTCCGTTTCTGGAGCCAAAACCAAGAAAAGTTCATTGACTCTGGTGCCAGGTGGCGGAGCTGGTCCTTTTAAGGTTTGGCCAATTGAAAAGTACTGTGAAGCAGCGAAAGATATCTACCTGAAATCAGAAAAAATTGACAAAATTAATGTCATTCTTGGTCCTCAGGAGAGTGCCAAGGCGGCGACCGTTGAGGTTTTATTACAAGATGTGCCTTACGAGATAAAGCTTTCCCCCTCTATTTCTGAGCTGGTGGACATCGCTAATGAATCCGCTTTAACTTTATCTAATGACTGCGGCCCGTGCCATATCTTCCAGATGATGAAGGTTCCGATGGTGATGATTTGGGGATGGGATACCAGAACTACTACGCCTATTGCTCCTTATTATGCTTTACCTGAGTGGTACCATTGTACTAGTCATTCTTGGTGCGTGTTCCCTGAAGAGTGCAGTAAGTCCATCGAATCTATTTCTGCGGAAAGGGTAAGCAGCTTATCTTTGATGGAACTAAGTCGAGATACTCGGTTGGAAGAAACGGCTTAATGGTATTTCGGCTAATTGCCAGATAAGACTTTGTCTATCTTCAGCTTTTTCGATCTTCGGAATGACTCTATCTTCATAATGAAAAAGGCGCCTTACTTCCGTGACATGGTTGGTAAGGCGCCTTTGAATTTCTACCGTAAAGTTAAGCGTTTTGCTGCTTCTTTTCCCACGCTTGTTTAATCAGCTGGTAATTCATTTCCATAATATTGTTCACATCCAGCGGTTCGACCGAGGCTCGGCAAGCCATTTGGAACTCTGCAGATTTTGCCTTGTCAGCCCAATAAGCCATCTGTTGTGCCAGCTTTTCAATTGAAAAATCAGATTCAAGAATCGAGCTGACTTCATCATTCATCACCTCTTTTGCTCCGCAGTCGACCGTGGTAATCACCGGACAGCCGCTCGATAATGCTTCGATGGCGGTAAAACCAAATGGTTCATATTTGGTAGGAAACACATAACAAGACGCCATGCTGAAGAAGACTTCCGGGTTGCTTTGTTTGCCTAAGAAGTGGCACTTATCTTCAATGCCGAGTTCTTTCGCGAGGTCTTTGTATTGTTGAGGGTGTTGTTCATTCCCCACGATGACCAGGCTCGCCTTTTCTTTCAGCAGGCTAAATGCCTTGAGTGTCGGCTCCAGTCCTTTGCGGTGATAGCCCGAACCCAGAAAGAGAAAAATAGGATGTGTATCGTCAAGTTGCAGCTTTTGTTTTAGCTCTGCTACTTGCTCTGCGCAGTTCTCGCGTGAGAATCTATTCAGGTCAACCGCATTGTGAATCGTGGCAATCTTCTCCGGAGCAACGCCGTAATCTTCCATGATTTCATCACTGCTTTTATGCGAGTTCGATACGACGAACAGATTATCGGCAGACGACAGCGCTTTGCGCTCGATATACATCGAAACTCGGTCTCTTGGTGTCGGGCGTTTGTTCTTTCTCAGGTCCACAATGTGTTTACGAGTGCCGCCACCCACGCGGATCAGGTCGTGTGTCCAGGTTTTTCCTAGTGCATACACAATGTCGTAGTCGTTGTCGTTTACGTGCTTTTCAACCGCTTTGGCGAATCGGTAGGCTCTGTGCGCTTTACCAATACTGATTGGTTTTAGTGAGACAAACTTAATGTTTGGGTGACTTGGTTCCTCGTGGGAACGGCAAATAATGGTGACATCTTCACCTTGTTCACAAAGGTATTTGGACAATTGATTTAAGAACAGTTCTGTACCGCCAACCTTAGCGTGACGCATGTGAATCAGTGCAATCTTCATTATGAACCCTAAAGCAGAATATAGTGTTTATGTTAGCTTAAACGTAAGTTTACCAAAGGTCTTACAGTAAAGATGCTGTTCCGGTTTATTTTTTAGGTCAAAGAGAAAGCTTGTTTCCATTTCCGCTCCATTGGTACTGACCACATAACCATGTAGAATACGTCGCGTGACGGTTTAGGCGAACATTCAATCATGGGGCGACATGAACAAAAATAGCGAAACGACTTCCGGAAAACCTGGTCAAACAGGATTAAGACGCATCTACAACGCGACTTTTTATTCCGCTCAAGGGATAAAAGCGGCATTCAAACACGAAGCGGCCATCAGACAAGAAGTGGGCTTATTAGTCTGTGCTGCCATTATCGTATTTTTGTTGGATTTGTCGGCGATAGAGCGTGTATTGATGCTTGGTAGTGTTGTATTGGTGCTGATTGTCGAGTTACTCAATTCAGCCATCGAAGCGGTGGTTGATCGTATTGGTGTTGAACGACATGAACTGAGCGGCAGAGCAAAAGACATTGGGTCGGCAGCCGTCATGGTGGCGTTAATGCTAGCCGGGTTTACTTGGTTATCGATTCTCTTTTTTTAAGGGACATAATGAAACTGTTTCAGCACGACAAAACTCGCGTTTGGTATGACGAGTCATTAGTTTCAGAACCTGAAAAAGCGCTTTTTGATATTGAATACTGGCAGAGCCACAACGCCGTCGTTGGCAGTGCGACTGGTCGAGGTACGACTTGGTTTGTGCAGCTTCATTCTATGCAAGCCGCTCTGCGTCATTATCGTCGAGGTGGCCTGTTCGGTAAGTTAGTTAAAGATAATTACTGGTTTTGCGGTTGGGAAAAGACGCGCAGTGCACAGGAGTATCAGCTCTTACTAACACTGACAGAAGCGGGCGTTCACGTACCAAAGCCGATTGCGGCGAGAGCGGTAAAAACAGGTTTAACCTATCAGGCAGATTTACTCAGCGAGCGAATTCCAAATGCGAAAGATTTAGTCAGCATCCTTCAAGAGCAGGCGTTACCGGCTGAATTGTATCTGCAGATTGGGCAAGAGATTGCCAAAATGCACAAGGCTGGCGTTAATCACACTGATTTGAATATTCATAATATTTTGCTCGATACAAACGACAAAGTGTGGCTGATTGATTTCGATAAGTGTTACCAACAGGCTGGCTCAGACTGGCAAAAAAACAACTTAGATCGATTACTGCGTTCGTTTCGTAAAGAGTTTCACAAGCGTTCTATTCACTGGCAAGAAGAGGAATTTAATCACCTTCTTGCTGGGTATAAAAGTATTTAGAATTTTAATTGCACAGACTGGTTTCTGTGCAAGTTTGCTACACCCTAGGACATAACATGCCTTTTAAACAAAAACTACATGCACATGGCTGGTTTATTCTGGTCAATGCATTATTGGCGATAGCGATTGCCTGTCGTTACTTTGCATTCTTACCTGAGTTTCCGTCTGACGCACTCGGTATTACCTTTATCTTAGCTGGTACTTTGGGGCAGATGACACTGCTAGCTTTGGTCATCGGCGTTATCAGTGTACCCGCTTTGCCATTACCTAAGGGTGCGAGAAACGTTATTCAGGCTCTTCTTGCGTCTGCCGGGTTGGCTGTCTTATTTATTGATACGATTGTTTATGCTCAATACCGTTTCCATATTAACGCGGTGGTACTTGAGTTAGTATTCTCAGGGCAAGTTGTAAGCTTCCCACTGGTCACATGGTTAACCGTGATTGGCTCTGTTATCGCGTTGATTGCAGGGCAATGGTGGTTGATCCGCTGGCTGGAAGCGGATGCGCCGATTCGTGCACTACGATTAGGTCGTAAGTTTGTGTTGCTGACGTTTGTCGCTCTGCTGGTAACCAACGTAATACATATCTGGGCGTCTGCCTATGCGTATCAGCCAGTGACTATGGTCAAGCGCTACTTACCTCTGTTTTATCCTGCGACTGCGAATCGATTTATGGAAAAACATGGTTGGTTGGATAAAGAAGCAATCGAACAGCAAAAGGCGATGACCATCAATACAAAGAGTGACTTGAACTATCCCCTCAATCCTCTTGTATTCAAGGCTGTTGAGCAACCAGCGAATATCATGCTAATCACGGTGGACTCATGGCGCGAAGATACGTTTAACGAAGACAATACACCTTATATGTGGCAATACGCTCAAGAGGGCGTTGTTTTCCAAAACCACATTGCGACAGGTAACGCGACACGTACCGGTATTTTCGGCTTGTTTTATGGCATGCCAGGTACTTACTGGCATGGCTTTTTAGCTAACAACCGTTCACCAGTTTTTGTCGACAGAATGCAAGCCTTGAACTACCAGTTAGGTTTGTTTGCAGCGGCGAGACTAACCAGTCCAGAGTTTGACCAAACGGTGTTTGCAAACGTCCCGAATCTTCGAGTGACCTCAGCAGGCGATTCACCTTCCGCTCGTGACAAACGATTAACCGATGACTGGGTAGAATGGTACGCCAATCGAGACAAGAAGCTGCCGGCATTCTCTTTCTTATTCTATGATGCTCCGCATGGCTATGACTTCCCTGAAAATTTCGAGCCGAAGTATGAGCCAATGATCCCGCGCGTGGACTATCTTGAACTGGATAATGACAGTGACCAGGAAAAGTTCTTTAATCGCTATAAAACCTCAGTGCGCTATGTCGATACGCAAGTAAAACGCGTTTTGGATAAGCTGAAAGAAACGGGCGACCTAGAAAATACCGTTGTTATTATTACTGGCGACCACAGCCAGGAACTGAATGACAACAAACTAAATTTCTGGGGACACAACGGTAACTTTACCCGTGCACAAACACAGGTGCCTTTTGTCATGTTGGGTGCTGGCATTAATCAGCAGAAACTGTCTAAAAATGTTACCAGCATGACGATGACGTCTCATGAGGATGTCGTTCCAACGTTGATGAAAAACTACCTGGGCGTGACCAGCGATACCAAAGACTACTCGACCGGCATAGATTTGCTTGGTAATGATGTAGAGCGTAACTGGGTAATGTCATCTAGCTACAGCGCTTATGGCATCATTTATGACGATACCATTATCGAGGTGAATGGCGCTGGCCAATCTGAAGTTTATGATAGTAGCAATCGTCCTAAAAATAATGGCATGATGAACTACCAGTACGTTCAGGAAGCGCTAGAAAAAATTAGTCGCTTTAGGAAATAACCCAGACATAAATAGCCTCTTTACCCAAAATAGAGAGGCTATTTTTTTAGTTCTGTTGTTTGAATCTTAGCTAACCTAGCTAATATAGCTCATGTGCTGAAGTTCTAATTCTCGTTCTGCTCTTTTTAGCGGTGTGGTTGGCAATTAATTAACCATCAGTATGAAGATGATGGTGGCTTCGCTATAATGCCCAGATCATGTTCAGCCTAGAGTTTCAGAGAATGTTTTTCAAAAAAAAACGCAAAAAAGAGTTTAAAAAGCTGTATTCCGCTATTAATGACGCCGCTGTTGTCCAAGAAATAGGACGTTCAGCACGAGAATTAAAGCCTTTAACTCAAATGAACAAAATCGTTGAGCATGAGGTGATTGTTAGTCTGACAACCTACTCTAAACGTATTCATGATGTGTACCTGGTGCTCGAATCTATCAGTTTACAAACGGTGTTACCAAACCGAGTTATTTTGTGGCTGGCAGAGGGTGAGTTTTCACTCGATACATTGCCACTAACGCTGAAATCCCGCCTGCCTTATGGATTGGAAGTTCGCTTCTGTCCCGATTACAGAAGCTATAAAAAAATCATTCCTACGTTGCAAGTTGCACCTGAAAGTTTAGTTATCACGTTGGATGATGATGTGATCTATCCACATGATACCATTGAGCGTTTACTTAATGAGCACAGAACATACCCTGATACTATTTTGGGGAACCGCGCTCATGAGATTACATTTAGAGGTAGTGAACCACGCCCATATAAGCAATGGAATAGAGAGATCGTAGAGTCGGCAGAAAAGAATGTTTTTTTGACTGGGTGTGGCGCTATCCTATATCCACCTGGCTCACTACATCAATCGGTAACAGACACTGAACTGTTTATGAAGTTATGTCCTCATGCAGATGACATCTGGCTGTATTTTATGGCCAGAATGCAAGGAACAAACATTCGTAAGGCCGCTGGGAGGCATTTTAGTGAGTTTGCTGAGATACAGAATAATCAAACTACGGGGTTGAATAAGTTGAATGTGGACAACGGGCAAAATGACATACAGCTGAAAGTGGTCATGAATCATTTTGGTTGCGGTATCTAATTGACTGTTCGTCTTATTTCTTTAGGCCAGGTTAACTTTTATGTTTGATTGTTTTATTCGTAGTAAATTTTTTGAAAACAAATGCTTTGGGATACGTAAGAATATTCCCTATTTTAATACGCGATATGCTGAGTTGAATGGACTGGGAAAGGCGTGGCAAGACCCTGCACTTTTAGAGCGCGCCCAGCAAGCATTAGCGACTTTGAAAGAGGCCACTCAAGGGCATGAAAATCCGGAATCTGACATTCCTAAAATCATATGGATGTACTGGAATACACCACTCTCTTCAGCTCCGGATGTGGTTCAGTTAAGTATAGAATCTTGGATTAAGTTGAATCCGGATTATGAAGTTCGAGTGCTGAGTGATGAGAACCTCAATCAAGAATTGGGATTCGACTTTAACGCGGTTTTTGAGCTTTGTTTCGTTAAGCTCACTTTGGCCATGAAAGCGGATATTTTGCGCCTGTATCTTCTTAGTCGATTTGGTGGAGTTTGGGCAGATTCTACGACCTTCTGTTTAGAACCGTTGACACATTGGTTGCCCGAATGTACTCGTTTGCATAGTTTTTTCACATTCAGGCACGAGACTGTTGCGAGTCGTCCCGTTGAAGCTTGGTTTATTGCTGCTAGGCAACAGTCAAATATTACCCGAAACACATTGAATCTGTTTATTGAACATCTATTTAAACCAAGAAAGCTCGCCATCTTTGTTTCAAATCGTCGCAAAATGATGGAAAAAATGGGCTATGAGAAGCATCATCCCCATATGCTATATGCAGATACGGTAACGCAAGCTGAGAAGTTTGGCTTTATGCCTTATTTTTCTGTTGGTTACTTTTTCAATGAAAGTTTGAGGAAATACTTCTCTAGCGATGAAATTGAACAGTTTTTGGCCCTGCCTAACCGTCATGTCATCAATGACAGTGATTACGCTCAGTTTACTCAGGCTGTTGTTTCGAAACAGACGTACAAAGATACGTACCAGCAGAGTCCTTTATACCAAAAGCGTAAACAGTATCTGAGTGAAATTTTAGAAAAGGCAAATTAAGGCTCACTTTTCTGCGGTTAAGATAAGAGACTTTAACTTGGCGAGTGACAACTGCTTTGGTTAAATCAGATGTCACTCTTCGTCAGAAAAGAGGGCTAGGTATATCCATTCGAACGATTGGCCACCTAGCCCTGTTTGCGCGGAGTGCTACTTAGGAAAGAGTCGGCGTTATGTCTCTGTTTCCAAAATCCTAGTCGCGATGTCTTTCGTTATGAGCAATCCGGGGTGATTGTCATCAAAGTAGAGTGGTTTATTATCTCGTACCGCGTAGCATTGATGTTGGTCACAGAAAAAATCTTTCACTTCAATAATGTTTAGCTCTTCTTTATTGGGTAAGTCAGAAATGAAGGTGAAAATTAAATCGTTTCTTTTGTGGTAATAATCCAGAGAAATGGAAGAAATATCCGTTAAGCTTTTTTTTCTCAAGTAAGCGTTATCGACAAGACTTTTTATACTCCTTCCCATATCTGGAACTGGCATGAGTAAGTGAACTTGTTTTCCACTATCTATTAGGTCGTCAATCATCACTTTTAGTGATGCTAAAACCTGTTCTTGTCTTTCATCACTCCACTCATTTGGTAACTTGGGGTAAGTGTCTTCATTGTCTCCAAACAGATGTAATGAATACCGATATGAAATAACGACATTTTTGATCTCGTCGTTAGCAATAACGGTTTTCATTACTTCATTAGTCCAATTTGCACATTCGCTAAATTCAGTAGGTTGTGTATAGGATGGTGGGCAAGCTGACATACTAAACTGAGTTAGCGCTTTATCTCTCAAACTCAACTGGTTGGCTAACGAAAAAGATAATTCAGAAGCATGGCTGTCTCCGATCACGGCCCAGCTAGGTTTATCCGATGGCCAAGTACAAGCACCCACTGGTTGATGTTCAGCGTATCTATTGATGTGACATTTTGAACGCAATGGATGTGTTTGTATTTTTTTATCTAATTTATCATAAAGGCCTACCAGCTCAGGACTTAATGTGTTTCTTTCAGGGAGCCCATCTTGCCCGCTTATATATTTGGCAGCAATCACAATGAGTAATACTACCCCTAAAGGTTTACAGCGTAGGAATAATGCTTTGAATGAGTAAATATTTGTGTTCAAGCGAATTTTCTCAACAGTATGATAGCTGATTCCTCCCAGAACAAGGCTTAGTAACATACCAAAGAATACCCAATGTACTGAGTTTAAACTCAGTTTATAAAAAAGAACGACAACGGGCCAATGCCATAAATAAATCGAATAAGAATATAATCCAATACGCTGAACAATAAAGGAGCTATTTAGTTTTGTTTCATGGTTTGACCATAAAATGATTAATGCACCAAATGCTGGAATTAAAGTTAAAGAGCTCGGCCAGATATTATTTTCATTTATAAACAGGGAAGATAATAAAATTATGATCCAACCAATGTAAGACGAACGAAGTTTCTTCGGTTGGTACAGTACACCCCACGAGCCCAATAGCATTTCCCAAGCTCTTGCTGATAGAGAGAAATAGCCGCTTGAGTCGCCTTTAACCGCTAGGAAGCAACAATATCCCAGACTGCTTAGCAGCAATAGGTTGATGGCTAAGGCTAGATTTGATCTAGAAAATAGGCGATATACAACGCCAATGAACACAGGGTAGAGTAAGTAAAACTGCCATTCAATAGAGAGAGACCAAGTATGTAACAGCCAATTTTCTTTTGAGGCAGCAGCAAAATATCCAGCGTCCTCTAAGTAGGTTTGATTAGACAGAAATAGGGAACTATATCTAACGCTTTTAGCTAAATATTCGTAAGCATCTCCTGCTAAATAAAACCAACCTATAAGTAATAAAGTAAAGCACAGAAATGCAAGAGCAGGAACGATTCGATTTAAACGCGCGACATAGAAGTTGAGAAGGGATGATAGATTTAATTCGCGCCAGTTGAGGATGATTGATGTCATCAAAAAGCCGGAAATGACGAAAAATACATCAACTCCAACAAATCCTCCGGGTAACCAATTTGGGGTAAAGTGATAAATAACAACCAAAAGTACAGCCAATGCTCTTAATGCATTGATATCTTTTCTAAATTTCATTTTCTTTGAAGTAATAGTCTCACAAGTTAGCTTCTCCACTCGAGCCGCTAATGCTTGTGAGTTGTTTTAATTGGGGTATCTAGTATAAATGGAAATGTCATCAGTTCAGATTAGACCATGAATACTTTATGGTTATTTCGATGCAGGTATCGTTTTGAATACACAGCGTTTTTACTGCGATATCAAGATAGCACTTTTTATTTCAATGCTTATGCAAGGCGAGAGTGATGCTTCGCGAAAGGATTTGAGATGGAACAAGCCATGAATGCCCCTCAACAGATCTGGCTCTGGCAGGCAAAGATGGCTTCTTAACTTTTTTGAATGCTATTTGTTAATTTCAGTAAGGCTTCTTTGTATCGAGTTGAGGTATAAATTAAGAAACTTGCCAGGGTATGCTTTAGTCGAAAATAGATTTGCTAACACACTTTCTGCTAAGTGTTCTCCACTGGTTATATCTATAAGCTCGTTTTTGAGCATGCTTTCTACAATTTCTGCAAAATTAAAATAGCTCGGCCCGGTAATGACTGGTAATCCTAATGCCGCAGGTTCTAGCATGTTATGCCCGCCAACTTTGTCTCCGATTAAGCTACCGCCCATAAAACATACATCAGATGCGCCCATCAAGATCAGCATCTCACCCATAGTGTCACCAATATAGACCTGAGCGGAATCACTTACTCTGGACAACAGTGCTTTCGTTTCGGTGCGTCTTACTGCTTTAAACCCCGACGATTGGGCAAGATGGAACACATCATTAAAACGTTCTGGATGGCGTGGCACCAGGATTAGTAAGGCGTCTGAGTGTTGTTGTAACACTTTTTGGTGTGCGGCAAGTACTTGTTCATCTTCACCTTTGTGAGTACTGGCTGCAATCCAGACAGGCCGTGACTTACCTAATTGTTCTCTTAAAGCTTTACCGTGTTCTATGGTTTCTTCCGATATGGTGATATCGAATTTTATTGAACCAGTCGTAAATAGTTTATGTTCGCTAACGCCCAGTTTTGCAAAGCGTTCTTTATCTGATTCAAACTGACACAATACCTTCGTTAGACATTTCTCTATCTGGTTAAACAACGGCTGCACTTTGGCGTAGTTGCGGCATGATTTCTCAGATAGACGGGCATTTACGACGGTAATTGGTATCCCGGCTTTGTGCACAGTATTAAGGGTGTTTGGCCAGAGCTCGGTTTCGATGATCAGCATTTGCTTTGGATTGGTTGCTTTCAAAAACCCTTTTACTGCAAAGCTAAAATCGATTGGCATGTATCGGTGTTCTACTAAATCACCGAGTTTTGCCACTTGCTCAGCTCCGGTACTGGTTGTGGTGGTGACCAGAATTGTCTGTTCAGGATTTTGCTTTTTCAACGCCTTTATCAGCGGTGCCGCAGCGATGCTTTCACCGACCGATACGGCGTGAATCCATATTGGGCGTTGGTCAGTACTAAGCTTTGGTGTAATACCAAAATGCTCTTTCCAGCGCGAACCAAATTTAGGTTTATTTGGCTTGCTCTTGTACAAGCCAAACAAAAGAATGGGTGACGCCAGAGCAAGCAGCAGCGTATAAATCAGGCGAATTAACATGAGCTAACCGTAATGGCTTCTAGCTTTTGAATGCTGTTCAAGACTTGCTTTGGCGACAACTCTGTTAAGCACTTAAGGTGGTTAAACTGGCATTCACGCTGAAAACATGGGCGGCAATCAATGTCGGTATGAACAATCTCAACTTTTTCCGCAAGTGGTGGCGTGTATTTTGGCGAAGTAGAACCATACACAGCGACAACATTGCAGCCAACTGCTGCAGCGACGTGCATTAAGCCCGAGTCATTTGCTACTACCGTTTTACACCCAGCAAGCAGATCAACAGCTTCAATCAAGCTGGTTTGTCCGGCAAGAACATGAATATGCTGGTGGTACTGCGGCGGAACCAAATCACGAATGCCGTTGCATGTCTCAAAATCTTTTTGTGAGCCGAATAGCCAGATCTGATGACCTTCTTTACACATCTGTGTCGCGACTTCCGCATAATGGGTTTCTGGCCACTTCTTCGCTGGGCCAAACTCTGCCCCCGGGCACAAGCCAATAATTGAACGCTCTTGATTCAGGTTGAACTTCTGGATAGTTGCCTGTTGTTCTTCTTGATTAATAGTAAGGCGAGGGCGGGGCAGATTCTCTAAGCCTCCAAGTGAGGATGAATCCACCATCTCTGACTTTGGATAAGCTAATGCCACATAGCGTTCTACCATGTATTGAAATGACTTCATGTTAGGACGAATGTCATTCAGCAAGCCAAAGCGCATTTCGCCTTTCCAGCCTGTACGAAGCGGAATGTTCGCAAACCACGGAATCAGAGCGGATTTCGCCGATTTTGGCAGGATATAAGCGTGATCGTATCTTCTCTCACGTAGTGATTTACCAATTTCACGGCGGCCAAGAAGGTTAAATTCGCCATGACCAATTGGCATTTCAATCGCCTGACTAATCTCGGGCATCCGTTCTAAAATCGGTTTACACCACCCCGGAGCAATGACATCTATTTCACTTTCTGGATTCAGTTGTTTTAAAACGATGTAGAGGGATTGCGACATCACCATATCGCCAACCCAAGAAGGACCAATAATCAGGATTTTGTTTTTCGACATGTTAATATCACTTTTGTTTAATAAAGCCATGCTCTCGCATTTCTCGATAAGGGTTGCTGCCATCGGCTTGAGTGCGCAGCAGACGCAGGGTCCACATATATTGCTCCGGCGCTTTGCTAACAAAGTATTCAACGGCTTCATTGAGTGAGCGTGCATCGTCGCTATCGGTTTCCTGAAGCGTCAGCGGCGGCATGAACTCAATACTAAAGCGACCAGTTTCCGGATCCAGCGAAGCAAACGTTGGTATGACTTTCGATTTTGACAGTCTTGCCAGTTTGGTCAGACCGGGTAAGGTTGCTTTGGTTGTCGCGAAAAAGTCTACAAACTCACTGAGCTCTGCGCCATGATCCTGATCCGGCAGGTAGTAACCTAAGTAACCATCTTTAATCGATTTGATAAAAGGCTTAATGCCCCCAGAACGTTCATACACACGGCCACCATATTGGACACGTTGGCGGTGCATTAACCAGTCTGTCACTGGGTTTTTCTGTCTTTTTGCCATCGCAGATACTGGCAGTCCTTTAGAAGCCAGCAGTACCGCAGGGATATCAATTGACCAGGAGTGTGGCACTAATAACATTACTTTCTGATTCTGCTCAGTCAGCTCGAACAACTGTTCTGAGTTCACAAAATCACACTTTGACTGAAGCCATTCTGGTGAACGTAAAGAGACCAGACCGAACCTAAGTGTAAATACGCCAGCGGTATAAAGCGTTTTGTAAACCAGTTGGTCGCGCTCTTGTTCACTTAGATGCGGGAAACAGAGCGCTAAGTTCGTCTTTACGTTATTGACTGAGTTTGCTTTGGATTTAACTAAACGTGATGCCAGCATTTTTGCCAGCCATTGGTGAAATGAGAGAGGCAGCAAGGCGATAAGTACAGAGCTAAAAACAGCGAGCCAGGTTCCCCAGTATTTTGGTTTGAGAAAGGAATACTCAAACTCGGGGTTATAGGCTTTTGGATCGAAGTCATCACGTTTATTGGTCATGGGGAGTCTAGTTACCTATACGTATGGGACGAATGGATAAAATGCAGATAGTAGAAATGATACAGGCTATTAGAAATGAGTAAAGGTGGCAGGTCATAATCGCCGCCACCCCATAATTGCAATCAAAGATGCTTAGCGGTTTTGGATAGCCAGGTATTCAGCGACACCTTCAGCAACCGTCTTGAACTCAACGTCACAACCTGCTGAGCGTAGCTTAGTCAGATCGGCTTGAGTGAACTCTTGATAGGCGCCTTTCAGATGGTCAGGGAATGGAATCGTTTCGATTTCGCCCTTACCGTGGTGGGTGATCACCGCTTTTGCGACTTCTTCAAATGACTCTGCACGTCCAGTGCCGCAGTTAAAGATGCCTGAAACGCCATTTTCAAAGAACCACAGGTTGACTTTGCATACATCGCCGACGTAAACGAAGTCACGTTTAAAGGTCTCGCTACCTGCGAAGAGTTTCGGGTTTTCACCTGCATTTAGCTGGTTATTTAGGTGGAAGGCAACGGATGCCATGCTGCCTTTGTGATCTTCGCGAGGGCCGTACACATTGAAGTAACGGAAGCCAGTGATTTGAGATAGTGTCTCGCCGTGATCTTCAGCATCTTGCCACAGACGACGCACGTAGTTATCGAACTGCTGCTTTGAGTAACCGTAGACGTTTAGTGCGCCTTCGTATTCGCGCTCTTCTACAAAAGTATCGGTCTCGCCGTATGTCGCGGCAGAAGAGGCGTAAAGGAATGGAATTTCGCGATCTAAACAGTAATGCAGTAGCTCTTTTGAGTACTCATAATTGTTCAGCATCATGTATTTGCCATCCCATTCAGTAGTTGCTGAGCACGCACCTTCGTGGAAAATTGCTTCGATCGGACCGAAGTCATCACCCGCCATAACCTGGGTAAGGAAGTCGTCACGATCCATGTAATCTGTGATGTCCAGATCAACTAAGTTCTTAAACTTTTTGCCATTTTTTAGGTTGTCGACAACCAGGATATCGTTGATACCAGCTGCGTTGAGAGCTTTAACAATGTTGCTGCCGATCATGCCAGCACCACCAGTTACGATGATCATAGAACTTCCACCATAGATTAAAATTTTCTCAGGAATTTTAGCAAGAAACGGGGGGGAGGGAAACAAGATCCTAGGTTACAGGATTCTAGATCCTGGGGGATAGCGTTGGAAGTTATACGGTGAACAAACGGTAAGTAGGAGAATGCGGTTTTTGGAATACGGAATACAGATTACGGAATTTACAACAACCTCTTCCGTAATCTGTAAGCGAAGCGCTCGGTAATCTCAAACAGCGCACACTAACTGTTTAAGAAAAAGACTAAAGTTTCAACAAGATAACCTAGGACCTAGGATCTAAAAACCTAGGCCCTTATTTACTTATTTCTCATCCGAATGGTTCGGTCTTTGATACCAAGGATTTCGCTCATCAGTGAATTCAATCAAGCTGTATTTACGACCTAGCTTCTGGCCTCCATCACGAGTCAGCGGTTGCCAGTTGAAGTTCGCTCGGTTGTTGCTTGGTTTAATTGTCATGATGTCGTAAGGAATTGAAATATAGAAGCCCTTAGTAAAGCTACCTTCACCATATTCATCGGCTGACAGGTCACTCACAGATGCATAGACACCCGCGATAACGCCGCTCTTGAACTGCTTAGCAAAATTCAACTGAGCGCCCTTGTCGCCACCCAAGAATTGACCAACATCCAACTGGATCATCGTATCAGACAGGAACTCCCACTGCGGGAAGTAGTAGCCGGATACAAAGCCAGTGAAACCTTTGTCAATGACCTGGAACGGACGGCCATATTCTGGAATGTTCTGCCATTTATCGGTGTAAACGCCAAAGTAACTTTGTGGATCACGTTGTGAAATGAAGTTTGCGTCAGCACCAATGGCCCAGTTTGAACCTTGCGGGCGGTATAAAATTTCAGTACCCGCACCAGCGAACATACTTTCCAGATAACCTGCGTAGAACTGCTGATCTAACGTATCTGAGTATTCCTGGAACCAGGTTAGCTGTAGATTCGACATCGTGATGTCGTGCTCATTCTGGTAAGCACGGAACATGGTACGGACGCGAGGAATCGTCGTGCCATCAGGAGGCGTGACATAGTTAAACTTGTCGTAGTTGTTGTACCAATCCCAGTACAGCGAGCCGCCAATTTCCAGATTGTCAGTTAACCAGTAGGAAGCATTACCATTTAAACCAACACTAAACAGGTAAAAGTCTTCCGCGTTACCCAATGTTTGAACCAATTTAGGTGCAAAGCTCCAGTCGAAGCGTTCAAAACCATCGTAAGTCGCTTCACCTTGTGGTTTTTGGTTCGATGTTGAAACCGCATCTTCGATTTGTGCATCGACGTAGTTTACTTGCGCGTAATCTCGGTATTTATCTTTAGAAATAACCGTCTGATTTGCGACTAGCCCTCGGTTTCGCTCATTAATGGTAAATGTATCAACGCTGTCGGGCATTTGGTTAGACAATACGGCGGCCGCTTTTTCATGAGCTTCGTTGCGGTCGCGGTACTTCTTCTGTTCACCGACAATCGATACCGTATCATCCTTCGCGTAGATCTTTGCATTCTGATAGCCCGCGATCTTATCCAGATCTTCGGTTACGCGTTCCCAATCAACTTGAGAGAGTTCAGCAGGTTGGTTCTCATTCTCTTTTGGTGTTGGTGTATCACGCCAGAACGAAGGCATGTTATTGAAGTTAGTGTATAGACTTAAACCTGCTACCAGAGTATCACCACGCTCATAACTTAAGCGTAAATCAGCCATATGACCCAAACGGTACAATACACCAAAGTTCCACGGTGTATGCGGTGTCATGTCTACGCCACTACGCACAACAGGAAAGTCTTCACTGTAATCGTTGCTGTCGTATTCCAGTTTAAAGCGCAGCGGGGCGTAAAGGGTTTGATACTCCACACCACCGAAGATGGCGGCAGAGCCTTTAAACCAACGCTCAAAATCTACGCTTCCACCTTTACCTTTATAGTCATTAAAGTCGGTAGGTCGGTCACAGTATCGATCTGAGATTTCACAAGCGACATTAGTCACATTGTCTCGCGTGCCCAAGTAACCCCAGCCCATACCTAAGGTAAAATCGAACGTACCTAAGTTAGGGTTTGAGTAGCGTTTGGTTGCAGCGATAAACTCGGCGTCAAACAGGCCAGTACCCGCAAAATCGCGGACACCGACGGACAGCTCTGGTAAGTACTGGGATTCTTCCAAGAGGCGAACTTTAACATCAACGCCTTTATCTGTGTATTTAGTATCGCCAGAAAAATTAGGGTCATTACTATAAAAAAGGTCGTTTACCAAGGTGTAACGCAAGGTCGTCTCCAGCCATGGCATCACTTGTAAGGTGATATTATAAAACTGGTATTCATTATTGAACGTGGCGGAAAAGTTAAACTCACCTTCAGGCGCCATACGAGCAGTCGGCATCTGCATCAGACCTACACCACCAAAGTCCATTTGTGATGGCTGTAACTGTGGTGCTTCAAACGGCATATCTTGCGCCCAAACCAATGCCGGGCCCATTAAAGAAAGGGTTAAAGTATGTCTAATCAACATCATAGTGGACTCTTCATTGAGGTTGGTTTCAGTTGTGTAAGCAACTTAACAATATCCTGATCCATTTCAGAGTTTTCAAATTCTTCAAACGGGATATAAACCATGGTCAATGGCGGAAGGTAGTATTGTGTCGTTAACCAAGAGCCGTGGTGTGGTTGGACTACGTTGCCATCTGGATAAATTAAGATTGGCGGGTGTGCCAGTTCACCAAGATCGTTTTCTAGGTTTACAATTTGTTGTTTTAACGGGATACCCTCTTGCTCTTTAACGGAGTAGATGTCGTCTAAATTACCCAGGTAAATGACTTTTTCTTCCCGTGGCATTGATACAAGAGATAAGTCACCGTTGAGCAGTGGGTTATTAAATTTATCCAGGCGGACGTCATCTAAATCAACAGCAGAAAATACACGTGGGGCAAATTGATGCTTTTGCATGTATTTATAAAAAGGGTGTGCGACCAGGTTATGCTGAATCATTTGATTCAAAACCGAGTTTTTAAGTGCCGTCGATTGACGTAGCGCTTGCTCAGAGCCGTCAAATAGCGTTGTGCCAAGAGAATATTGTAAAACCAGGTCTTGCTGTTGTGCCTGTTTTAGAACATCCGCTAAACGTGCTGGTTGTTCGAATTGTAACTGTTTGCCCACGCCAACTAACTCAACGTTTAAATACGATGCTTTAACTGGGGTAGATTGGGCCGAAACAGGCGCAATACCAGTGCTTGCTAACAGGGCCATGCTTAATAAAGGTAACAGTCGTTTACTCATGGTTTGCTGTATCCTTTTAAAATCGTTAACTCAATGGGTGCCATATTCGGTCCCAAATATTGTCGGGTCTTTACAACTTGCCCTTCATTGTTTACCCAATAAAGGTTTTCAACGGATTCGGATAGGCTAGGAAACTCAACAGATTCACTATATAAATCAACTGACGTTGAGGATAGTGGTGTTGTGACGACGTCTTTACCGCGATAGGTGCGTGTAATGCGAGCAGAAAAACCGTAACGATAGTGCTCGGCCCAGTCATAAGAAAGCACATACTCAGTGTCTGATGCAGTATAGGCAGGCACTTGGCCATAGACGCCAGCAATATTGTTGTTCTGTAAGTTAACTGTTTTAACGATATGGCCGTTTTCTGTCACCACCATCGCTTTGTCTGCGCTGACCCATTTTAACTGTGTTTTACCAGTGAGAGGGTTATGGTCTGCGAATGCTAAAACAACAAATACTTGTTTTTGACTTCCTAGCTTTAGGTATGCGCTGGCATACGGTACTGCTTCAATCTCTTGCGGTGTTAACTCGACATCGATGTAATTACCATAGGCTTCTTGGACGGTTGCAGACACATCATTAAATTTTTGAGTACATCCGAACGTTAGACTCAATACCGGTAGGATAAGAAGTAGACGCTTCCATTTTTTAACTCGAAAGATATTCATTATTCCCTCTTGAAAATAAAATCGCCCTGAATAAATCAGGGCGATTATTAATCTACTACTTTTAGTCTTACTGCTGAGCAGAAGCAGAAGCAGAAGTAGTTGTAGTGCTTGAGTCGCTGTCTGTCGCTGCTACTGCTACAACAGTTGCTGCTGCTGCTGCACCAACGCCTACTGCAACTTCACCATTAGCAAGGTTTGCTGCGTTCTCAGCGTTGTCTGCTTCAGTTGCTGCGAATGCTGTTGATGCACTTAGAGCCATAAGAATAGCCAGAGCTGTCTTCTTCATTATTAATCCTTGTTATATCCGGTATAAAAAACATCGATGTTTTGGAACATAAATTGATGTTCCAAAATGTATTTTAGATAAAAAATCGCCAGCATGTAAACAGTTTCGTATGTGTTCTGCTGTTAAAATTATGAAAATAAACAACCTAGAGATCTAGGCCCTAGGATCCTAGGACCTAGATCTCTAGACCCTTCTACATCTTATTTACTAAAAACGCCCATCTCATTCTTACATTCTAGACACATTAGTCCCCTTGCCGTTTCTTGTCATTACATGCATAATTTGGCAGCTTTGTAGAGTACTTTAAATCATGATTTTTTTGATTTAACTTCACAAGCCAAAGGCTTAAATAAAAATATTTATATCAATAAACCGAATGAAATAAATCGGTAATCAGCGAACAGTGGCTAACGCGTAAATGCCGCAGGGCGGTAGCGTGGAACGCGAGAGATATTTACCAGGCCTTACTGCTCGCATTGGCGCAGCGGTAGGTCGATACCTAGGGAACAATTACGTGATTAATAAACGACCATGGCTAGGGGCGTTGAGCGCAGTAAGTTTAGGCTTGTGCTCTTTTTCTGCCTCAGCAGATTTTTATGCCGGTGCGTTATTGAGTTACTCTAACGCCGAATATCACCACACCTCCTCATCTTCAGTAGCAGAAGGCAGCCCGTTTCTTCTTCAGGCTCAAGCTGGCTACTTCTTCAATGATTACCTTGCATTAGAAGCCCGTTACGGCACCTCTCTTGAACGCGATAGTGGTCTGACTGTCGATAGTATTGCCGCTGGTTTTGCCAAATTTAATATTCCCGTTTCTGAGCGTGTCGCCTTGTATGCTTTGGCTGGTTACTCTAGCGTGGAAATAGACCAACAGGATGTTGGATCTGGCAAAGATCAAGGCGTTAGCTTTGGTATGGGCGCGCATTACGCTCTCGATAAGCAAAGTGCTGTCGTATTCGAGTTTATGGATAGCGCTTCCGAAGATAAAGTTCGCTTGAATGGAATCTCACTTGGCTTCCAACACCGATTTTAATAAAAAGAATTTAATTAAAAACTCATAGCCTAGGACGTCATATCTAGGTTAATCACTTCATTATATTTATAGCGAATGATCATGCTTAAAGGATATTTCTCTATTGCGGTTTGTGTGCTGGCAAGCATGTTTGCTCCATACACTTTGGCGCAAAACCCGACTCCAGCACAGTTGCAAATGTTTAAGAGCTTACCTGCCGATCAACAACAAGCATTGGCCAGTCAGTATGGTATCTCCATCCGATCAGGATCCTCTCAATCAACGAGTTACCAGAACCCTCAGGTGATTGAGTCACGTACTCCAGTGAACGAAAATGCTCAAAACGGGCAAGTAAACCAGCAAGAGACAGAGTTAAAACGTTTTGGTTTAGAACTTTTTGCTGGCTCACCAACTACCTTTGCTCCTATTAGCGACGTCCCTGTACCTGCTGATTATACGGTTGGAGCTGGCGATGAAATCGTTATCCAGTTGTTCGGTAAAGAGAATACTACTCACCGTCTGCGCGTTAACCGTGCGGGTATCATCAATTTCCCATCGTTAGGTCCGGTACAGGTTGCGGGAATGAGCTTCTCGGAAGTGCGCGACTCACTTAGCCAGCGCGTGCAGGAACAGATGATTGGTGTTCGCAGTGATATTTCTCTTGGTGAAATGCGTACCATGCAAGTATTTATCATGGGTGATGCTTACAAGCCAGGTGCTTACACGGTTAGTGCATTAACAACGATCTCACAGGCGATTTACTACAGCGGTGGCTTTGGCGAAAGTGGTGCATTGCGTAATATTCAGTTGAAGCGTGATGGTCAGGTGATTCGTAATCTAGACATGTACGACCTGCTGCTAAAAGGTGATGCTCAAAACGATGTACGCTTAATGCCAGGGGATGTGGTGTTTATTGGCTCGGTGGCACAAACCGTCTCAGTTGATGGTGAAGTTAACCGCCCAGCGATTTATGAAGTTAAGTCGGGTGAAACCTACAAACAATTAATTCAAATGGCGGGTGGTTTAACTGCCAATGCATACGGCGACCAGATTGAAGTGAAACGCTACGCAGCCAAAGGCACTCGAGAAGCATTGACGCTCAACTTCACTCAGTCTACCGATCAACAAGCTAAAGTAAAAAATGGCGATGCCATCAACGTGCTGAAAAAAAGTGAAGAGCTGACTCGTTATGTTCAAATCGAAGGTGACGTGCGCCATCCTGGTTTTGTTGAATGGAATAGCGGGCTACGTATTGCAGACCTTTTCCACTCGGTTGACTCTTCTTTCAACTCAACAGCAGATGTTAATTACGCTGTAGTCGTACGAGAAATTAATTCTCAACGCGATATCGAGGTTCATCAAGTCAACCTTGCCAAAGCGATTCTATCCCCAAGCAGTAAAGACAACTTACAGCTTAATTCTCGCGACCGAGTATTGGTCTTTAACCGTTTTAATAATGAAGACTTAGATAATCTTGCACAAGAAGAGTCTGTGACCAAGGCAAAAACTCTTGAGGAAGCTCAGGCTCAGGCTGAGCAGGATCTGAAGCAAGAACAAGATGTCTTAAATCCTGCTGTTGCTGTGACTGCGGTAGATAGCAAGTCAAAAGCTAACGCTAAGAAAAAGAAAATTATTTTCCGAGGTAAGGAGATCACAAAGGAAGACTTTGAAGCACTAAAGCAAAATACTCGTCGTGCTTTACTGGCACCAGTGTTGTTGCAACTTCAACAACAGTCGCGATTGGGTCTAGCGCCACAAATTGCGGAAGTGTTCGGCGAAGTCAAACACCCTGGCCGTTATCCTCTTACACCACGAATGACAGTTTCTACACTAGTTGAAGCGGCAGGCGGCCTGACTTACAACGCATTCACGATCAATGCGGAACTTGCTCGCACCGTGGTTAATAGTGTCGATGAGCGTGCTTATATTGATGTAGAACGTATCGATCTACGCAAAGCGATTCAAGGTAGCACTGCTGATGATGCGATTATCGCAGGTCGTGACCGTTTAAACATTTTAGAGAAGCCAAGTGTTAAGCTGCAAAGCACAGTAACTCTGCAAGGTGAAGTTCGTTTCCCCGGTACTTACACAGTGAGTCAGGGCGAGACACTTGGCCAACTACTTGAACGAGCGGGTGGTCTGACAGAGTTTGCACACCCTCAAGGTGCAATTTTCACTCGTGAAGCGCTACGTCTACAAGAGCAGAAACTGCTAAACGAGTACGCTGCGGATATGCGTGCCGAGACCGCGAAGAAAACCTTCCGTGCAGACAGCAACTTAGGTTCTGTTATCTCTGATCCTGATAAAACACTGAAGTTTGTTGAAGAAGCAAGCCGTAGTAAAGCACTTGGCCGTATGGTTGTTCAGCTAGATCGCATCACCAAAGGTGAGCGTTCTACGGACTTCATGTTAGAAGACGGCGACTTCCTGTTTGTTCCAACCTTCCGCAACACAGTATCAATCATGGGCGAAGTTCAGGTTCCAATTACTTATCTGCTAGATAGTAAGCTGGATGTGGATGATTACCTGAACAAAGCAGGTGGTGTGAAAAAACAAGCGGATGAAGACCGTATCTTCGTAGTACGTGCGGATGGTTCCGTCTACAAGCCAACATCAGGCTACTGGTTTGGTAATAACAACGAAGAGCTAAGTGCCGGTGATACCATAGTCGTACCAATCGATACCGATTACCGCGATGCTCTAAGCACCTGGACCGCCGCGACGCAAATCCTGTACCAAACAGGTGTAGCGATAAATGCGTTGAAGTAGCCGTCTAATAGTATAGTCACTCAACAAGAGAAAGGGGGGTAACTCCCCTTGCATTATTAATGGAAAAAAATCAGTTTGAACTTGATATCAGTGAGTTAATACGCTTACTGTGGCAACAAAAGATTATTATTGTTGCAATAACATTTGTTTTTGCGGTGGCATCAGTCATTTTTGCCCTTTCAAAACCTAACCTCTATAAATCCGAAGCTGTGCTATTTCCCGTTACAGATAGTGCACCTAGCTCTGCAATGAGCCAACTTGGCGGTTTAGCTGCTATAGCTGGTTTTGGTTCTCAAGATAGCTCAAAACAAGCAATTGCACTTGAATCTTTGCGTTCAAGAGCTTTCTTAGGGGATTTCATTGAGCGTAGAGGTTTGCTAATTCCACTGATGGCTATAGACCATTGGGATGCAACTTCAGGAAAAGTATATATAGATCCAGAAATATATGATGAGAGCACAAGAACTTGGACTCGAGTTGTAAGTGAAGGGAAAACGCCAAAGCCAACGATCTTGGAAGCTACGAAAGCTTTAAACGAATTGCTAGTAATCGACTCGAATAAGGTAAGTGGATCGACAATCATATCTTTGACAAACCAGTCACCGATTTTAGCAAGGCAATGGCTAAACTGGCTCATATCAGACCTAAATGATTGGATGAAGAATAAGGATATCAACCAAGCCAAGAACAACATCCAATACTTGGAGAAGCAGTTGAACCTTACTAACCTTTCTGAAATGCAAAATGTTTTCTATCAGTTAGTTGAAGAACAGACAAAAAAATTAATGCTAGCGGAAGCTCAAGAAAACTACATCTTTGATATTATCGATCCTCCAGTCGTTCCTGAAGAAAAAGATAGTCCTAGTCGAGCAATCATCTGTGTTCTTGGTACTTTGATTGGTACAATTTTATCCATTTTCATTGCATTAATTCGAATTGCTGTAAAAAGAAAAAATGCATAGTATAAATCTAGCACCGAAAAAATTATTAGAGGCACATATGTGTCTCTTTGCGTTGCTTGCACCACTATCAGTCACACAATGGAATAAAATTTTCTTAGTTATTTTGTTTTTTTCTTCATTGTTAGTATTTACCTACTTTTTTATATCCTCAACTAAGATTAATCTCGAAAAATACCCATCTTTTGTTTGCTTATCGTTTTCTTCAGTATTTTTTATCTCTCTTTTTAGTATTCTATTAAGTAGGGATTACTTAATTGCTGAATATTTAAAATCGGTGATTATAGGAAGAATGTTTACATTTTTTTCTTTAATGCTAAATATTTTTATATTTCTTCTTTGGGCTTCAAGTGCGAAAGAAAGGTCATTAAGAAAATTCATAAAGCTTAGTTTGTTGAGTGCTCTTATTTTTATTGTCCTAGGGTACTGGCAAGTAATAGGAAAGTTTTTGGGGATACCTTTCTTTATTGAAACGCGAGATTGGATGCATGGTGTGCCTTCTGCTTTGAGAGCTGTTTTTCCGTCTCGCGTTACATCAATTGCTGAAGAACCAAATTATTTATCTCCAATTCTAATGGAATCTCTAATTCTAATAGTGTTTTTGGTAAGGCATAGCCTAACAAGATTGATGTTATTATTATTGACTTTCGGTATTGTTCTATTGTCTTTTTCTGGCGGTGCATATATTAATTTTATTCTATTGCTGGGGTTTGTTTTTGTATTCACTTTTTTAAAGACGGTGTTAACAGGGAAGACTAGAATTAGTCATTTCTTTATACTTGTTCTCATTGTGGTTTTGGTGCTGTTTTTGATATATATAGGCACTATATTAATAGAGTTTATATACTATAAAATGTCTACAGAGGCATCAGGTAGTTCTTCACGCAGTCAGTTCATGATTTCTTTTGTACAGTTAATTACAGAATCCAATTTTACCCAACTAATTTTTGGTCATGGGCTTGGAACGATGTCTGTCCTAGATGAGTTTGGAATGCATAGTGAAGACTACTTATTTAGAATCACAAATAACTACATTTTGGATATGTTTTGGGAGAGTGGAGCGTTAGGGATCCTTATGATCTTTAGTTTCTTTATGTTGTTGTTCTACCCTTGCTTTAAATATGGATTTACCTCTGTGAAGTTTTTCATTGGTGGACTTTTAACTTTTCATCTCTTAATTGCATCAACTTACCGATCTGAATATCTTAGTACTCACTTCGCTTGGGTTGTTTTCTTAATACTTTGTATTTATAAGATGGCGGAGTTAGAGCGAACTGAACATATACATTAATGAAATTTAAGAATAGCGATAAATATGAAATTAGTGACTATTTATATTGTTACACATAATAGAAGTGAACTTCTCAAACGAGCAGTTGAATCAGCTTATAATCAAACCTATGGAAACCTTGAAGTAATAGTAGTAGATGATGCATCAACTGATGACACATCAGATGTTATTGAAGAGATGCAATTGATTTACCCTCTGAAATACTTCAGAAATAATGTTGGTCGTGGAGCTTGTTACTCTAGAAATGTGGCTTTGAATTCAGCTACTGGAGAGCTTATCACTGGTATGGATGACGATGACTGCTTTGGACCTACTCGTGTAGAAGACTTAGTCAATGTGTATGATGAGAAGTACTCTTTGGTTTGTGCAAATATTATTGAAGTCACTATGAAAAGAGAAATTCAACGAAAGTTTGGTTTTGAACAAGGAGAGTTTGATTTAGATAACTTGCTGTATCAAAATTTGGTTGGAAACCAAATGTTGACTAGTTTAGCTAAACTGAAAGCCATTGGTGGATTTGATGAAGCGATGCCAGCCTTTCAAGATTATGACACTTGGGTTCGACTAGTTGCTCGATATGGGAAGGGGTATAAAGTTGGTAAGTACAACTACTTTTTAAATACAGAGCATGAAGGGGAGAGGATATCGAGCTCTAATAATCGGAAGACAAGAGGGTTTGAGCTGTTTTATGATAAACACGAAAGTAAAATGAATGAGGCTCATAAGAAATCGATGGAAATCATGCGTTATAAAGTAACGGGAGAAACCATGACATTTCTCTCTATGGCCAGATTGATTTCTGCTGACAACTATAAGTCTGCACTATCACTTTTTTTGAAACAGCGAAACTTGAGAAAGTAATAGTATGAAAAAAGTTACATTCTTAGTGGCTGCTTACGGCGAGCGTATACTTAATGTTCCTAATATCTTACTACCTCAACGAGATGAAATCTCTTATGTTGTAGTTTCGCAATGTGCTGCTCAAAGTACTCAAAACGAATTCCTCAACCATATCTCTCATCGGAGTGATGTGGTTACGTTATTTTCGGATGATAAGGGCGTAACGAAAAGTAGGAATATAGCCCTAAAACATATACCACAGGATTCAAGTTATGTATTTTTTCTGGATGATGATATTGTATTAGAGAAACAGTGTTATGAGAGAATAACGATGGCATTCGATAATAGTGATTACGATGTACTAACATTCTCTGTTTCAGATTTGGAAGGTAAAAGGCTAATTAAAAACTACTCGAATAAAGAGTTTAGGCATAATAATATATCTATCCTAAAAGTTGGTACTATAGAAATCGCAGTCAAAGCAAGTATACTATTAAATAATCCCAATATAGTTTTTCCAGAAAATTTAGGCGCAGGTGCACAGTACCCTCTTTGTGATGAGCCTGTTTTTTTGAGAAGCTTGAGTAAGTCTGGTTATAAGTTGGGTTTTATGCCCGAGGTGATTACAAGACATCCCTTAGAATCTTCTGGTAAAGAAATTAAGAATAGTAATGAAATGATAGCTCGAGGTATTGCTTTTAAAGAAATCTTTGGTGGCTGGAGTATTCTCCTTAATTTGGCGTTCTATATCAAATCATTTAAGAAGATTCGTTACAGTAAAATTATAGCGTTAAAAGATATTTATAAAGGCTATTTCTTGTGATTACTAAATTTTAAAAATAATAAAATTAACATGAACTCAACAAAAAAAGCGCTTAAAAATACAGCTTGGTTATTTGGTGAAAAATTAATAACTTTAGTTATAACGTTCTTAATTAATATTTTTCTAGCTAGATACTTGGCTCCAGAACAATTCGGACAATACAACTTTATAGTATCTTTCTTAGCATTATTAGCACCTTTTACTTCGCTAGGACTCAATGCTCTTGTTACTCGGGAGATAGTAAATGGTCGCAGTCAGTATGAAGTACTCTCCCCCTCATTTTTATTGCGTTTAATGGGAGGTATAGTCGGTGCTGCCATCGCTATTGGCGCTATCTGGATTTGGCAGAGTTCTATTGACCTTGTAGACCCTAAGTGGCTTATAGTTGCCGCGCTTGTCAATATATCTTCTGCTCTTTACGTGATTGAATTCTATTTTCAAGCTGAAGTTGCCTCCAAATACCTTGTCTTTATTAGAGTTTCCACGTTAGCGATTTCTAGCATTGCTAAGTTATTTGGTATTTTCCTGAAAACTGAGCTGAGCTTTTTCATTTGGGTGTTTTTTATAGAAGTTATCGTACGTGGAGTGCTATATGTATCAAGCTATCTTTACTATAACAAGCAATTTGTTGAAGTCGTTAGTTTAAAGCACTTCTCTTGGGATAAAAAGTACGCCATTTCTCTATTAGATCAATCAAAGTGGCTAGTCTTATCTGGTTTTATGTCAGTCGTTTACCTTAAAATTGATCAGTTAATGATTGGACAAATGGTGGGTGCGGCAGAGCTAGGTGTGTATTCTGTTGCGGCTCGCTTGTCTGAGGTTTGGTATTTTTTCCCACTAGCGCTTACAACCTCGTTCTTCCCTAAGTTATTAAAAGCTAGATATGACAAGGAAAAGTACAATTGTCAGCTTGAAAAGCTTTGTGGAGTTTTGCTTTGGATGGCAATTGCTATAGCAATTGCAGTTTCACTCTTAGGTGAATGGCTTGTTCCTCTTGCATTTGGCGAACCTTACGCTCCGGCCGCACCAATTCTGACCATTCATATCTGGGCTGGCTGTTTCATTTTTATGCGTGCTCTATTGAGTAAATGGCTGATTGCTGAGGGTTTACTGAAGTTCTCTCTTTTCACTCACGGTATCGCTGCAATTATTAACGTTGTACTTAACTACTTCATGATCCCTAAGTTCGGGGGGGAGGGGGCAGCAATAGCGACACTAATTTCGTACGCTAGCGCAAGTTACTTTGTGCTTTGGTTCCATCCCAAGACTCAAATTATGGCAGTCATTATGACTAAATCCGCATTTATGCCAGCAACATACTGCATTAGGAAATATAAATGAAAAGCCTGTTATTAAAGCTTTTAAGTAAAAATACAAAAAGCCGTATTAAGACGTTCATAGAAGGTACAAGAGCAGGCTTGATACGATTGATGTCAAAAACCAGATTCACTTCCTCTTTATATTATGTATTTTTTAGTACAAAATTTTACCGAGAGCATCAGTCGGTGTTGATAGGTAGTTTGAAATATCATGATGATAATACTAAAGCAAAAGATAGCAGAGTTCTTCTCAGACGTAATATCCATCGTCTAGAAAAAGGATTGATCATGCGTCCGCGCAGGGATGTCTTCGCTACTCGCTATATCCAAGAAACTGTTGATGCATTCGTTGTCGCTTGTAATAACGACCAGCTCAAGAAAGAAGAACTAGATTGGTGTGTTAGTGTATTAAGTCACTTTTTCGATATCACCGCTGAGGACCGTGATATTTGTAAAGCCAAAGTTGATTACTTTGAGTGCTTAGACAAAATTCAGGCTATAGAAGAGCTTACAATGAATTCTGTTCCATATGTAAAGAGTGCAAGTGAAGTTTCTGAAATTACGATTGATCAACTAGAAAAGCTTTTCAAGCAGAGGCGTTCTACACGTTGGTATACTGAGCAGTTAGTTGAAATGGAGAAGCTCGAAATAGCGATGACCGTTGCTAAGCAAGCTCCTTCTGCGTGTAACCGTCAGCCATTTAAGTTTCATGTGGTTACGAGTAAAGAAATGGTAACTAAAGTAGCAGATAGTGCTATGGGGACTGTTGGTTTTGGGCATAATTTCCCAGTGATTATTGCGGTAGTAGGAGATTTATCAGCATATCCTGCAGAACGTGATCGCCACGTAATTTATATAGACGGCTCATTAGTAGCGATGCAATTTGCATTAGCTTTAGAAACGATGGGGCTTAGTTCATGCATGATAAACTGGCCAGATGTAGAAGACAGAGAGAAGAGATTAGAAAAACTGCTAGGCTTACAGCCTTATGAGCGAACAGTAATGTTGATGTCTGTGGGTTATGCTGACCCAGAAGGGTTTATTCCATTCTCTCACAAAAAAGATAATTCTGATTTAATAAAGGTAGTTAAGTAATGATCGTTGAAATTAAAGGTGTTCAATTTGTTAACAAAGGCGCAGAGCTAATGCTACATGCTGTAATTCAGAAATTGAATGAGTTTGACCCAAGTGCAGAGGTTGTGTTAGCACCAAATGGCAATTCGCCTTATAAAGCTAGAGTGGGAGTTAACGCGTATCAAAAACTATCTTTGAAAAAGCGCTTTTTAGACTTGAACGAATTGTCTTACCATTTACCAACCAAAGTTAGAAACTGGCTTAAAAATAACTGGGGCATTGTTACTGAAGCAGATGTAGATGTCGTATTAGATGCATCGGGGTTTGCTTATGGGGATCAATGGCCGACTAAGCATCTTGAAGCCGTAGCAAAAGAAGTAAAAAGGCTAGATAAACACGAGAAAACTTTTATTTTTATGCCTCAAGCTTTAGGGCCTTTTACAGACTCAGACAAACAAGCGGCCGTTAAAGATGGTTTTAGCAAAGCGGCTTTAATCTTCGCTCGAGAACAAAGTAGCTTTGATGGTATTACCCCTTACATTACAGACACGTCTAAGCTTAAAATAGCCCCTGATTTTACGAACTTAGTAAAAGGTGAGGTGGGAGAAGATTACACTAAATATAACAATACAATTTTCATCATACCTAATTACAACATGGTGAATGAGAGAAATAGTAACTCAAGCTGGAAGGCTCGCTATGTTGATTTCCTAGTAGAGTCAGTGGAAAGTATTGTTGAGCTTGGGCATACACCAGTGCTGCTTAACCATGAAGGTAAGTGCGACGGCGACCTATGCGAGCAAGTAAAGGCTGAAACTTCGTACCCAATTGATATCATTGAAGAAAATAACTCATTAAAAGTTAAAGGGTTAATTGGATCCAGTCGAGGCATTATTTGCTCTCGTTTTCACGGTTGTGTTAGCGCTTTGACTCAAGGAATTCCATGTGTGGGAACAAGTTGGAGCCATAAATATGAAAACCTTTTCTCTGAATACAATAGAGCCCAATTCTTAGCGACCCCAGAATGGAATAAAGAAAAGCTTAAGGAGGCATTAAGTAATTCGATTAATACGATTGACGATGAAATATACCGCAATAAAATTTCGGAATATAAGACCCAAACAGAAGTAATGTGGGCTGAAATATTTAAGAAAATTAAATAGTCCGCTTCGTCCCTCGGTTAATTACAAGTTATCCGAGGATAGCTTCTCTTCTGGTTTGCTAAATTGTACAAAAGCTGGATGGTTCGTAAGGTAGCCAGTACTATGCCAAATACTCAACCCCTTATTTCTGTAATAATGCCTACATACAACTCTGACTCAACAGTTGTAGATAGTATTCAAAGTGTACTATCCCAAACATATAAAAACTGGGAACTTATAATAGTAGATGACAGATCTACCGATAATACTTGGCAAGTTATTCAAACATACGCTGATAAGTACGACAATATCCGTGTATATCAGAATAAGGAAAACCAAGGCGCAGGAGCGAGTCGAAACTTAGCAATAGAAAAAGCAAACGGAAGATTTATTGCTTTCTTGGATTCCGACGATTTATGGACTGAAGATAAGCTCTCAGAGCAAATTCCTTTCATGATAGAGAATGGCTACCCACTGACATATACTCACTATACGCGATTTAACAGTGAAGAAGAGCTAAATGTTGTAACTGCACCTGAATATACAACTTACAAAAAACTAATGTACAGTAATGTGATTGGTTGTTTGACTGCAGTCTACGATACACAAGTCTTGGGTAAGCGCTATATGCCGCTTATTCGTAAGCGTCAAGATATGGGATTATGGCTGGAAATATTGAAAGATATTCCTAAAGCATATTGTCTACCTAAATCGTTAGCTAAGTACAGAATGGACACTGGTATGACGGCAAATAAGCTCACCGTATTGTCATACCAGTGGCGATTTTATAGAGATGTCGTGGGGTTAAGCTTGCCTAGGAGTTTATTCACATTTACAGTTTACGCAGTAAAAGGAACGATGAAGCATCGGTCGAAACGCAAGTCCTGAAACACCAGAATACGAATATAAAAAAGAGCAGTCATCGTTTAAGGTAGCTGCTCTTTTTTATTTTTTGAATATGTTATTAACGCCCCATCCCAAACAAAACTGTTTTGATCGTTAGAAACAAAATCTTTACTTCCATCTTCCAGTTCTGATGCTTGATATAATAGACATCGTACTTATGCTTCCACACAGCATCTTCCACAGAGGCTCCATAAGGGTATTTTACTTGGGCAAGGCCAGTTACACCTGGCTTTACAGCATGACGGAAACGATAGTATGGAATGGTCTTTTCGAGCTCAGCGATAAAAACTTCACGCTCTGGTCTAGGACCTACCATTGACATTTCGCCTTTGAGTACATTGATAAGTTGAGGGAGCTCATCAATGCGTGTTTTGCGAATAAATTTGCCTACTTTAGTCACTCGAGCATCGTTTTTAGTTGCCCACTGAGCGCCATTCTTCTCTGCATCATTACGCATCGATCGGAACTTAATTACCTCAAACTCTTCGTTGTACTGGCCTGTACGACGTTGCTTAAAGAAAACTGGACCTGGCGACTCTAACTTTATTAATAGTGCAGTGATTAATCCTATAGGTATTGCAACCCACGCTAACATGAAAACAAACAGAAGATCGATAGCTCGTTTTTGCCAGCTGTTCTTACGGTTAGAAAGGATAGAAAAAGCTTTTTGATGTAAGAAGTAACCGCTATGTAAGAGCTCTGTTTCGGTATAACCAAGGCGGCGATCAAAGTAGCTCACCAGAGGTTCAACCCAAGCGCCGAGTTCAGTTGCAGCAACTAAAAATGCCTGCTGTTCAGGTGTCAAATGTGAGCTTTTGAAGTGGCAAAGCGTCTTGCCTTTAAAGTCTCTAACTGCATAGTTATTTATTTGAGTATTTATCTCTGGGTGTCGCTTTAAAACCTCAGCAATTTTATCCTCATCAGGCTTGGGGCAGTAGATATAAATACATGTATTTAGAGAATCCGAAGTGACATCCGCTAAATTAGATTTTTTTTCGATAGAATGGCTTGCTGGCAACTCTAACGTATCTCTTTTCTGAATTGTATCGCTGATTGTATCGGTCATATTAGTGATTATTTATTAGTTAGTTAGCCAAACTTTAGTTATGTGAATACCGAGTATAGTTTATTTGTTCTAGCAATGGTACTTGCTATAGGTTCTTTTGTAGTCGTTTAGAGCGTAATTTTCAACCTTAATCTGGCACATCTTTTATATTTTTGTCAGCATTTTTAACAAATGGAAAATGCAAAAAATGAAGTTGCGGAATTAGGCGTTGTCGATAGTTCGCAATCAATATGACATCAGGATGCCGTATTCAGAGCGTTGTGATTGGAGCGAATTAAGCTTTTGGCTGGTCGTAGCAACTACGTGTAGCTACTCATACGAAAAGGTGTTGTGATCTTGAGCCCAATATGGATAATGTTTGCGCTTGAAACTATAAAAAATAGGCGCGGTTTATCGCGTCTCAAAAAAGAAACGTCAGTAGAACTCAACACCAATTTTTAACATTGTGGTGAGTGTAGCGCTATGTGGTTTGCGTACAGCCGATGGGCGGTAGCGTCTTAAGAAGGTCTTGCAAGGCTAAATATTACACATGGAAATCGTGTGAACAAGCCAACCTCCAAAGATTTGACATTATCTTGAAAAATGTCAATTAGTGTAAAAAATTAGCAAATTTTCATTGCTAGTATCGATGTAAAGAAATTATCTAATTTAAATCAATTGCTTATGTTTTATCGTGATGGTTCTATCGTCGCAACTCCCGATTCTAAGGGGCGTCCAGCCCTTACCCTTACTTAACTATAGTTGATGTTAGTGAGTTTTCCGTAAAGTTAACTGCTAACGCTTTTCAACTCTTGATTATTTGGCTTACATGGAACTTAAATCAAAACTCATGCTAGTGATGCTAGCACCTACCTTGTTAGCTGGCTGTACTCTGCCGGGCTCACACCTCTCTACAAATAGCAAAAGCCTTGTGACTGTTAATGAGGCGAATCAGAACTCTGAGATTTCAGAGGTCGTCAATCTACATACGCTCAGTGCTCAAACGGTAGCTCGTTATAGTGGTACGCCTGATTTTTCCTCTAAAGCGAACCCAGTTCTTGATCAGAAGGTTGCACAGTACCAGTACCGTGTAGGTTCTGGTGACATACTCAGTGTGACAGTATGGGACCACCCTGAATTAACCATTCCAGCCGGTTCATACCGTAGTGCAGCGGAAGCTGGCCACTGGGTACACCCTGATGGAACCATTTATTACCCTTATATCGGTACTGTAAATGTAGGCGGTAAAACCGTAGGTGAGATTCGTAGTGATATTTCAAAGCGCTTGGCAAAGTACATTGAAAGCCCACAGGTTGATGTTAGCGTCGCTGCATTCCGTTCTCAAAAAGCCTACATTACCGGTGAGGTTTCTTCCCCAGGCAAACAGGAAATTACCAATATTCCTTTAACGCTTCTTGATGCCATTAATGCGGCTGGAGGTTTGGCTTCGGATGCAGACTGGCGCAATGTGACGATAACACGCAACGGTCAAGAGCAGCACGTTTCTCTGTATGCCTTGATGCAACGTGGTGATTTGACTCAAAACCGCTTATTGCATGGTGGAGATATCATTCATGTGCCACGCAACGACAGTCAGAAATTATTTGTGATGGGGGAAGTCAATAACCCTCAGATGCTGAAAATTGATCGCGCCGGTATGAGCCTGACTGAAGCATTAAGTAGCGTTGGTGGTATTAATGAATTGGCTGCGGATGCTACGGGCGTATTCGTTATTCGCACCTCCAAAGATAAGTCAAAACACCTGGCAGATATTTATCAGTTAAATATTAAAGATGCTTCGGCATTGGTGATCGGCACTGAGTTCGATATGCAGCCCTACGATATTGTTTATGTGACAGCGGCACCGCTGACGCGTTGGAACCGTGTAATCAGTATGTTGGTTCCAAGCATATCTGGCTTTAACGATTTAACAGAAGCAATGTTACGTGTTCGTAACTGGCCATAGTGGATAGACCTTTTTTACTTTAGGCGTGATTCATGTTTAACAAAATTTTAGTTGTATGTGTCGGCAACATCTGTCGCTCTCCTTTTGGCGAGCACGTGTTGAAGCAACGATTGCCATCTAAACAAGTCGACTCGGCAGGGCTTGGCGCAGAAAAAAGTGGCTTGGTAGGCAAACCAGCGGACCCTATGGCGGTTGAAGTATCTGAAGGGTTAGGCATTGACTTGAGTGACCATCAGTCCCAACAGTTAACCTCATCGCTTTGTGCTCAATACGATCTGATATTGGTAATGGAAAAAGGTCATATTGAAGCGTTAACGGAAATTGCTCCCGAAGCGCGTGGCAAAACCATGCTGTTTGGTGAGTGGATTGGTAAAAAAGATATTCCCGATCCTTATCGTCAAAGCAAAGAAGCGTTTGATTATGCTTATCAACTGATTGAGCAATCGGCTGATGCTTGGGCAAAAAAATTATAGCGCCTACTATCAGAGCTTGTTTTAACCAGGCCATTCATCACTCCTAGATTGTTCTTCAGGAAAAACAAAACAATGACAGCACCGCAATCCAGACCTGCTATTAATATTCACGCAGACGATATTGATTTAGGCAAGTTATTCGGGATCCTTTTAGATTCAAAATGGCTGATTATCGCCATCACCTTTATGTTCTCCTTGTTTGGCGTTGCTTCGGCTTTGCTTTCTACGCCAATCTATAATGCAAATGCTCTGATTCAGATTGAACAAAAAAACTCCGGTGGAGTAAGTGCTTTAGTCGGTGATATGGGGGAGATGTTCAAATCTGAATCTTCAGTCACTACAGAAATTCAGATCATTAACTCGCGTATGATATTGGGTGACACAGTCGATAAGTTTAACCTGACTACTGTCGTGACACCTCAGTACTTACCTTATATTGGTAAAGGTTTAGCGCGCCTGCGTGGTGAAGTAAATGAGCTGAAGATTGGGCGATTCACTATTCCTGATTTCGCGGCAGGCAACAGTCACTCAATTGTTGTGCTAAATGCTGAACAAAAAACGTATCAACTAGTACGAGGCGACAACCAGGTTGTTTTAGAAGGCAAAGCTGGCGAGCTCGCTAAGAGTGATGGTTACGAACTGTTTGTAACGGATCTTAACTCTCAAGATGGCTTTACATTCTCTGTAGGCAAGCGCAGTAAGTTAGATGCGATCGGATGGTTGCAAGGCAGCCTTTCACTGGCTGAACGTGGCGGCGGTACTGGCATATTAGAAATGGGCTTTAAGGGAGAAAATAAAGCGCTCATTGCCGATATTCTTGACGATATTGCACAAAACTATTTTTTACAAAACGTTGAGCGTAATTCTGCAGAGGCAGAAAAAAGCCTGGCGTTCTTAAAGAGCCATCTACCGGATGTAAAAGATAATCTGACAATATCTGAAGATAGATTAAACAGTTTCCGTCAGCAGAACGATTCAATTGATTTGAGCTTAGAAGCGACATCTGCTTTAAAAGCGACGGTTAATTTAGAAGCACAGCTAAACGAGCTAACCTTCAAAGAGAGTGAAATCAGTAAAAAATACACTAAAGATCACCCAGCCTATATTGCTCTGTTGGACAAGCGCTCGATCCTTTTGCAAGAGAGACAACGCTTAAACAAGCAGATTCAGAAAATGCCTAAAATGCAGCGTGAAATATTACGTATGACACGCGATGTAGAAGTAAACCAGCAAATTTATGTTGAGCTATTAAATAAAGTTCAAGAATTAAACATCGTGAAAGCTGGCACGGTAGGTAATGTACGTATCCTTGATGCCGCACAATCTTTTGCCAACCCAATCGCGCCTAGAAAGAAACTAATTGTAGTACTAGCGACGCTACTTGGTGGTTTGCTGAGTGTCTCTTACGTGTTTGTGAGAGCCGCTTTCCATCGTGGTGTAGAAAATCCTGATGATATTGAGCGAATCGGTTTACCTGTTTATGCCAGTGTGCCTAAATCTGTCTTACAGCTGGAACTATCAAACATTCTCAAAGGTAAACATAAACAAAACCAAGAGCTAGTAATGCTCGCAGAATCTAATCCTGCCGACTTATCGATAGAATCATTACGTGGCTTACGCACAAGTTTGCACTTTGCGATGATGGAAGCGAAAAATAACGTCGTGATGATCTCTGGCCCTGCACCTGGTGTCGGTAAGTCATTTGTGTCTACGAACTTTTCTGCTGTGGCGGCAAAAACGGGACAAAAGGTATTGCTGATTGATGCCGATATGCGCAAAGGGTATATGCAACAACCTTTCGGTTTGAAGTGGGATAATGGTCTTTCTGATTTCTTATCTGGTCAAATTGAGCTTGAACAATCGGTAAAAACTACTCAACTAGAAAACCTGGATATCATCACTCGTGGTCAGGTTCCACCAAACCCATCGGAACTATTAATGCACCCTCGCTTCCAGCGTTTGATTGAATGGGCCAGTGAGCATTATGACTTAGTGATCATCGATACTCCGCCAGTACTCGCGGTGACAGATGCAAGCATTGTGGGTGCGTTCGCCGGAACCACCTTAATGGTGACACGATTTGGTATGAATACCGTAAAAGAGATTGATGTTGCTCGTCACCGTTTCGAACAAGCGGGCGTTGATGTGAAAGGGGTAATCCTTAACGCGACAGAGAAAAAAGCATCAAGCTACTACGGGTATGGTTACTACAACTATTCATACAGTAGCGATAGCAAGTAATTAATAAAAAGACCAGTTGGGATAAGTGAATGCCAATTGGTCACATTAAGTATCCATTATCGATACCCTTGTCTTTTTCAGAATGAATCACAACTGTCTCAACTTATGGCTAGGTAGTGAGACAGGCATATAATTAGAGCAAAAATGAAAATTTTAGTAACAGGTGGGGCCGGGTTTATCGGCTCCGCCGTGGTAAGACACATCATTAGTAATACGTCAGATAGCGTAGTAAATGTTGATAAACTCACATATGCTGGCAATTTAGAGTCATTAATTTCGGTAGAAGATAACGAGCGTTATGCGTTCGAACAGGTTGATATTTGCGATCGAACTGCACTGGATAAGGTGTTCGCGCAACATCAGCCAGACGCTGTCATGCACCTGGCCGCGGAATCTCATGTTGACCGTTCTATCGATGGTCCTGCTACATTTATTGAAACCAATATCGTCGGTACATATACCTTGCTAGAGGCAGCTCGATCTTATTGGAATCAACTGGACTCTACCCGAAAATCAGCGTTTCGTTTCCACCATATCTCCACCGATGAAGTTTATGGTGACTTAGAAGGAACTGACGACCTGTTTACCGAAACCACTTCTTATGCGCCTTCCTCTCCTTATTCTGCATCCAAAGCGTCGAGTGACCATTTAGTCCGTGCATGGCAACGCACCTATGGTTTACCAACCGTAGTGACAAATTGTTCAAATAACTATGGTCCTTTCCACTTTCCGGAAAAACTGATCCCACTGATGATTCTAAATGCTTTGGATGGAAAAGAACTTCCTGTTTACGGCGATGGTATGCAAATCCGTGACTGGTTATTTGTAGAAGACCATGCGCGAGCACTCTATAAAGTGGTGACCGAAGGTGTGGTAGGGGAAACCTACAATATCGGCGGTCATAACGAAAAAGCCAATATTGAAGTGGTGAAAACCATCTGCGCGCTTTTGGAAGAACTGGTTCCGAACAAACAAGAAGGCGTCGTTCAATATCAGGATTTGATCACCTATGTAACAGACCGCCCGGGCCACGACGTACGTTATGCCATTGACGCAAGCAAAATCGCCAATGAACTAGGCTGGAAGCCGGAAGAAACGTTTGAAAGTGGCATCCGAAAAACAGTGCAATGGTATCTCAACAATGAAAACTGGTGGAGCCGTGTATTAGATGGCTCATACAGCCGAGAGCGCTTAGGTTCAGGTCAATAAATAATAATTAAGTTGGTACTAGGTAATTTATGAAAGGTATTATTTTGGCAGGCGGCTCGGGTAGTCGCCTGTATCCGATTACGCTTGGCGTATCCAAACAACTCCTCCCGGTTTACGACAAACCGATGATCTACTATCCCTTATCAGTTCTTATGCTCGCAGGTATCAGGGAAGTCCTCATTATCACGACTCCCGAAGATAAAAGCAGCTTCCAGCGCCTGTTAGGGGATGGAAAACAGTTTGGTATTGAACTGGAATATGCCGTGCAAGACTCACCAGATGGACTAGCACAAGCATTTTTAATCGGTGAAGAGTTTATTGGTAACGATTCTGTCTGTTTAGTTCTGGGTGACAATATATTTTGGGGACAAGGCTTCTCTCCGAAATTGCAAAAGGCTGCCGCCAAAGCCGATGGTGCAACGGTTTTTGGCTATGAAGTGAAAGATCCAGAAAGGTTTGGTGTTGTCGAGTTTGACGACAAAATGAGAGCAGTCTCGATTGAAGAAAAGCCCGAATTGCCTAAATCAAACTATGCGGTAACCGGCCTCTATTTTTACGATAACCGGGTGGTTGAATTTGCCAAGCGAGTAGAACCCTCAGCAAGGGGTGAGCTAGAAATCACCGCACTAAATCAAATGTATTTAGAAGACGGCTCACTGGATGTCGAGTTACTAGGGCGTGGCTTTGCCTGGTTAGACACAGGAACGCATGACAGCCTGTTGGAAGCAGCAACATTTGTGGAAACCATTGAAAAGCGTCAGGGTTTTAAAATTGCGTGTTTAGAAGAAATTGCTTTTAACCAGAACTGGCTTACAGCAGATGAATTAGAAGCAATGGCTAACCCTCTGATGAAAAATGGCTATGGCAAATATTTATTAGATTTAGTTAAAAAGAAAAAAAATTATGGACATTAAATTTATACAGTTTCAAAGCCATGGTGATGAGCGCGGGTCATTAGTCGCGCTGGAAGATAACAAAAACATCCCTTTTTCTATTAAACGAGTTTACTACCTGTTTAATACCAAAGAAAACGTCCGTCGAGGCTTTCATGCGCACAAAGAGCTAAAGCAACTGGCCATTGTATTAAAAGGTTCATGTCGCTTTCTGCTAGATGACGGCAAAGAAAAAATAAACATCTTGTTGGATAGCCCAGAGCAAGGGCTTTATATCGAGTCGTTTGTCTGGCGGGAAATGTACGACTTTTCAGAAGACTGTGTATTGATGGTTTTGGCTGACTCGCTGTATGACGAATCTGATTATATTCGTGATTACGAGGCATTTAAAAAGATGGTAAACCATGATTCATAGCTTATCAGATGTTCAGTCAACCAAGATTGGTACCGATACCAACATTTGGCAGTTTTGTGTTGTATTACCGGAGGCGGTAATTGGTAACAATTGTAATGTCTGCTCGCATTGCTTTATAGAAAACGATGTTGTGATTGGACATAACGTCACAATAAAAAGCGGCGTACAGATATGGGATGGTATAACCATTGAAGATGATGTTTTCATCGGTCCGAATGTTACTTTTACCAATGATAAATCACCACGTTCCAAGCAATATCCTGAAGAGTTCTGGAAAACCGTCGTAAAAAAAGGGGCTTCTATAGGAGGCAACGCGACCATACTTCCAGGCATTACCATTGGAGAATTTGCAATGGTTGGCGCAGGTGCAGTCGTTACTAAAGATGTAGCCCCTCACACCACCGTCGTTGGCAATCCTGCAAGAGAAATAAAGAAATGATTCCGTTTTTAGATTTAAAAAAAATAAATGCGCAATATGAAGCCGAGCTTAAAGAAGCATGTGCTCGAGTCATTGATTCTGGTTGGTACGTGCTTGGTAAAGAAGTCGAGGAATTTGAAAAAGAGTTCGCGAATTACTGTGAGACAGAGTATTGCTTAGGTGTAGCAAACGGCCTGGATGCATTAGTGTTGATCTTACGCGCCTATATTGAACTCGGCGTGATGCAAAAAGGTGATGAAGTCATTGTGCCTGCAAACACCTATATCGCGTCAATTCTAGCTATCTCTGAAAATGGTTTAACACCCGTATTAGTCGAGCCGGATATCCACACATTCAACTTAGATCCAAACCTGATAGAGCAAGCAATTACCGAAAAGACCAAAGCGATTTTAACGGTACATCTCTATGGCCAAGTAACTGGTATGGACGAGATTAACCAAATTGCCCAAAAGCACAATTTAAAAGTGATTGAAGACTGTGCCCAGGCTCATGGTGCGTTATATAAAGGGAAAAAAGTTGGTAACTTAGGGGACGCTGCCGGGTTTAGTTTTTATCCGGGGAAAAACCTTGGCGCACTTGGCGACGGCGGTGCTGTAACGACGAACGATAGCGAGTTAGCCGAAACTATATCTGCACTTCGCAACTATGGTTCACATGAAAAGTATAAAAACTTGTATAGAGGGGTGAACAGCCGTCTTGATGAAATACAAGCGGCCATGCTCCGTGTAAAACTACGCTATTTAGATAAAGAGATTAAAGCTCGTCAAGACGTTGCTCAAGCATACCTAAAAGGTATCAATAACCCATTAATCGAACTGCCTAAGGTTGAAGATGTAAATGCACATGTTTGGCATCTGTTTGTGATTAAAACAACTCAGCGCGAAGCGCTTGTAAACCACCTTAGCGAGAATGGCGTTCAGACATTAGTCCACTACCCAATACCGCCACATAAGCAGGAAGCTTATCCAGAGTGGAATCAAGATAGTTTCCCTATTTCAGAACAGATACATGAACAAGTGGTAAGTCTTCCGATGAGTCCTGTATTAAGTTCGGATGAAGTTGAGAGCGTGATTAAATGTATTAATTCTTTCAAGTAATTAAATTAACTACAAAAGATATAGTAAATGATTTATACAATCTTAAAAAAAATCACACCAAAAATTGTTCGCGACAGAATAAGAAAGTATAGACAGAGAAACGATCAATTATACATGGATGATGAATTCATAGAATATGTATATAAAAAGAAGTTAGGTTTAGAAAAGAATATAGATAACATCGAAACATTAGTATTGCGTGGGTCTCACGCTGATTATGGTGTATTTACTAAAGGTGAAAATGGAATATACAATTTAGGATTAACGAGCACAGATGCCTATGTTAGTTTTAAGTTATATGAGAGTTATGGGAAAAGGATTAATAATCTAAAGAATGTTGTGTTTTTCTATAGTGTTTTTACACCAGGCTTGTCTTTAATAAAAATAAAAGAAAGATACAGATTATCTACTTACAAATATTTTTTTGATATCCCATATCAAGAAGAAGGTTTGGTTAATAAAAAACTAGAAAATAAGATTTACAAAAAATGCAAGAAAATCAATAAAGTAAAAATAGATGAAACATACTTTGGTTATGATAAAAAAAATAGTTTTATTAAAAATATCACAGCTGAGCAACGCGCAAAAACACACATAAGAGAAAACCGAAGAGACCCTGACCAGTTAGAATGGTTAACAAAACTTAATGATATGGTTAGAAAGGATGATAGGAAGCTATATATAGTTATTCCACCTGCCCAAAAGTCCTATATGGATTGTTTACCAAACAAGTCAGAGTTATTCGCAAAGTTACATTCTTTAGACCTTGATAATGTCGAAATCTTAGATTTTTATGATTCACCTATATTTGATGATTCTGACTTAGGAGATTTTGATCATATGAATGAAAAGGGTGCCAAAAAGCTTACAAAAGAACTTATCAGGCATATTAATTAAATTGAAATCATTCTCTAACCTATAAACTAACCAATCTTTATCTTAAGTGATTGTTATATAAGGATTTGTCATTGAGCAACCTAAAGAATAAGGTCGTACATGGAGCAATTTGGACTCTGCTAGACAAGTTATTTAACCAAGCTGGTAGTTTCGTTTTACTTATATATCTGTCTAGAGTTCTATCGCCTTCTGATTTTGGTATGATTGCAATGTTAGCTATCTTTTTAGCTGTATCACAATCATTAATCGATTCAGGGTTTTCACAGGCTTTAATACAAAAAAGCAAAAGAGTTACTGACGAAGATTTATCTACAGTATTTTATATAAATTTACTTCTGTCAATTTTACTATACTTTTTTCTTTATATATCCTCTCCTTATATCTCTAGCTTTTATAATCAACCCGAATTAACGAACTTATCACGTGTTTTATTTATAATAATAATTATTAATGCAATAGCAGTTGTCCCTAGAACCAAACTATTAATAGCTATGAACTTTAGAATTCAAGGCTTAATTAATAGTATATCTATGTTGGTCAGTGCGACTGTTGCTATTTACATGATTAGTAATGAATTCGGCTACTGGACATTAGTTGGAATGAATTTGACCAAATCAATGGTAAGTACTATTTTATTAGTAAGCTATTCTAGATGGCGTCCCAAATGGTTGTTTTCAGAAGAGTCGTTTAAAACTTTGTTTTCGTTTGGTTCGAACTTGCTAATTGCAGGACTTCTTGCCACTGTTGTACAAAACTTATACTCCATTTTAATAGGTAGATATTTTAACGCAACGCAGGTTGGGTATTATCAGCAAGGTTATAAATTTACTAATATACTATCCTCAACTATAAGTTCGACAATTCAAGGGGTAACTTACCCTGCTATGACATCAATCCAAGAAGAAGAACAGCGATTGGTTCAGATCTATATAAAAGTTATGGGAATCGTGACATTACTCACTTTGCCTATTTTTGTAGGATTTGCAGCAATATCAGAAGAATTTGTTCTAATATTTTTAGGTGAAAAGTGGGAAGAAATTATCCCCATATTAATAATTCTTTCTATGGCTAGAGCCTTTACACCCATAAGTGCATTAAATCTAAATATATTAAATGCTAGAGGACGTTCAGACTTATTTTTAAAAGCTGACCTTATTAAGCTTCCTGTATCTATCTTAGCTTTAATTATCGCTATCCCACATGGTATTGTCGCAGTAGCAATGTCTCAGTTAGGTTTCACTATAATTTCATTTTTTATTAATACATATTACCCAGGGAAATTGTTTGGATTTGGTGCGAAAGAGCAAATAAAGCAAATACTACCAACTATAATAGCTTCGTTCATTATGTTTTTAAGTATTATTTTTATAAAACTAGATAGTATTGAAATAGAAATTATTGTAAAAATTATAGTTGGAGTCGTTGTATATATTTTGGCCTGTTGGTTTTTAAAAATCCCTGCTTTCATAGATGTTTTTAATATTGCTTTGAGACGATTAAAAGCTGAAACATGAATCTATTTTTTATATTTTATGGAAGTTTTAAATTACTAGTGTTATGTTTTTTACATTAAAGAATTACAATTTATGAAAGACGAGTTCAGACCAGGTGTTGTCTTATTGGTTGATGATATGCAGCAAACGGCAGGTACCGAGATATTAACGATTAATCTAGCCAATGAGTTTTCGAGAAAAGGATATAAGGTAAATATAGTTTCACGTGGCGAAAGAATAATTGAAAGATTAGCGGATAAACTTGAAGAATCCGTTAAAGTATTTAACCTAAACATTAGTGGCAGATCATTCCTAGAATTCATTAAAGTAAAGCCAATAACAGATGCTAGATGGGGAAATATTAAAGGGGTAATTGCTATGACGAGCAATAGTGCCTTTTTAATCAAAGCAATACCTAAGAATTATAGAAAAAGCTCACCATTATTGATATACGCTTTGACACCTCACACATTATTACATAGAAAGACTTATGGCTCTCATATAGAAACTATGTTTCTTTTGAAAAGTTTACCAAATACAAACTTAGTTTTTATGAATGATGGTTGTAAGTCTATTCATCAGAGCGAAGGTGATAGAGATTATTCCAGTTGTTCAATCAACCCAATTCCTGTCAAGTTATTAAACCATAGAGAGTTAAGTGAACCGCCTAAAGAACCACTTAGGGTTTTAACTATTTCCAGAATTGAACCTATAATGAAAGGTTATTTGTTTCATTTACCAAAAATCATAGAGCAGTTTAGCCTCTCGACAGATGTGAAACTAGAAATATACGGAAACGGTACAGATAAAGATGAGCAGGAATTAAGAAAGAAGATTAAAGAACTAAACTTACCACCTGGAAGCTCAGTAAACTTTCTTGGGCCAATAGACCATAAAGATATAACAAAAGTTCTAGAAGACGCCTGGGTCTATATCGGGATGGGTACAACAGTTATTGAAGCATCGTCTATGGGAGTTCCATCAATTGTTGCGACTGCTTACAACGAAAATGGGTGTTCTGTTGGTTATTATAAGGATATGAAATTTGGTGACGTGGGTGAAAGTGTAAGTACATATCAAAATATACCAATATCCAAAATGTTAGATGAATTACTAACGAAAGATGTAAGGGAGTACAAAGAGTTGAGCAATGAATGCTACATAAATTCACTTAGTCACTCCCCTGATAAATGTGTTGAACGTTTTGAATCTGTTTTTAAAAATGCTAAGACTAGTCGAGAAATTCTCATCAATTGGTGGGTATTATCTGGATCTATATTAAGGGTTTGTTCTTTCTTTAAAAATTTAATTAAACTTTAAATATAACATATTCTATTTATATATTTATGAATCTGGATTATTAAGGTGAAAAATATAAATGAAAATATTATATATAGACAACAGCCAATGGTGGGGTGGGGCTGAGGAATGTTTAAAACGTTATCTATATGCCGAAGAAACTGCTGCTTGGGAAGTCAAAGTATGTGCTCCTTTTCCTTCGGAACACCTTGAACAGTATAAAATAGAATCACAACAATTCATATATCGACATTCCAAAATAAAAAAATGGATGCCAGAAGCATATACGAAAGCGCCTAAAGGATTAGATCGAATTAATAAAATAATACGATCAAAGAAATTAAACAGAATTTTAAAGGCTGAAAATCCGGATGTAGTATACTTTAACTTACTTCGTTTTCGAGACATATGGGATATCAAAGAAGTTAAAAAGTTAGGTTGCAAAATTGTATTACATATCCGTAATCTTTTTCATCAAGCCGGATATTCAAAAGAACTGTTGGATTTGGCAGATCTCATTATATGTACTTCTGATATTGTTTCTGAACAAGCTAGGAATACAGGGACAAAGACTAGAGTTATACGTATTTATGATGGGCTAGATTCAAAATTAGAAGCAAACTATGACAAAGATTTAGTTCGGCAAGAGCTCAATATACCTAAGGATAGCATTGTAGGTTTATTTCCAGCAGTAATTGAGCCACGTAAAGGACAGGATTTAGCAATCGAAGCTTTTCGCTTATTGGCGTCAGATTTACCTAATTCAAATCTAGTAATAGCTGGTGGGTGTAATGATTCCTTTATTGAATATGGTAAAAAGATTAAAAGAATGGTGAAAGATTCCCCTGACTCTATCCGATTACTAGGCCATCAAAAGGACATGAATAAGCTTTATTCTATGGCTGATTATGTGTTAGCTCTTTCTTACGACGGAGAAGCTTACGGGCTCGTGCCAGTGGAAGCTGGTCAACATCATCTTCCCGTCATCGCCACGTGCGCTGGGGCAACGCCAGAGTTGGTTGTAGATAAGCAAACTGGCGTTTTGGTTAATCCAGGTGAAGCACAAGAAGTTGCTGACGCGATCAAATTCATGCATAGTGAAACTATCAGAAAGTCTTTAGGAGAAGCTGCTTTTAAACGAGTTCGTACGTGTTTTGATTTAAAACAGGGGCTCAGTGAGTTAAGAGCTGCTGTAGAAAGTATTATTTAGATCTTATTTTGAATAGATTTCCACCTAAGAATACTATCAATTAATTATAAATAATTTCATTTCAAGTCTAAATTTAAATGTTATTAAAATGAATGTATCTATAATCATCCCTATCTATAATCGTAAGATATGGATAGAAAAAATGTTTCAACGATTGTTGGACCTAGAAATTGAATGTGCGGAAGTTATTATTGTAGATGATGGTTCGACTGATAGTACATTAGAACAACTACATCAATTATCTACAGATAAATTTAAATTGAAAATATTTTCTCAAAAAAATTCAGGGCCTGCTACTGCTCGTAATTTAGGGTTTAAACATAGTTCAGGGAGGTATATTCAGTTTCTTGATTCGGATGACTTTCTTACACCGAATAAGATTAAAGAACAGGTTCAATACTTAGAGAGTAACCGTGATGTCGACGTCGTTTATGGCAGTTGGCGTATGGGAGAATATTGGGAAAGTAGTAAATTCATTAAAGCCCAAGATAATCAAGATATGGTGATAAATCTTCTACAAGGAAAGTTTAACCCTAATTTCAGTTATCTCTTTCGTCGCGAAGTCGTTGAGCGTGTAAATGGCTGGAAAGAATGCCACAAATTAAACGATGATTTTGATTTTGCGCTAAGAATCGCAGCTTCAGGTGCAAAGTTTGATTGTGTTCCTGAGCTAGTTACTGGATTTTATCAATGGCATCCTTATGAGCGTCTATCTAGACAATCTGATACGGCCAACGCCATTGCAACTTATCCTATGCTTGATAACGCTATATCTATCTGTTCGGATAAAGAAAGCCTGAATAAGTCTCGTAGTCATGCATTTGCCTCTTGCTACTGGAATTTAGCTGTAAAAGCTTTTCCGGACAATACTGAGGTTTTCCTTCGAGGGGTGGGCTTTGCTCGCAACGTTGATGCGAAAGCTCTTCCACAGAACCTTTTAGTACGATTATTTGGGTTAAACAATTATGCCCATTTTATTAATCTTAAAGGACAATCAAAAAGTCAATTGAAGCGAATAGCTGTAGTTTTAGGTGTTCGGAAGATTGTCAGAGCAATAAGACAAGTAAAAGCATAGTTAACTAATATTTATAAAAATGAAAACATATTTATTTACAGATCGGTTGGGTGCTCATTCAATATGGAGCCTATTGGACTCTATTTCTGAAAGATTAATCTCGGAAGGAAATAATGTTATTTATTGTCGCTTTGATGATGGTAAACAAGGTGACCCGAGAACAGTTCCTGATGGCGTGATTGTTTACGATATAATTGTTCCAGTTAAAAGATATGTATGGGATTTATATCGTCAACATAAGGCTTTTACTAAAGAATTGTCCACAGTAATCAAGCGTCATAAAGTAGATCTTGTACATACAAACTTTGCGATACCAGCTATCTCCGCACGGCTAACCGCAAAAAAATGTGGTGTAGCTGTCGTATCTACTCAGCATGAGCTCAACGGTTCAATGAGTTTACATTTAAGACTTGGTCTGAGATGGACAGCCAAACTATGTGACCATGTCGTTTATATCTCCCAAACAGTAGCCAGTAGCTTTACTCAAGGCCGAATTGCATCAGATAAAGAATCAATTTTCTTAAATGGCATAGATGTTCAGGGTATCGCGACACATACTAGACCTTTCGCCGAGCGCAGTCCTAACCGCATTGTCTGTGTTGGTCGAATGGTGCCAGTAAAAGGACAGGGTCTCTTATTGGAGTCTTTGCCATCAATACTAGAAGCACACCCGAATACTGAACTATTGTTCGTTGGCTCTGGTCCCGATGAGCCACAATTAAAAGATCTATGCAAACAGCTAGGTCTAGATCAACACGTAACTTTCATGGGATGGTTGCCAAGAGAGCAAACAATGGATCTCGTTTCTGGTTCTACCGTCATGGTGATACCGAGTGATGGTACTCAGGAGGGTTTCGGTCTGGTCGTGGCAGAAGCGTTAGCCCTTGAAGTGCCGATTGTCTGTTCTGATATCCCGGTTTTTAAAGAAGTCGCCGGTGATACTGCTTTCATGTTTAAAACGGGTGATAGTTCATCTCTTACAGATGTAATTGTAGACGTCTTTGAAGATCCCAGAGAAGCAGAAAAGCGCTCTGACAAAGGAAAAAAACGTGTAGCAGATATGTTTACTGTAGATGTTATGGTCAATAAATATATCGACTTATACAATTCGCTGCTTTCTAAATAAACTAGAGCCCACTTACTATTTATGCCTATGTAGGTATAAATTATCGCTTTGAATTTACTACCCTTTGGAATATCAATAATGTCTGATATTAAAGTAACCGCTATCATCACAGTTTATAACGAAAGAGAATTAGTGAAACGTTCTATCGACAGTTTATTAGTTCAAACTCTATCTGAAATTGAAGTGTTAATTATCGATGATGGCTCGTCTGATGGAACACCTGAAGTTATCGAATCTATTCCTGATGAACGGATAAGATTGATTCGAGGCAATCGTATGGGCCGAGCAGCAGCTCTTAAACTAGCTTGTGAGGAAGCGAAAGGTAAATATATCGCCAACTTGGATGCCGATGATATTGCTTATCCAGAGCGTTTAAAAATGCAAGCTGAGTTTTTGGATAGCAATCCTGATCATGCTTGGGTTGGGTGTGGCGAAGAACGACGCGATACACAACGAAATGAGCATATTGACCGAATTTATCCACTAACCGATAAAGAAATACGTAGGCAATGTGCTAAGTGTATTCCTTATACGCACAGTGGTATTACATTCCGCAAGTCATTAATTGATGAAGGCATCAACTATGATCCCCAGCAGCCTTACCTGATTGATTTCGAGTTTTTCCTGCGTGTTGCTAATAAGTACAAAGTGGCCAACTTACCGGAAGTTTTAGCTTGTCGCTATGTAAGAGATGAAAGCTTTTTCCAAAGTAAATTCAAAACTTCCAAGCAGAATAAACGCTTAGCTCGATTTGGTATCCAGTCTGTATTTTGGTTTCGATTACCTCCTTGGTATTTAGCGTATCCTTTAGCTCGCCTAATCTATCCTATGATTCCAGTTGGCCTGAAAAAAGTAGTACGAAAAGCAAACGGATTACAAGAAAGTAGAAGTTAATGATTTATTTATTTGCCGTACCAGGAGTTCTATTACTAGGAGTTATATTTCAATGGATAATGAAAGTACCATCCAGAGGCGTTTACCTTGCGTTTTTTGCTACAGGGATTTTGGAGACAATCAGCCTAGGACCGCTTAGAGAAAAGTTTGGGTTGACTGAGTTAGCAATTATACTCACTTGGTTTTCTATGCTTTCTACTAATGCATGGAAGAATGATAAAACAAAATTAACACAATTAACACAATTACAGAAATTGTCTTTAATATTTTTGTCAATATTTATTATTTGTGAATGGGTGTCATTTTTCATAAATAATTCAATTTTTTATGGGTATATGACCGGAAGTTTAGTTGAAGTTCTAAATTATACCTATGGTGCAATGATGGTATTGACAGTACTATTACTCATTGATAGTTGGGATAAGTTTAAATATTGTATCTATGCTTGGTTGCTCGGTGGCGTAGTAGTTAGTGTTGTCGGAGTTTGGGCAATGACAGGTAGCGCTCCATCCTGGACAATTGATGAATTTACGGGAAGAATATCATCAACATTAAAGTTTGAAAATCAAATACCTGCTTTCATTGTACCAATCTTGTTAACTGCTATCGCAATGACCTTATCTCGTAGTTCATCTAAACTACTTAAAATTGGCTTATTTTTTCTCATAATATTAATGTCTATTACTATGGTCGGCACGGGCAGTCGTACAGCATTTTTATTGTTGGTGTTAACCATTATGACTTTGTTACCTATAGCGTTTATCGAACGTTCAAATAAAGATTTATATAAAGGTCGTTTAGGGTTACTCGGTATAATTCTTTCTTTAGGGCTGTTTGGATACGTTACCGCTGCTTTATCTGCTTTCGATGGTAATTATTCATTAGGGCATACGCCACCTTGGCAACGTCCGGTCGTCGTGCTTTATAATTCTCTCACGGGTACGAGTAATACGATTGATAAAACTCGTACGGGGCAAGCAGAAGTAATATTTGAAAATATCGAATCATCAATGATTATTGGTAATGGACCTAAATTGTATGGTTTTAAATATAGAGTGTCGGAAATTCATAACACGTATGCCGGAATTTATACTGAGGCCGGGATCGCGGGGCTAACCTTCTTTATTTTATTCTTATTGGCTTCAGGGTATACGGCGTTATATACACGAAAAATTGAGCCAGAGGGATACTATCGGTTAGTTCTTTTGGCGACATTTTTTGGCTTCATTTTGTTGTTACTTTATGGCATGACTATGTATGGGTTGAGGCAACGAAATATTTGGCTTTTAGCTGGTTTGTTGATCGCTAGCCATTCATTTGTAATTAGAAAACCTACTGTGAATAATTAAATTTTATGAAAGTTTTATTTATAGAAAGCTATCCCCAAGTGATCTTTGGGCAGCAAAAAACTTTGCTGTCTCTACTAGGCGAAGCGAAAAAACAGGGCTTTGATGTTAGTGTGGCTTGCACTGATGAAGGGGTGTTTACTGAAAAGTTATCAGAGTTAAATTATCGTTTTGATCTATTCAGATATCCTTCAATGCTATCTAGTTACGGTGGCGCTATCTATAGTTACGGTTTTGTAAAGAAAGCAAAAACAGCACTCCAGTTACTAAAATATATCAATAGTATTCGTAATAAACTGAAAGTATCAAAACCTGATCTGATTTTCTGTAACGACATGCGCGGTTTGTTGACAGTTGGCATTGCCGCTAAATTAGCTGGTATTCCTGTCGTGATTTGGGACAAGCTAGATAAACCCCATGGCTGGATGGATTGGCTTCAACTACCGTTAGTAAAAAAGAATATGATCATCTCGGATTCTGTTCGAACTAAATACCCTAAGTGGCAACAGCAGCTATTTTCTAAAAGAATTGAGAAAATTTATAACGGTGCGTATTTAGATGTGTATAAAAATGCAAATGAAAAAAGAGCAGAGTTGGGGTTAGAACCTAAGCATATTGCTATAGCCATTGTTGGTTCAATTAATGATAGAAAAGCTCACGATCGAATATTGTCGATATTTCCTGAACTATATACTCAGAACCCAAATGTTAAGCTGTTTGTCATTGGTGATTGTTCCAATAGCGCTGAAGATATTGCATATATGGAGCAACTTCCAAACAGAAACCACCCAGCTGTCGAATGGTTAGGCTTCCGTAAAGATGCCGCAGAGCTAATTAAGTCTATAGATATATTGGTGATTCCTTCTCGTTATGAAGGGATGGGGCAAGTGACTGTCGAAGCTATGGCATCTGGTAAACCAGTAGTGGGTGCCAATAGTGGTGGTATTCCTGAAGTAATAGAACACGGTGAGACAGGTTTTATATTTGAAGGAGATGACCTTGAAGACTTTAAACGTCACTTATTGGCGTTATGTGAATCTAAAGCGTTAAGAGAAAAGATGGGATTAGCAGGATTAAAACGTGCTCAACTGTATTTTGACCGTACTAAACAACATCAAAAAGTGATGAAGTTGTTGCAAGAGGCGGCGAACTAATGGGTGAAATATTAAAAGTAGCACACCTACAGTTACTCCCTTTAGTCACTGGCGTTCAAAGAGTCACCCTTGACGAATTAGAGCGTTTAAATACAGACATGTTTACGCCTTATATTATATGTAAGGAATCAGGCCCGTTAACCGTCGAAGCTGAATCTAAAGCGATCACTTGCTTACTCAGTAATAACCTGGTTAGGGAAATTTCCCCAAAAAGAGACCTATTGGCTTTCTGGGAGTTATATCGATTATTCCGCCAGCATCGCTTTGACGTTGTACATAGCCATTCTTCTAAAACAGGGGTTATTGGCCGCCTTGCCGCAAAACTGGCTGGTGTTCCTATGGTTGTCCATACCGTACATGGTTTCGCTTTCCCTGCTGCAAAAAACAAGATAGAAAAATTTATCTTTTTTGCAATGGAATGGCTAGGCACTAAGTGCTCAGACAAGATTGTATGTTTGCATGATGCGGATAGAGCGATAGCAAAGAATCAGTTAGGTGCCAAAGACTACCAGCTTGAAGTACTCGCGAATGGTGTTGATACGACTAAATACGCTCCAGCGACGTCTGAAGTTAAGTTAGCAATGCGTAAGGAACTCGGAATTCCTGAAGATACCGTCATCGTGGGTATGGTTGGGCGCCTATGGAAACAAAAGAACCCACAGGCTTTTGTCGATGCCGCGTTGCGTCTGTTATCGACAAATGTTAATGCCCATTTTGTATTAGTGGGCGATGGTGAACTGAAAACAGCTTTGGAAGAACAAGTTAATCAAGCTGGGTTCTCGGATAACATTCATTTTCTCGGTTGGCGGAATGACACTCCGCAACTTCTAAAATCATTCGATATCTTTGTTCTTCCTTCTTTATGGGAAGGCATGCCTCTAGCCATTCTCGAAGCCCAATCAACGGGGTTACCTTGCGTAGTTTCAAATATTCAGGGTAATAATCATTTGGTCACCGACGGCGTTGATGGTTTTTTATTTAACTTAGATAAGCCTGAAGAGTTGGATGAAAAATTAAAGGTTTTAATAAATGAAGAGCAACTGCTTATAAAGTTCGGTGCATCTGCTAGAAGTAAAATTGAGGAAAAGCACAACATCGCAGAAAGAATTGGTGATATAGCTAGAATATATCTAGATAAAGAATGACTTTTATTAATTAATTCGTAGGGGTTTTATGAAAAATACTAGCGAACGTATGTATATATTAGACTTATTACGTTTTGTTGCGGCTTTGTTTGTTGTTTTTTACCACTATATTTATTTTGGAAAAAGTGAAGCTATTATTAATAGCTTCCATCCAGTAAGTGAAGTGGCAAAGTATGGGCACCTTGGTGTTCAGTTATTCTTTATGATTAGTGGTTTTGTCATAAGTTGGTCGGCTGTTGGTAAGTCAGGTGTCGAATTTCTTTTGTCAAGAATTGTTAGGTTATATCCTGCATATTGGGGGGCGTTATTAATAACTTCTGGCTTTTTATTTTTTAAATCAGATATTAATATCTCTGATTTTCTCGTTAACCTGACGATGTTACAGCAGTTTGTAGGGGTACCACATATTGATGGGTCATACTGGACGTTGACTAATGAGATTGTTTTCTATGGTTTTGTTTTTATACTGATTTCATTAAATTTATTTCATCATATGACTAGGGTTTTATCCTTTTTATTATTCGCTTCTTTAATCTTTTGGCTGTATGTAACTAAAACAGGCACTCAACCTCCTGTTGTTGGGACGTTGTTTATGTTGGAATATATAGCTTATTTTGCCGCTGGATCCATATTTTATGATTGTCTACGAACTTCCTTCAATAGTACAAAAATAGCATTACTTGTTTTTTGCTTTGGGATTTCTTTGTTTGACGGGTTTCATATGTATCAAGAGTCATTCAATGGGGTCTACTACGAGAAATCTTTTACGATTATAGCATTGACGATTCTGTTATTTTTTGTCTTGTTCACACTTATTTCATATAGACTTATTACGTTTAACTATAAATGGCTATCAATACTTGGCGCTATTTCTTATCCTTTATATTTGATTCACCAACGGGTTGGGTTACTTATTCTTGACGATATTGGGTTTAATTGGAGTAATGTCATTTATGTAACCTTAGGTATGATAGCGTTTTCGTATTTCTTTTATGTTATTTATGAAAGGAAGGTAGCAAACGTTCTCAAGAGATTGTTATTTAATTGTGTTTCTTCTAAAGTATTAGTATCGCGTTTTAATTAATGCCAGCGTGATAGAAAAGTTTATAAAATAAGCATTCCAAGTCTTTAACGATAAAGTTAATGAAATCCAAACTAAATATTGGTGAAACTTCGAATCTTTTCAAAAAGGGAAGGGGTTACGGCTTGTGATAAGTAAACTGCGCGTAGATCATGCTACGCGCAACTAACAATCAAATAGTTTACGACGGTGTTGTTGGCCAGCCACACCGTCATAAAATAAAGCTAGCTTAAAGGGATATGAGGGGTTATGGGGCTCTTACATCTTGAGCTACTTCCAGTTCTTCTTTACCAAACATACGGCGTACGAAACAAGTAACACGCCAAATATGAGTGAGTGTGAAGAAGTAAACCGTAAAGAGAGCGATAAAGGAATAGAACATAACTGGCTCGCTAATGTTAATAAACTCTCCATATATGCCAAACAAGGCAAACAGAGAGGCCAGTAAACAAATCGCAAAAAGAGTCTCGTGAGAGCTAAAACCGATACGCTGGAATATATGGTGAAGGTGCTCGCGGTCGGGTCTGAATGGCGAATCTCCGCGGCGAATACGGCGAACCATAATCGCAACCATATCCATCAGTGGTAAGCCGATCAACCATAAAGCAGTGACTGGGCGTATTAATGGTTCTGTACGGGTCTGGCTTGCAGAGAGTAGTAGCCAGATTATAGTAAAACCAATTAGCATACTTCCTGCGTCACCCATAAAGACCTTGCGTTTACGGCCTAAAACACCGAGGTTCATCATAATATAAGGTAGCATTGCAACAATAATAACAACGCAGAAATAGGCTAAGGTGTAATTGCTATCTGCATGTAATAGAAGGGCTATTGAACCCAAAGAAACAATCGATAGTCCGCCTAAAAGGCCATCAATACCATCCACCATATTAAACGCATTAATTGCGCCGATGACTGCCAGCACGGTAATCACAGGGCTAATCATGCCTAAAGATATATCACCAAATCCAAACATATTGCCCAGGCTGTGGAGTTCGGTGCCATACTCTTTCATCATAATCACGGACAGCACGGCCTGAACACCCATTCGGGCTTTGAAGTTTAAGTCTACTTTGTCGTCTATTGCGCCAATCAAAGTCAGCACAGCAATACACACCAGGTAAAGCCAGCTATGTTCTATAGCTTCAGGTCTAAATGCTAAGTATTGCGCTAAAACTAAACATATTGAGATGCCTCCCACGAGTGGGATAGCGCCATTGTGGAGTTTTCTTTTGTTAGGTTTATCGACCAAGCCTATCTGTTTTGCGAGCTTCCGCATTAAGAAGAGGGTGGCAAACGAAGAAAAGAAGATACTGCTTAATTCTAAAAACATGATTTAGCCAACGTTTGTATTAATGTTATTGTTTGTTTTGATATTATTGTGTGATTTTACTTCAATTTTTTTTCACCCTAAAGAAGAATTGACAGTTTAATGGTGTTTTTTTAACAAACATGATTTTTTGGTGTTGTATGTCGATGGCGAGGCTGTTTCAAACTAGTCCCCCTTTTCAAATTCTGATATGCTCGGACAAAAAGAAACCAAGGACTTATCAATGAAAATCGCAGTTGCGGGAACCGGCTATGTAGGGCTTTCAAATGCCATGTTGTTAGCGCAAAATCATGAAGTTGTGGCGCTAGATATCGTTCCAGAAAAGGTTGAGTTACTAAACAACAAACAGTCTCCAATCGTGGACGTAGAGATCGAAGACTTTCTTGCCAATAAGCAACTAAACTTTGTTGCTACAACGGATAAAGAGGCGGCTTACGCTAATGCTAAGTACGTTGTGATTGCCACTCCAACCGACTATGACCCGACGACCAACTACTTTAATACCTCTTCAGTCGAAGCGGTGATCAAAGACGTGATGTCAATTAATCCAGATGCCGTGATGGTCATTAAGTCGACAGTGCCGGTTGGTTACACTGCTCGCATCAAGCAAGAACTGGGTTGCGAAAATATTATCTTCTCACCAGAGTTTCTGCGTGAAGGCAAAGCGCTGTACGATAACCTTCATCCCTCTCGCATTATTGTTGGTGAGCGCAGTGAACGCTCCGAAATCTTCGCAGGTTTATTAGTTGAAGGCGCGGTAAAGGAAGATATCCAAGTCCTGTTTACCGATTCAACCGAAGCAGAAGCGGTTAAGCTTTTCTCAAACACTTACTTGGCGATGCGCGTTGCATACTTTAACGAGCTGGATTCCTATGCGGAAGCACATGGCTTAGACGCACGTCAAATCATTGAAGGTGTGGGCTTAGATCCTCGCATCGGCAATCACTACAATAATCCATCGTTTGGTTATGGTGGTTACTGCTTGCCAAAAGATACCAAGCAGCTTTTGGCGAACTATCAAGACGTACCAAACAACATCATTGGTGCGATTGTAGATGCAAACCGCACACGCAAAGACTTCATTGCAGACTCAATCATCAAGCGTCAGCCAAAGGTAGTGGGTGTTTATCGTCTGATCATGAAAGCCGGTTCCGATAACTTCCGTGCCTCTTCTATTCAGGGCATTATGAAGCGCATCAAAGCGAAAGGCATTCAAGTCGTAGTGTATGAGCCAGTTCTTCAGGAAGAGGAATTCTTCAACTCTCGTGTCGTAAAAGACTTGAACGAGTTTAAGCAGACTGCTGATGTGATCGTTTCAAACCGTATGGTGGAAGAACTGGCAGACGTTGCTGATAAAGTTTATACGCGTGACCTTTTTGGTAGCGACTAATTTTAAATTTTTTAAAGCTAAGGGCTCCTGATACGGAGCCTTTTTTTCAGTTGGTAATTAAAATGATAAAAAAATGTCTATTCCCTGCAGCGGGTTACGGTACTCGTTTCTTGCCTGCAACTAAGTCTATGCCGAAAGAAATGATGCCAGTGGTAAACAAGCCGCTAATAGAATATGGCGTCGAAGAAGCGATTGAAGCTGGTATGGACGGCATGTGTATAGTTACTGGCCGTGGCAAGCATTCGCTGATGGATCACTTCGATAAAAACTACGAATTAGAGCACCAAATCAGTGGTAGCAGTAAAGAAGTACTGTTAGATGATATTCGTAGTTTGATAGATTCAGCGAGCTATACCTATATCCGTCAGAGTGAAATGAAAGGCTTAGGTCATGCTATTCTGACCGGGCGCGAACTTGTGGGCGATGAACCATTTGCAGTCGTTTTGGCTGATGACCTGTGTGTTAATGAAGACAAAGGCGTATTGGCGCAAATGGTGGCGCTATACAAGCAGTTCCGCTGCTCAATCGTCGCGGTACAAGAAGTGCCAGAAGCAGAGACGCACAAATACGGTGTGATTTCCGGTGAGATGATCAAAGAAGACATCTTCCGTATCGACAATATGGTTGAAAAGCCAGAGCCAGGTACTGCGCCGAGCAACTTGGCTATCATTGGCCGCTACATTTTGACTCCCGATATCTTCGAGTTGATTGAGAATACTAAGCCAGGTAAAGGCGGTGAAATTCAAATCACGGATGCTCTGATGCAGCAAGCACAAAACGGTTGTGTATTGGCGTATAAGTTCAAAGGCCAGCGTTTCGATTGCGGCAGTGTAGAAGGTTACATTGAGGCGACAAACTACTGCTTTGAGAATATTTACAACAAGGCTTCTAAAAGCAAAGTTGAAGTAGTGCCTGTAGAGAAGGTTGCTTAATTGGGTTAGGGCCTGATTAATAGGACCTAGGTGCTAGAATCCTAGGTCCTAGGTGTTTTCGCGGTAAGTTCAGTGATAAACATAAGTTGCGGTGTTTGTTGCTTTGGAATACTGATTACAGAGTACTGAAAAGTATATTTTTGTATTCGTAATCCCAACAATCTCCCCCTAGGATCTAGGATCTAGGATCTAGCCCCCCTCAATAAACCACTTTATATCCTTTTTCCTCCAACTCTTTTCCTAATGCTTGTTTAGCTTCCTGTTCCCCATGAATTAAATGAATGGCTTTTGGTTGTGTGGGAATGCCAGTAATAAACTTCAGTAAGTCGCTTTTGTCCGCATGGGCGGAATAACCAGAAATAGTATGAATCTGGGCATTTACCTGGATTTCTTGAGCATCTATCTCAACCTCTGAATTACCTGATTGTATCGCCTCACCTAACGTGCCTTGAGCTTGATAGCCTGCAAACAGCACATCATTTTTCTTATCCGGAAGTAGTGCTTTTAAGTAGTTAACGATTCTGCCTCCTTCACACATCCCGGAAGCGGCCACGACGATTGCCGGTTCATCGGTTGAAGCGAGTCGGTTGACCAAAGCTGTATGCTCGGTGTGATTCTCTACCGTAATACACTGATCAAACGCGAGTGGATGACGTTGATTGTCTAGCCTGTGCTTAGCTTCCTTTCCCCACAAGGTTTTAAAGCGTCGATAAGTTTTCGTCACTTGTTGTGCAAGAGGAGAGTCTAGGATGATGGGTAATGACGATGCCAAATCATGCTGGTTAATCAGTTGCTCAATATCAAACAACAGCTCCTGTGTTCGGCCGACACTGAAAGCAGGGATCAGAATCACACCACCATCTTTTAACGCATGATCAATGATGTTTTTTAAACGTTGTGTTCGAGTGGCGATGTCCTCATGTTGTTTATCTCCGTAGGTCGATTCTATAAACAGGTAGTCGGCGCGTTGGGGAGGTTGTGGGTCTGGTAAGAGAGGCGTATTTGACGGTCCTAAGTCTCCGGAGAACACAACGATTTCATCATTGGGTAATCTAAACTCCACATAGGCAGAGCCAAGTATGTGCCCAGCAGGTTGAAAGCGAACATAAGTGTGATGAGACAGATCTACCCATTGCTGGTACTCACAAGGCTTGAGCTGTTTCTTGATGATATTGAGTACTTTCTGGCGCTGGTGGTAGTTCAAACCGAGCTGTAGTTTCAGGCCGTCTTCAAGCATAAGTGGGACAAGTTCAGCGGTCGCTTGAGTGCAATATATTGGCCCTTTAAACCCAGCAGCTAACAACCAGGGCAGGCGGCCAATATGATCGATATGAGCGTGAGTAAGAACGAGCGCTTTTACCTGTTCAATAGGAAATTCAATGTTAAGTGAAGCGTCACGCCCACCAAAACTAAGGTCTTGTCCCTGTAGCAGGCCACAATCAATCAAAATACTTCCATGAGGCAGTTTAAGCTCATGACAAGAGCCGGTAACCGTGTGCTTGCCACCGTGATGGATAACGCTGGCGATGTCTGAGATTGTTGTGGTCATGCTTAAAGTTCTCCTTATGTATTCAGCATAGGCGAGCTGTTAATGAAGAGTAAGGCTTATGACTCAGTGGATTAGATGTAATTAGTTGGAAAAATGCGGAAATGCGAGGGAGGTCCTAGGTAGCTAGGATCCTAGGTTCTAGGGGTGTTTGTGGTAAGTTCAGTTAGAAATGTAAGCTCAGGTGCTTGCTGTGTTGGAGTACAGAATACGGGGCGCTTCGCTTACGGAATACAGGTAATGAAAGGTCCTAGGTGGCTAGGAACTAGGTTCTAGGGGAAATCGGCCAGCTCAGTGATAAACGTAGGTCCCGGTGTTTGTTGCTTTGGAATACTGATTACGGAATATAGAAAGGTCCTAGATCCTAGGGGGCTAGGTCCTAGGTGAGTTAGCTGAAAGTTCGGCGTATCTCTTTGGCGTTTGAGCTTGTTGTTTTGGAATACAGAGTACTGAAAAGTATATTTTTGTATTCGTAATCCCAACAAGCTCCCTCTAGGGCCTAGGAACCTAGAACCTAGGATCTTAGTAAGCCCTTAACATCGAATTTGGGCGGTAAAAAATAATCCGTAATCCGTAATCCCCCCTAGGGCCTAGGATCCTATAACCTAGGACCTCATAACCTACATCCTCACTGTCTCCCAAGTTCGTGATACAATTGGTTCATTAAATTGAATTCGAAATTTGCTCTCGTAAACGCAACACGCCTTAGTGGTTACAAGAGAGAACATGTTAAAGGTTAAAGATGCAATCAGATCATGAGTTCCAAAACTGGACTGTCATCGGAAAAGGCGCAGAGCGAGTTTGTTTCCAAAATCCTGGCAATCCGGCTCAGTGTGTAAAATTGAGTCAGAAAAATGCCGCCAAGCAAACCTATAGAGAAATTCAGTTTTTTGAGCGATTGAAAAAGAAAAATGTCCAGTTTAAACACATTCCCGAGTTCTTAGGTCAGGTCACAACAGAAACAAGGGTCGGGTTTAAGCAGCAGGTGGTGTTGGACGAGGACTTGTCCGTTTCACTGAACCTCGCACAATATATTGTTCAGCAAGGGGATGAGCTTGATATCGATCATTTGCTGTTAGCGGTTCGAGTTCTGAAAGATTATTTGCTTGAGAGCCGAGTAATACCAAGTGATTTGGTGATGACAAATATATTGGTGAAGCAATCAGGGAATGAGATAACGCTCTATCTGATTGATGGATTCGGCAATACCGAGTTTATCCCTGTATCGGACTTTATCCCTTACCTGATGCATAAAAAGATCAATCGTAAGTTTAAGAAGTTTCTAAGAAAAAATTTACACCTCAGTATGGAAATCAGAGAGAACCCAGCCGAATTAGAAGCGTACAATCAAAAGATTGATGAGTTTGAAGCCTTATACCTTTAATACTATTACCATTAATAAACGTGGGCTTTGAGAGCTCGGTTGAGGTAGGTATCTGACATACAAAAAGGGATGCATTACGCATCCCTTTGTTATTTCTGCTTGTTTAAAAACAAGATTAAGCTTTTGCTGCTGCCGCTGCTTTAGCGATTGCTGCAAAGCTCTTCGCGTCTAGAGAAGCACCACCAACTAGCGCACCATCGATGTCTGGTTGTGAGAAGTATGCTTCTGCGTTTTCTGGTTTAACAGAACCGCCGTACTGGATGATTACTTGCTCTGCAACTGCTTCGTCTTTCGCTGCGATTAGTGCACGGATAGAAGCGTGGATGCGTTGTGCATCTTCAGCTGTTGCTGCTTTACCAGTACCGATTGCCCAGATTGGTTCGTAAGCGATGATTGCGCCGTTTAGAGCTTCAACGCCGTATGCGTCGATAACTGCATTGATTTGACGAGCACATACTGCTTCAGTTTCACCCGCTTCGTTTTGAGCTTCTGATTCACCGATACAGAAAACTGGAGTTAGACCGTTTTCTTTTAGGAACGCGAATTTCTTAGCGACAAACTCGTCAGATTCGTTGTGGTAATCACGACGCTCTGAGTGGCCGATGATGATGTGAGTAGCACCGAAGTCTTTCAGCATTTCTGGAGACATATCGCCAGTGAAAGCACCGCTGTTGTTCAGGTCAGTGTTTTGTGCACCTAGGATGATCTTGTTACCGCCTTCAGCAATTAGACGCTCAGCTAGATCCAGGTAAAGTGCTGGTGGAGCTACTGCTACGTCAACACCTTCAACGCCTTCAAGTTCAGCATTTAGACCAGTTAGCAGCTCAGTTACCATTGCTTTGCTGCCATTCAGTTTCCAGTTACCCATCACTACAGGACGACGCATAGGAATATCTCCCTTATTTTTAATGTAAAAAGACTATTAATGTAAAAAATCTACGAAAGAATATAACAGAATAATGTGAACAGATCATGATTGGCGTCATGTCTTATGTGCCTTTCTATCTCTGGTTGGATCTGAAGTTGTTCTGTCATTTCTATCAAAACCAAGCGATTGGTGATCACGTAGACAGAATGATAGTTCATTCCTCGGAAATTGCTGCCTGGATTGGTATTACTACGCACTGAACTTTTGTGCCGTAGAAAGGAATTAAAATGCCAAACTTAGTTTTAGAGTACTCAAACTCAGTGGATGAGCGCGTCAATGTTCAAGGCCTGTTGGAAGATCTGCATCAAACAACGCTGGATAGCGGGCTTTTTGAGTGGGCATCAGTGAAATCTAGAACACTCAGGTGCCACAACTGGTTGATAGGAGATGAGGGAGACAGCGCTGACTTTATTCATATCAACTTTGAATTGCTGGCGGGAAGAACACCAGAGCAAAAACGAGCGTTAGCACGAGAGCTGATGGCTGTACTTCAGGAGCAAGCCAGTCACGTTTATAGCTTAACCGTAAATATGCGTGATATGGATGTGGAATGTTTTCAGAAAGTGATTAACTGATCCAATTTTTCATATACCCAAGTTTCATGTGGTCAGTTGGGTATATGAATTAAACTTCCTCTCCGTTACAGTATGAAGCGACTCATGTACGTTGTTAAGTTTCTGTTTATCTAAACCTAGTTTCAACACTCAGTTAACTTGATTTTTAGGACTATTAGATGAAATTTTTCTACTATCTTAATAACTTGCTACTCAATATTGTTCCCTCTTTTCTTTTTCAACGTCATAAATCGCAGCTGGAGCGCCTTTTTGAAAATGACAGAGATGCAATTCAGGCGCGCGTTGACTATTACTGTAAGCTTAACGATGTACATGAACTACCTAGCGATGCTATTACGCTGAGTACTTACAGGCGTCGTGGTAAAAGTGCCTATTTTTATGACCTGAAGCAATATTTGCATTACTTCCCTAAGCATCTGAAGTTTGCTTATTACTTTGGTGACCATGTTAAAGTAGAGCCATTGCCAACACTGTATAAAGCAAGGCCTACACAGGGGGATAACTCAACCTCAGTGTTATTTAAGTTAGATAAAATGCGCCACTTTCGTTTTATCGAAGACAGTACGCCTTACCAGGACAAAAAAGATATGGCGGTATTTCGTGGTGCGGTGAAACAAAAACATCGTATTCGTTTTATGGAGGCCATGTTTGGTCATCCGCTGGTGGATGCGGGTCAGTCAAACCCTGCCAAAGATCACCCAGAGTGGCAGCAGCCATTTATGTCAGTTGAAGATCAGCTGCAATACAAGTTTATTATCTGTTTGGAAGGCAATGATGTCGCTTCTAACTTGAAGTGGGCGATGTCCTCAAACTCAGTCATTATCACGCCAAAAATGAGGTTTGAAACCTGGTTTATGGAGGGCGCTCTCAAACCTGGTGTTCACTATATTGAAGTGAAAGATGATTGGTCTGATTTTGAAGAGCAGGTCAATTACTACTTACAGAATCCAACCGAAGCACAAAAGATTGTGGAGAATGCTCACCAGCATGTCGCTCAATTCCAGAATCAAGAAATGGAAGACTTGGTCTGTATTAAAACGCTAGAGAAGTATTTTTCAATCACTAACCGCTCACGGGTTTTTGTCCTTAATTTCGCGCGCTAGAGCAAGGTTGCTCTATCGCTCTATCCTGGAATGAGAGAAGCTGCTGAGTTTTGGTTTGTTATACTATTTGAGTTGTAGGTTTGTTTTTTTCATTTCAGAGGTAAATATTAATGCTGACTAAAGAGTTACTGTTTTCTTTTCAAGGACGTATAGGACGTAAAACCTTTTGGATTTGGAACGTTATTTATTATGTTTCCATCCTAGGTTTTGGCGTCGGTATCAGTAAGTTATTTCCTGCTTTTTCTCACCTTCTGCTGCCTGTTTTTCTCTTGGTTATATTGATTCCTGACCTCGCTATTACCACTAAGCGCTGGCACGACCGTGATAAATCGATTTATTGGTTAGCGCTTAATATTCCTTTGGTTTTAGGCCGAATCGCCACACCAATCACAAGCCCAGTTTCGCAAGAACCGAGCGCTGTACAATTGTTTATTGCATCTATTTCCCTAATTTGTGGCGTATGGATATTGGTCGAGTGTGGCTTTCTGAAAGGAACAACTGGCTCCAATAAATATGGGCCTGATCCGATAGAAGGATCTAGGATCTAGGACCTTAATCTCTCCTAAACTGAACCACATTATGTGTCTTTTCAGGCTGTTGCTCACCTTGCAACGCTGCTCTGAACTTCATGATCTGTTTCTGTAATTCATTCATTAATACCACGTTGGTATGGTGAGGGTTTTTACAGTTTTTGATCACTCTGTCGATGTGACTTTGCTGCGCCCATAATCTTGGTTGCATGCTTTCTGATGCACCTTCAATCATCTCGCGAACCATATCTTGGCGGAATTGCTCAAAGGCTTCAGGATCACTTTCGGCCATTCGCACCAGTTCTTCGAATGGTGGGAGGGTTTGTGGTTTGTGAGTCGGTAGATTGGTCATCGCTTCTCTCCAAGTCTATGGATAGTGACGCTTCGATACTAAAAAGCGTACATCACGGAGAAGTGGGGCGTGCTGAAACTTATACGGTAGTCTCAGATATAAGAGGATCCGTTGTTCTGAGACTTCCAGAGAAGAACCAATGACCTGGGGGATTACCTACGTGTGAATACGGTAGACGCAGCGACGGTGGCCGCTAATGATGTGTTCGGTGCGTTCGATGTGGGTTTCATTACCAAGTAGAGCCTGGAATACGCTCAGTTCTGATTTACAGAGGCTCGGACAGCGAGTTGCAGCTTTACAAATAGGGCAGTGGTTCTCAATCAAGATAAAACCGTGGTCATCTTGCTCAAGTTCAGCCATGTAGCCTTCTTGCTCACGCAGACAGACAAGCTTTTTCAATTTACTTTCCAGAGAATCGCACTGTTCCAGATGTTGGCGATAGTTTTGCAATGTGAGCTTTTCACGTTCAGAGGTGACTTTCTCAAGACCATCCTTACCGAAGATGTGCTCGACAGCTTCAATGAACTGTACGGTGAGTTCTCCATGGCGGTCAGCAAATTGCTCATGACCTTTTTGCGTCAGTGCCCAGTGTCTGGTCGGGCGACCGACTTTCACCTTTACGTCGTAAATAGACAGGATGCCATCATCTTCTAAACCTTGCAGGTGCTGACGCGCCCCCATGCTTGTCATACCAAGCTCAGAAGAGAGTTGTTTTGCCGTGACAGAGCCGTCACGCTTAACGATTTGCAATATCCTATCTACGGTTTTCATATATCCACCATTTATACATCAGTACATATTATGCGCGATAGGTTTTGTAAAGAAAAGTGTTGACTTAGGTATGAGGGGCGAGGTTATAGGATCCTAGGCCCTAGAGGGAGTTTGCTGGGAGTGCGAATACAAAAATATACTTTTCAGTACTCTGTATTCCGTATTCCAAAGCAGCAAACACCGGAGCTTACGTTTATCACTGAGCTTACCGCAGACACACCTAGGACCTAGCCCCCTAGGATCTAGGACCTTGTATTCCGTAATCCGTATTCCAAAACAGCAAATACAAATGCTAATCGGGCACAACGGTCCCTGCGAGTAAACCTAGGCCCTCATCTTTTATAAAATAATATCGCGAACTTCTGGATCTTTACGCTCTAAGTAGTGAATAGACTTAATACGACGAATCGTGCGGCAGCGACCACGGATAAGCAGGGTTTCAGTTGTCGCGATATTGCCCTGGCGAGTAATACCTTCCAGCAGGTCACCTTTAGTGATGCCGGTGGCTGAGAACACAACGTTATCGCTGCGTGCCATGTCTTCCATCTTCAATACGACGTTTGCCTTAACACCCATTTCTTCACAACGTTTTAGCTCTGCCGCGCCGTAGATACGGTTCTCTTCAGTATTTCCTTTTACTTCATGACGAGGTAGCAAACGGCCATGCATATCACCGTCAAGTGCGCGAATTACTGCGGCTGAAACCACGCCTTCAGGCGCGCCACCAATGCAGTACATCATGTCTACTTCACTGTCTGGCATACAAGTCAGGATAGATGCGGCAACATCACCGTCTGGCACCGCGAATACGCGTACACCCATTGCTTGCATTTCTGCGATGACTTGGTCGTGACGAGGCTTTGCCAGTGTGATTACGACGAGGGTGTCCAGTGTTTTATTCAGCGCTTTCGCGACATTTTCCAGGTTTTCTTTCAACGGCTTTTCTAAATCGATTACGCCTTTTGCACCTGGGCCAACCACCAGTTTTTCCATGTACATATCTGGTGCTTTTAGAAAACTGCCTTTTTCGCCAGCAGCCAGTACAGCCAATGCATTTGACTGGCCCATTGCTGTCATGCGAGTGCCTTCAATAGGATCTACGGCAATATCGACCTCATCACCGCCGATTCCCACTTGCTCCCCGATGTATAGCATCGGCGCATCATCAATTTCGCCTTCGCCAATGACAATTTCACCACTGATCTCTGTTTTGTTCAGTAGTGCGCGCATAACCTCAACGGCCGCACCGTCCGCTGCGTTTTTGTCGCCGCGACCAAGCCATTTGTAACCAGCCAGTGCTGCACCTTCAGTAACACGGGAAAATGCCATTGCTAAATCACGTTTCATGATGTCTCCAAGTAAGAAGAGGGAAGAAGAATTTGCGTGGCGATTTTATCATATCGATGATTAAACGTTTGCTTTTTTGCCGAGCTTTTACTTTGAGTAAATTGAATTTGATCAATACTGGGTCAGTTTTTCTCTTGGCGAGACGCAAATAGCTTGCTCAAAAATACTTCGCAGACAAGAAAAGTCAGCGTTTAGTGAGATTGCGCCGGTTTTTTAACCGAATGATGCAAAATATCGAATATAGTGAGTGTTTCTCGTCGCGACGCTGAGTAGAATGAACCTTATATAGGTAAGGTGCGCGCCTGTCTCGTGCATCATCCCAACGGAACAACATAGGTAGGCCAAGATGTCTTTTGAAGTATTAGCACAACTAGAATCTAAAATTCAAACTGCAGTTGACACGATCACTCTTCTTCAAATGGAAGTGGAAGAGCTGAAAGAAGATAAAGTAAAACTAGAAGCACAAGCGAACGAACTTCGCTCGCAACGTGAAGAGCTTGAGCAAAAAGCTGAGCAAGCTCAACAAGAGCATGCGCAATGGCAAGAGCGTATTCGTGCACTGCTTGGCAAAATGGAAGAAGTGGAATAATTCAGACTTTCTGCCCAGAATTGAGAACACCCGCGATAAGCGGGTGTTTTTGTTTTAGGGAATAGGTCCTAGGGGATAAACCAAGGTCCTGGGTTTTTAGGATCCTAGGCCTGAGGAACTTATTATTCTTGATTACGGATTTCGAGAAAACTTTGTCTTTCCCGTATTCTGTAAGCGAAGCGCCCTGTAATCCAAAACCACAAACACTAGAGCTTACGTTTATCACTTTACTAACCGCAAACACACCTAGGACCTAGTCCCCTAGGATCTAGGACCTTATGTTCTAGCCCTAATCTCTAGGCTCTAGAACCTCTAATACTTCTTCTTCTGCCTCATCTAACTCCAGGTCGATATTAAGCGGTTCTGGAGACAAAATGATGCCAGTGCTGTCTGCGTAGATGTAATCCTCTGGCAGAAAACTCACGCCACCAAAGTTTACAGGTACATCGTACTCACCAATACCTTGACTCGACGCCCCGACAGGGATGGAAGCCAGCGCCTGAATGCCTAGATTCATATCTTCGAGTTCGTCGACTTCACGTACACAGCCGTATACGACCAGACCTTCCCACTCATTTTCTTCTGCGATGGTTGCGATTTCCGCATCGACAAGGGCTTTACGCAAGGAACCGCCACCGTCAATTAGCAATACGCGTCCGAGCCCATCTTGCTCTAATGTTTCGCGTATCAGAGAATTGTCTTCAAAACACTTGATAGTGGTAATTTGACCGGCGAACGAAGCGCGACCGCCAAAGTTACTGAACATAGGTTCAACCACATCTACCTGCTCGAGATAAATGTCACAGAGTGCTGAGGTGTTGTATTCCATAACGTACCTTTCTAAAAAGAAACTGGTTGTCTTTGAGTATATCTAGGCATTAAGTCAATGCAATGACAAATCTTTTTTAACTTATCAGAGTTTGAGCTACCACAATTGTTGCAAATAAAACGTTGGTAACAAGAGAGCATTTTACGATGACTGGCATCATAGGCGCGATTTGTGCGGGCTTTTGGGTCTCCCATACCGCTTTACCATGGTGTGCGACAAAATAAATACTCAACAAGAATGGCAGGCTAATCCAAACAGGTTTGCTCTGAATCAGCAGATACACAGCGAAAGCAAGTATTGCTCCGCCCAATAGAATGAAGTGGTACTGTTTTGCTTTGTGCTGACCCAGACGAACGGCGACGGTACGTTTGCCGCATTCGCGATCATTATCAATATCACGCATGTTGTTGATGTTAAGAACTGCAACGGCGAGTAAGCCACAACCGAGGGCAGGCAGGAACAGTGTGGTATCGACATGTCCTGTGTGAAGAAAGTAAGTGCCTGATACGCCCAGTAAGCCAAAGAACAGGAATACGGAAATATCGCCTAAGCCGACATAACCATAGGGTCTGCTGCCCATGGTATAAGCCACTGCAGCCAGAATGGCGAGGACGCCTAAGCCAATAAAGGTCAAAATGCTTTCCAACGAACTCAGTGAGTAAAACACTAAGATAAGTCCAGACAAGACAGTAAGCGCAATATTGAAGATTATGGCTTGTTTCATCTGTTTGGTACTGACCGCACCAGACTGTATAGCACGCAGCGGACCCAGACGTTTTTCATTATCTGTTCCCTTTACGGCGTCTCCGTAGTCATTGGCCAGGTTAGAAAGAATCTGCAATAGCGTAGCAGTCACAAAAGCCATGACAGAAATAGTTAGCGAGAACTGACCCGCCGAATAAGCGAGGACACTGCCAGTAAGAATAGAAACGAGTGCCAGCGGTAATGTTTTTGGACGAGCGGCATCAAGCCAGATCTGTAAAGATTGTTTCATGGATATTTCGTGCTAGTAACCGATTTGTCCAGTATAAGCATAAAGAGGCAGATACGCTATTGACCTAAGACAAGTCAATGGAAGTCAGGGGGAACAGAAGGTCCTAGGTTTTAGAAGTGTCTGCGGTAAGTTCAGTTAGAAATGTAAGCTCAGGTGCTTGCTGCTTTTGAATACTGATTACAGAATACAGGAAGGTCCTAGGTGGCTAGGTCCTAGGTTCTAGGAGTGTCTGCGGTAAGTTCAGTTAGAAATGTAAGCCCAGGTACTTGTTGTCTTGGAATACGGAGCGCTTCGCTTACTGATTACGGAAGGGGTGAACATCATCTGTATTCAGTAATCCGTATTCCAAAAAAGCAAATCAAGGAAATTACGTTTATCACTTTATTCCCAACGAGCTCCTCTAGGGCCTAGGACCCTAGAGCCTAGGGCCTGTTGATCTTTCATATCGACAAATTACTCAGCAGTCTTTCGGTAGCCACATCATAGTGAATGAAAGGGCTACCATCGCTGAGTAGTTTCTTGCCAACTTATCATATCTGCTTG
>NZ_JBSUGF010000013.1:0-138239 GCF_054064025.1 Vibrio limimangrovi
CCGGTCTTGAAAACCGGCGTACGTTAATAGCGTACCTAGGGTTCAAATCCCTATCTCTCCGCCACTATTAAGAAAGCTCGTTGAGAAATCAACGGGCTTTCGTCATTTTAGCGCATGAGAAAATTTAACGGGATTTCTAAATCCCTAGTTGAACGCAACCCCGGCACTCCGCCACATTTAGTAAAGAGGCCGCTAAGAAATTAGCGGCCTCTTTCGTTTCTGAAATTTAAAGGGATTTATTCCAAATCCCTAATTTGACCTGCCCCCGAACTAGGCGTCCCCGAACTCAGCCACATTTAGAAAACCTGTCGAGAAATCAACAGGCTTTCGTCGTTTTGTCTCTTGAGATCTTCGACATGGACATTGGGTGGAATCTATTCCTGTTGATACTACTGATACTATTCACATATATCAGTTGCAAAAAAGCCCAAGTATCTACTTGGGCTGGAATAAAAATTGTGCCTTGAAGTCGATTAAAACTCTTTAGGTGCGAAACCTGTCATTACATCTAAACGCAGCTCTTTGCCCAGTTTTGTCATTGGGTGAACGATCACAAGCCCACGTACACGTTTCTTCAGTTTACCAATGTCTGCTTGCTCTTCTTTGGTGATTTCGCGATAAAATGGCATATCAAGCAAGCTTTTACGCTCTTTATTTAGCTCGTACGTCTGTTTGTGTTTTAGCTGATTAAGCTTTTTAGTTAATTGCTCAACTTCATCTGTAAACTTAGAAATCATTTCGTGATCACCACGAGAACGTGCTGCATCGAGTTTACGTTGGCAGGTATCTACGCGGTTGTGCAGCTTTTGAATATCAGTTTTTATGCTCATGGTAAGTAGACTCTAATTTTAAATGGTCGAGGAGTATAGCATAGCTGAAATCAGGCGCTCTACTTGTATCCCACCGCTTTAGTTGATTAATTCATTCCCCGAGGTTTGGCCGGAGAAATACGCTTCAATATTGCTAAGCGTGACCGTTGCAATGTTATTTAGCGCTTCGTGAGTCAGGAAAGCCTGATGCCCAGTGAACAAAACGTTATGGCACGCAGACAAGCGGCGGAACACGTCGTCTACGATGACATCATTGGACTTGTCCTGAAAAAATAGTTCTTTCTCGTTGTCATATACGTCTAGGCCAAGTGCGCCAATTTTGCCTTGCTTGAGTGCTTCGATTGCCGCAAGTGAGTCTAACAACTCTCCACGACTTGTATTAATGATCATCACACCATCTTTCATTTGCGCAAATGAATTGGCGTTGAGTAAATGATAGTTCTCTTTACTCATCGGACAATGCAAAGTGATGATATCTGCGTTGGCATAAATCTCTTCAAGTGAACAGTAACGAGCGCCTATTTCGATAGCCAGCGGGTTTTCATAAGGATCATAGCAAAGGATATCCATGCCCAGCCCTTTGAAGATTCTCATTGCGGCAATACCGATTTTGCCCGTACCGATGACACCTACTGTTTTGCCGAAAAAGTTAAATCCAACCAGACCTTCCAATGAGAAGTTAGCATCTCTTGTTCTCTGATAGGCTTTGTGTAAACGGCGATTCAAACACATCATTAATCCGACGGTATGCTCGGCGACGGCTTCTGGTGAATAGGCAGGTACTCGAACGACCTGTAAACCTAACTCTTTGGCAGCTTGTTGGTCGACTTTGTCAAAACCCGCGCAGCGCATCGCGATCAGTTTTGTGCCACCTAGAGCCAATTCTTTGAGTACCGGCTCAGATAGGTCATCATTGACGAACGCACATACAACTTCACAACCATGCGCCATTTTGGCTGTCTTTACGGTCAACCTAAAGTCGTGATAGTGAAATTCAAAGTCTCGGTTATTTTTTATTTTGTTAAAGGAGGCCTCGTCGTAGGATTTCGCACTAAAAAAAGCAATGTCAATCATAATTCACTCTCTAACTCTGTGAGCTTTATCAATAAATCTACATATAAAGTAATTCAACTTAGGTGCGATGAATAGATAAATCTGCAACAAATCTTTTGTCATACCAAGATGCCACTACTGAACTATTTTTACGTGTTGACGTTATAATCAGATTGCTTTGTCTCCATCAACTGACTAGCATAACTTCTCTGCGTTTTTCTTTGTTGGCTTCTTTCTTAGGCGTTCTGGCGATGTCAGTAAAATGGTGTTCTTTACTTTTGTGTTGTGCGGTTGTGTCTAGTGCACAGGCTTCTGTCGATCTTGTTAAAGTAGATAAGTCCAAGCGTCGGATGTACCTGATGGCAGAAGACGCTGTGGTAAAGGAATATCGAATTGCTCTGGGCGCTAACCCCAAAGGTCACAAACAAGAAGAAGGTGACAAGCGTACTCCAGAAGGTAGTTATACTCTGGATTACATTATCAATGACTCCGCATTCTATCGCTCAGTACATATCAGTTATCCGGACCGTATCGATACTTTTGAGGCTCGTCGCCGAGGCGTTTATCCCGGCGGGAATATCAAAATCCACGGTTTAAAAAATGGCGAAACTCAGGAGTCGAGTTTCATCCAAAGCTTTGATTGGACGAATGGCTGTATTGCCATCACCAATGAGGAAATGGATGAATTCATTCAGATGGTTCCGATGGGCACGCCGATTACGATTGAATGGTAACGTTAAACGTTAGCATTCCTCATTCACTGAATGTCTTTACTCTATAAATCGGGTTGGGTGATCACTGAAAATACCATCCAACTGTGGCAGGTGTTTCAGTTTATTGGGGTTGTTAACGGTGTAACACATCACTTTATAGCCATTTTGTTGTAACTGTTTGATTTGGCTAGCTCGAATCCAGTTAATGTTGAGATTACAGCTATACGCCTGAACTTCTTCCAGTAGTAAACGATCTTTCTTGGTCAGGAATTCACTTAATACACCTAAACGATAGCCCTTACAGTGTTTGAATAGAGCTCGTATCACCTCATGGCTAAAACTAGATAGTAAAATATGTTCTTTTGAGAGCGGGCTGTCAGTGAGTACCTTTGCTAATAACTGCGCCACTTGTTCTTCTGGATGGCGATCGACTTTTACTTCAATATTCAAATTGAGGCGGTTATCGGCTGCCATTTCAAGCAGTTCGTCCAGTGTCATGATGGTTTCACCCGAAAAAGTTTCACTAAACCAGCCGCCAAAGTCTAACTGTTTCAGCTCCGCTAACGTAAGTTCATCGACTCTTCCTTGCCCATTACTACAGCGATTAACTGTGTGATCATGGCAAACAACCAAAATATTATCTTTGGTTGGCTGAACATCGACTTCTACCCACTTCAAGTCAAGGTTTACTGCTGCCTGAACACTTATCTTTGTATTTTCTGGGTGCGTGCCTGCAACGCCGCGGTGGCCTATTACCAGTGTATCCATGTGATCGTTCTCTCGTGTTGGGGTGAACCAGATTGTAATCGATTTTTACGTTATTTGGATTGGTTTCCATCGCGCTATCTTGATGAAAAGCATTTATTTACTAAGGCATTCTCAGGAATAGAAATATGTTGGACTTTTACTCTGTCGCAGCTCATTTTTAAAGTAACGGGCGAATCGTTCGTTGGCGGAACAATCACCCCAGAATCCGCATGAAACAGAGGGTGTGGGCGCTTGTTTACTCGTGCAGTAGAGATTTGATGATTGGATGGATTTGAATCCTCCATTTTGCAGTGATTTGGCTAGAAATATCAGGGAGAGAAAAATGAAGATCGGGGTCATTGGCGCTGGTGCTGTTGGCGTTGGCATTTGTCACTACTTACTGACGATGGGCAGTTTTAGTGAATTGGTTCTTTTAGACCAGAATCTGGAGCGAGCAGAGGGAGAAGTGTTCGATTTTCGCCATACCGCGGCGTTAACCTTTTCTAAAAATACTCGCATTATCCCTTCAAATGACTATCTGGACTTATTAGAGGCTGATATTGTCGTTATTACAGCAGGGGCTCAAATTCAACAAGGCCAGAATCGTCTGGATATCGCAGAAATTAACGCCAGGATCGGCGTGGATATAGCGCGTAATATCGAGCGTGTTGCGCCAAAAGCGATAGTTATTGTTGTGACTAACCCATGCGATATTGTCACTCACTTTATCGTCTCTAACACTGGCTTTAAAGCAAGCAAGGTGATCAGTAGCGGGTGTGTGATCGATACCGCACGCTTAATGAGTATTGTCGCTAATCGTGTTGACCTCGACCCTAAGAATATCTTCGGGTATGTGTTAGGAGAACACGGTAGCCATTGCTTTACTCCGAAAAGCCTGATCTCTATCGCAGGGCAATCTGCTGATTATTACTGTGATACGCACAACCTCAAGCGAATCGATGCGGATGATTTGCTCGAAGCCGTCAAACAAGCAGGATATGAAATTTTTCGCCGGAAACACAATACGGTGCATGGTATTGCCGCGAGTGTGTTCCGGATTATTCAGGCTGTTATCATCAACGAGCGTTCTGTGTTACCTGTTGGAACCATGATGTCTGGGCAGTATGGCTTGAACGGTGTGGTGCTAAGTTTGCCAACGGTTGTGGGTAAACGGGGGGCAGAATCTGTCCTTACCCATCCTTTCAGTGGTGAAGAGCTGAAAACGCTGCGAGCAATAAGTGAGAATTTGCGAGCGGTAGTTGAGAATGTAGCAAAATCGACCGGTCTAAAATGCTAAGCCTGAGCAATCATTGCTGACGAGGACGACTATTGGCCTACTTCAAAGTGGGGGATTTTGTGATATAAGTCACGTTATTGTTGTTTGTAGTCAGAGAGTGCTTTACAAAAAATCTCTAATGCCAAGAATGTGCACTAATGCAAATGGTAATGGTTATCAGTAATATTCATTGGTAGAATGATCGAGTGGAATTACATTGATACTGGAGTGCGATCCTAGCAGTCTGAGTGATAGAGTCTGTTTGCCAAGCACTAACGAATATTCGTACTCGATGCTAACAACAGCGAGTGTATCGAAGCCCTTTAGTGGCTGGCAATTTAGAAATTAAACGTCGGCGATTCAGTTCAAATACTGATAACAACCTGATTTACAAAGGGGGGAGTGCAGCTTTCCCCTTTAGTCATTTTTAGGAAATAACATTTTAACTCGTATGAATCTAATCAAATCAAGTATCGCGCTGCTGATCTCATCGGTTTTGATTCCCGTACACGCGGAAAACCTGAACGATGCGCAAGCAGTGCAGAGCAAAACTAACCAAGCATCCGCAGTTAGCCAAAAACGTATTGATGCTAGCGCAGAAAAGACGTTGAGCTTGGAAGCTGAAATCGCACAGCTACAAGAAGAAGTCGCAAATCTGACGATTTATCGCGATCATCTTACGAGTCTGGTTGATAGTCAGAATCAAGAGGTCGATAACTTGAATGAGCAAATTGAGCAGATTGCTCAGACGCGTCAGGGTGTCGTACCGTTGATGTACCACATGCTGGATGGGTTAAAAGCGATTGTGGCTAACGATAAGCCTATCCGCAAATCTCAGCGTGAAGAGCGTATCACCAAGCTGGATGAGATGATGACACGAGCGGATGTGGCAGATGCGGAGAAATTTCGTCGTATTTTAGAAGCGTATCAAATCGAGATGGATTACGGTTCACGACTGGGCGTTTATCAAGGCAAGATTAACTTGACGGCTGATGAACAGATAGAAGCCGATGTTCTCTATCTGGGACGCGTATCACTGATTGCGCGTAGCTTATCCGGAGAAGCATTCTGGAGCTGGTCACAGCAGCAGAACGCGTGGCAGCCACTAGGTTCTGAACAAAAAGCGGAATTGGACAAAGCGTTTGCGATGGCCAACAAGCAAATCGCACCGAGCATGTTAACGTTGCCAGTGTCACTGACTGTCTCGGAGGGCAAATAAATGATCAAAAAATGGTTATCGGTTGCTCTAATTTCAAGCGCAGCGTTGATGTCGCACACGACATTTGCCAGCGACACCTTATTGCAGAAAGCACAGCAAGAAAATCGTCAGCAACAAGCGCACAACGTGTCGCGTGAAGCGGGTTTTAAACAAACAGAACAAGAAATCCAAGCGCTCAAAAATAAACTCGCCGCTGAGCGTGCAGCCCTGCAAGCAGAAGCGGACGCTCTAAGTGCGACTTTCAGTGAAAATGAAGCCGAGCTGTCACAGCTTGAAGAGAAGCTTCGTTTAGAAACGGGTAGTCTTGGCGAGCTATTTGGTGTGGTTCGCCAGAATGCCAAAGAACTGGAGTCTGAACTCAAGAACTCTGTATCCGGTGTGGACGGTAATTCTTACCAAAATGACATTGATGCTATTGTCGCTGCGAAGTCGCTGCCGACGCTGCCTCAACTGCGTGCGATGTGGCGTAGCATGGAGGAGCAGATCAAACTCAGCGGTGAGTTAGCTAACGTATCATTCACACTATTGGATGGTGAAGGTCGTGAGCAAACCGTGAAGGGTGTTCGACTCGGTACAATGGCGTTGCTGGATGACAGTGGTTACGTGAAGTGGAACGGCCAACGTGGAGATGCGGTGAATTATCTGCGTCAGCCTGAAAATGGCCCAACAGCAGGCTCACTTACGTCGGGCGAGTTTGATAATGTCGTTATTGATCCATCACGCGGTGTTCTGCTAGAGCAACTTGCTAACTCTCCATCACTAAAAGATCGCCTGAGTGCCGGTGGCGTGGTTGGCCAAATTATCCTGGGCTTACTTGCCATCGGTTTGATTATCGCACTTGTCCGTGGTGTTTCACTGATGATGGCTCGTCAGAAGATCGCGCAACAATTGAAGAATCCGGCTAAACCAGCCGATAACCCATTGGGTCGTGTTTTGGCGGTATACCATAAAGATAAACACCGTAGTGTGGAAGCTCTGGAACTACGCCTTCTTGAAGCGGTTGTCGATGAACAGACGCATTTGGAGAAAGGCTTATCGATGCTAAAACTTCTGGCGGCACTCGCTCCAATGTTAGGTTTGCTCGGAACCGTAACTGGCATGATCGAAACCTTCCAGGTGATCACGCAGTTTGGTAACGGTGATCCAAAAGTGATGGCAGGTGGTATTTCAATGGCACTGGTGACGACAGTACTTGGTCTTGTTGCTGCGATGCCGTTATTGCTGGCTCACAATGTATTGAGCTCTCAGGCTGAGAACATTCGAAACATACTCGAGAAGCAAGGCATCGGATTGGTTGCGGAGCAAGCTGAGCTCGATATGCCTAAAGGAAAAAATAGCGCGAACATCATTGCGGAGAATGCAGCGTAATGGAGCAGATCTTACTCAGTACATTGGGTTTGATTAGCGAGGATTGGGCCACGACCTTGCTGAGCTTTATGCAGCAGGGTGGCCAAATCCTGTGGTGGCTGGCTGCTGTTGTGGCAGTGTGCTGGCTACTGGTGATGGAGCGGGTTATTTACCTGACGACGGTTTTTCCAAAGGTAAAGAATCAGCTTTTTGAACAGTGGCAGGCCAGAACAGAGCACCACTCTTGGTACGCGCATCAAATTCGAAACGGGTGGATTGCAAAGGCTCAAATTGAGCTACGCCAGAATCTGTCCACCATCAAGCTGCTTGTTGCTATTTGCCCGATGCTTGGCTTGCTTGGTACTGTGACAGGCATGATTACGGTTTTTGATGTCATGGCTTCACAGGGCAGCAGCAATCCCAAATTGATGGCTTCGGGCATTTCTCTGGCCACCTTGCCTACTATGGCAGGAATGGTGGCTGCTTTGGCGGGGATGTTTATTCATGCACGTTTAAGCAAAGTGTGTGAGCGCAAAGCAATCCAGTTAGAACAATCTTTAAGGAGTCAGAAGTGAGACTCGGACGCAGACCTAATCAACAGGACGAAGCGCAAGTCGATTTAACATCTATGCTTGATATCGTCTTTATTATGTTGATTTTCTTTATTGTGACTAGCTCATTTGTACGCGAGTCAGGGGTTGAAGTAAATCGACCTCAAGCTTCAAATGTTGTAAGCCAGAAAGACGCGGGTATTTTCATTGCTGTGACAGCGGCAAACGATGTGTATATCGATAAGCGTTTGGTGGATATCGAGCGCGTAGAAGCGTCGATAGAACATTTACTGCTCGATCAGCCTGATGCATCGCTAGTGATTCAGGCAGACGAACATGCGTATAACGGTACGGTTGTAAAAGTTATGGATGCTGCTAAAGGTGCGGGTGTCAAGAACATCGCATTGGCTGCGGAGAAACCTTAATGGGCAGGCTGTTACTTGCGCTACCCGCATCGCTATTGATTTCTGTCAGCTTGTTTAGCTTTATGGCGTGGATGGTCGACAATGGCAACCAACGTGCTCCAAAGCCTTCTGAAGCTGTACGTTTTGATATGGTGATGGTGGAAAATGATGCGGATATTCAGCGTCGTCAACGATCCGTGCCACAGCAACCTGAGCCACCGAAAGCACCAGAACCGATGGACTTGTCTCAGACGAATACGCAAGTTGAACCAATGAGCCAGGTTACGCCGACCAGTGCTTTGGGATTAAATACAGCACTAGAAGGCATTGCCATTAGCGCGCCTAATCTTCAAGGTACGATGGGGAATCAACAAGCGCTGCCGCTTTATCGCGTGGAGCCTCGTTATCCAAGCAAGGCTCAGAAACGTAAGATCGAAGGCTTTGTGGTGTTGCGCTTTACCATAGACGCGACAGGCCGTCCGAAAGACATTGAAGTGCTCGAAGCTGAACCAAGCCGGATGTTTGAGCGTGAAGCGATGCGAGCCCTCAAAAACTGGAAATATCAGCCAAAAGTTGAGAATGGTGTGTCAATCGAGCAGTTTGGACAAACTGTAAGACTGGAGTTCAAGTTAACGAAATGATGAAGAAATTCTTAATCGGTACCTTGTTGAGCTTAAGTGCTTTTACGACCATCGCCAGTGAGTTGAGTCAGTACGCGGCTACCCGTGTGCAACGTGCTCACAACCTGGCTCAGGAAGAAAAACTCAAAGAAGCGATTTCGACGCTGGAGTCATTAGATCTTTCACGTGGTTATGATCAAGCGTTTGTTGCTCGTATGTTGGGCATTTTCTATTGGCAAAATCAGCAAATTAAACCTGCTATTAAACAGCTGGAACTTGCGGTTAACAGTGGCTTATTACAGGATGAGCAAGCTTGGCAAACACGTAAGATGCTGGCCGATATGTTGCTCAATGATCAGCAGTTTTCTCAAGCATTACCACATTACTACGCGTTAAGTAAGGCGGCACCTAAAAACCAGAAAGCTCATGATGTATGGTTGCGCATAGCACAATCGCACTATCAGTTAAGCCAGTGGAACAAAGTGCTTTCAGCAATGGGACGTTATGAACAGTTTGGTCAGCCGGACAAAATGGGGCCTCTGTCAATAAAGCTTTCTGCTGAACTCGAACTGAAAAAGTGGAAACCAGCAATTGGAACCATTAAGCGCTTGATTACTATTGAGCCAGAACGTGCAGAGTGGTGGCGTCAATTGGTTTCACTGTATTTACGTGTCAATGATAATAAGCATGCACTCGATTCTCTGGCGCTTGCTAAACTGAAAGGTGTCAAGCTTAGCCAGGACGATTTGAAGCTATTGGCTCAACTCTACGCGAACCGGGGAATTCCAGAGCGAGCAGCGATGGTCTTGAGCGAATTGGATGACATTAACGCCAACAGTAAGCTCATCGCTCAACAGGCAACGTATTGGCAAATGGCTAAAGAGTGGGATAAGGCGATTGATAGCTGGCGAGTGGCTGCACGTCTTGATCCTCAGTACAACTGGAACTTTTCTCAGTTGTTGGTGCAAGAAGGCGAATACCAACAAGCACTAGCGGTATTGGACAAAGTTTCTGGCCGTAAAGCGGATGTCGCACTGATCAAAGCTCGTGCTTATTATAAGTTGAAACGCTTTGATGATGCGCTAGCGAACGCGAAACGCTCCTATGAAATTAAGCCCTCCGATCAAGCCAAAAGCTGGGTGACCTATCTGTCCCAACTGCAAAAAGCGGGAACCAGTTTAAATTCGTAAGTCGTTCATAATATTTGTTAAAGACCCGAGGTAACACTCGGGTCTTTTTGTATTTCTTGGGCGAACATAAATCACCATACAGCCGATTACATTTTAAGTTCGTATCATTGCGAGAGAAAGTAGTGGATTTATCTTTGAAATTGGATATTTGGTAGAATATATAACTGTTAGTTTTGTCATTTAAACATGCAACAAAAGCTACCCTTCTACGTTTAATGGTATTGCATGCTGCAAAATATTATTATTGACCGTCAGGGCAGTAAAGGGAATAAAACTGATAATTCTTCGCAATCTGGGAGATGTGATACGTAATATGCGCAATTTTTATGCATATAAATGAAAAGTTCACTATATTTTTGTGCTTTTGATCAAAAAGTAAACATTTGGTGGCGTGATTGCATAAGAAAGTGTTTGTTTCATTTAGATTTCATTACTACTTTGTTATTTATTCGTTGCAATTGATTCAGAGTGGCTCTGTTTCTTGGCGAATCGGTACAAACAACTATATGGATGTTAACAATGAAAATGAAAGCTCTAGCCGTAGCAGTGGCGGCACTAGCATGTGGTACACAGGCATTTGCAGCAGAAGTTTATAACAGCGATGGTACATCTCTATCAATCGGTGGTTTCGTTGATGTGGGTGTGGGTGAGTACTACAGCGACGATGTGGCAGTTCACCAAGTGACACCGCGTCTTAACGTTGCGGGTAAAAAAGACATCGGCAATGGTGTAACAGTTGACGCGAAAGGTGAATGGTCGCTTAACTACGTAGAGGGTAATGAGCAGTCTTTCAAAACTCGTCTTGGCTACATTGGTGCCACTCACGAACAACTTGGTCGTCTAGTTGTTGGTACACAATGGACACCATACAGCGATGTGGGTACTGCCGCAGATATGCCAATTGCATTTGCCAACGACTTTTTGTATTCAAATCAATACAATCTTGGTTCTGCTCGTGGCGAAAAAATGGTTAGCTACCGCAAGGGCTTTCAGTTCGGCGAAGGTTTTGCGTTCAATCTGGGTCTAGGTTGGCAAGGTCAAAATGGTGAATACGATGACCGTGGTCAAATTGCTCTTAGCACAGAGCTAGCTGGCTTTGGGCTTGGTTACGCATACAACGGTGGCGACGTAGAGATGGGCGGTTCAACAGAAAATGCTCAATCTCATATTTTGTCAGCTAAGTATGGTACTTACGGTGCAGGTCTCTACGTAGCCGTGGTATACGGTATGAACGAATACTTCTTTGATGGTTACGAAGATACTACTCAAATGGAAGGTATTGTCGCGTACGGCGTTAACGACTGGACATTCAGCGTAAACTACGAGGGCGTTGAAGAAGACACTTTAGATACGCTATACAGCCAAATGGCGCTACAAGCGGAATACGCTGTGACTCCAGCATTCTACACATTTGCTGGTTACCAAATCGACCTAGGTAACGACATTGATGAAGAAGAGAACGACTACTGGAGCATCGGTGCTCGTTACTACTTCTAATTAATAGGACAGTTTCTACTGCCTAAACACATTGATTGTGTTAACGCCTACTTCTTGCCTTGTAAAGAGGCTTAAGTGAGTAGGCGTTTTTATTTCTGATCACTTACTGTGTTTGGTATAACCGAATGGCTATTTTTCGTCTAAAAGGTCAAGGAAGAAGGCATACTCTAAGGCATCTTCTTTCAATCGCTTAAAGCGACCAGAAGCGCCACCATGACCCGCTTCCATATCGGTTTTAAACACCAGTACGTTTTTATCGGTTTTTAATTCACGTAATTTGGCTACCCATTTCATAGGCTCAAAGTACTGAACCTGGGAGTCATGCAGCCCGGTGGTGACGAGCATATTAGGGTAATTGTGCGCACTTACATTATCGTAAGGCGAGTAACTTAGCATGTAGTCATAATAAGTTCTTTCGTTTGGATTCCCCCACTCATCATATTCATTCGTCGTTAATGGAATCGATTCATCCAGCATGGTGGTAACGACATCGACAAACGGCACGTGGGCACCGATGCCGCGATAGAGCTCTGGAGACTGGTTTATTACTGCGCCCACTAACAAGCCGCCTGCGGAGCCACCGACAGCGAATACTTTGTCTTTCGCCCCATAGCCTTGCTCAACCAAACCTTTGGTTACGTCAATAAAGTCGTTAAAGGTATTCTGCTTAGTGAGTTTCTTACCGTCTTCATACCATGGACGCCCCAGCATTTCGGAACCGCGAATATGTGCAATGGCGTAAACGAAACCACGATCTAGCAAGCTTAAGCGTGTCGAGCTGAATGTTGGTTCAATGGTTGCGCCGTAAGAGCCATAACCGTATTGGTAAATTGGGTTGGTGCCATCTTTCTTAAACCGATCTTTTCGATAAACCAGAGAGACAGGCACGGATTTACCATCACGCGCGTTAACCATAATACGCTCAGACTGGTAGTTGTCTGCGTTGAAGTCACCCAGAATCGGTGTCTGCTTCATAACTTCAGATTCACCTGTATTCAGATTGAAATCATAGTAGGTGCCAGGCGTCGTTAAGCTGCTGTAGTAGACGCGAACTTTGCTGTTGTCTAACTCATTATTACCCGTCAGATACGCTGCAAATGCGCTGTCGTGAAACTTGAGCGGGAACGCTTTACCCGTCGATAACTGACGTACGGTGACCGTCGATAAGCCATTTGATCGTTGCTCATAAACTAAATGGTCATCGAATAATTCGAAATCTACGAGCTGTGTGTCTTCGTCTGCTGGGATGACATCCTGCCATTTTGAACGGTCGTGCATGTTGTCTTTATGCACTTTCATTAGGCGAAAGTTGATCGCTTGGTAGTTGGTATAGATATAGTACCAGTCGCCGAGCTTTTCGATGCTGTATTCGATGCCGGATTCAAGTGGGAAAAATGGCTCCGCTTTCGCCTTCGGATTGTTGGCGTCAAGTACGGAAACACCGCTGGTTTCTGTACTTGAGTGCCAAATGTAAACCTCTTCCCCGTCTTTACTACGGCTGAGAGAGGTGAAGTACTCACTGTCTGTTTCTTCATAGACAAGCTCGTCCGTACTTTGTGGTTTACCTAGAGTGTGTCTATAAACTTGGTAGCCTAATAGTGTCTGTGGATCTTTCTTAATGTAGTAGAATGCCTGGTTATCGTTTTGCCATGCGATAGCACTGGATGCCCCTTCGATCTCATCCTTTAAATACTGACCCGTCGAGAGGTCTTTTATCTTTATGGTATAAATACGTCGGCTTAAGGTGTCTTCCCCGTAAGCCAGTAGATTTTCATTGGGACTGATGTGCAACCCACTAATACTAAAGAATTCCTGACCCTTTGCCAGCTCGTTTACATCCAGAATCACTGATTTATCGGTGCCAGCGAAATCTGTCGCTCGCAAGTGCACTTCGTATTCGTTATCCCCAGAGACTTCTCGTGAATAAAAGTAGTTACCTTTACGAACCGGAACCGAGTTATCGTCTTTGGCGATGCGTCCCTTGATTTCGTCAAACAGTTGTTGCTGCAGTTCTTCGGTATGCTTTAACACCGTTTCCGTGTATTGATTCTCTTGTTCCAGATGCTGCAGGACGTCAGGATCTTTACGCTCGTCGTCACGCATCCAGTAATAGTTGTCGATACGGGTGTCACCATGAATCGTCATCGCGTGCGGGACTTTTTTCGCGACTGGTGCTTGTGTCTGTTGTGCGATGAGATGTGACTGAGATTGGTGATTCATTGGTGAAGTTCCTTGATTGCTGCATCCGGCCAAAAGTGCGAGCGATACGGCCAAAGTCGTGAGAGTGAAACGCATCTGTTTATCCTTGTATTTTATACTCAAGCCATAATTTTGGTTGGTAGCTATTTCTGGCTAGCTTGAGCGTGCTTTCTGGTGTAACACCGATTCTATTGATCTTCCTCTGACCAATATGAAACTTTATTGTGTAACCAGCTGTTATGCAAAACAAATAGTATAAAACTAGAGTAGGATGCGCTTTGTGGATTCTAAGAAGAAATCAACTATGAAGAAAAAGGGAGCCGAAGCTCCCTTGAGGTAATGATTATTCGCGCCCAGCGGCGTAGGCGTAGAGCAGTTCAAGAGCGATGGTCGCACCTGCTAACGCTGTGACATCACTTTGGTCATAAGGTGGAGAAACCTCTACCACGTCCATGCCAACGATGTTCATGCCAGCCAATCCGCGAATGATCTTAAGGACTTTGTCGGTATTAAGACCACCACAAACCGGTGTACCTGTGCCCGGTGCGAATGCTGGATCAAGACAGTCAATGTCAAACGTCACGTACACGGGCTTGTCTGCCACAGTGCGGCGGATTTCATCCAGAATCTCGCTTACAGACATGTCATTCGCCTGCATAGCATTAATCACGTTGAAGCCATGATCTTGCTTTTTGTATTCGGTACGAATACCAATTTGCACTGAGTTTTTCGCTGAGATCAAACCTTCTTTAGGCGCATGATAGAACATCGTACCGTGGTCGTATGAACTGCCATTCGCGTAAGTGTCTGTATGAGCATCGAAGTGAATCAGAGCCATTTGACCATAGTGTTTCGCGTATGCACGAAGGATAGGTAAGGTGATAAAGTGATCACCACCTAAACCCAGCATCATTTTCTCGCTTTTTAGGATCTCACTGGTCGCCGCTTCCAGACGGTAAGTAAAATCTTCCGCATCTCCGCAATCGAAAACTAAATCGCCGGCGTCGATGACTTTCAACTTATCAAATACGTTAAAGTCCCAAGGGAATTTCTTACCTTCCCAAGCCAGGTTTACTGAGGCACGACGGATGGCATCCGGACCCATGCGAGCGCCTGAGCGTCCGGATGTTGCCATGTCAAGAGGAACGCCCAGCACTACAACGTCAGCTTCTACGTCAATCGGATTTCTGATATACGGCAGACGTAAGAACGACATTGAGTTGGAGTAAAGCGAATAATCAGTTTTAGTAAACAAATCATTCATGTTAGAAGTCCTCTAAATAGGTGTATCCCACTAAACCTTGTTCCAGTTCAGCAAGGATTTGTGTTTGTTCACTGGCTTCAACACGCTCAGAAACCAGTTGTTTGTAGTTCTCACGAATAGCATCAACGTCAATGTGAACGTAACGCATCATGTCTTCTACGCTATCACCTTCGTTGATGTAGCTGATTTCAAACTCACCATTTTCTTCCACATTGACGACGACGCTATGGGTGTCGCCAAATAAATTGTGCATGTCACCAAGAATTTCTTGATATGCACCAACTAAGAAGAAACCAAGCAGGTATGGCTTGTCTTTGCTCCATGCAGGAACAGGTAGCGTACTTTCTATACCCTGACCATCAACGTAAAGATCAATTGCACCATCTGAGTCACAAGTGATGTCCAACATCACGGCACGACGTTCTTCGGCATCTCCCAGACCAGAAAGAGGCAGAACAGGGAACACCTGATCAATCCCCCACGCATCTGGCAAAGATTGGAAGAGCGAGAAGTTCACAAAGAATTTGTCCGCAAGGCGCTCGCTTAACTCATCCAGAATTGGACGGTGGAAGCGGTTCTTCGTGCTCATCTTACGGCTTAACTCGAAGTAGATACGCAGTGACAGTTGTTCTGCCCATGCGCGCTGCTCAAGGTTAATTACACCAGCCGCAAAATTTGAGTGTGCTTCTGCCAAATCACTTTGGGTATCGTTGTAAATCTCAATCAGTGCGCGCGCATCGGTACCGTTTTGCAAGTTTTCCCAATTTCGCCACATATTTTGTAGCAGTAGGGGAGATTCGTCTGCCGGTTCGAATACTTCTTCAGGTTGGTAGGCTTCTGTACCAATTACATTAGATACCAACACAGCGTGGTGAGCGGTTAAAGAACGACCAGACTCCGAAATAATCACGGGCATCGGCTGTTCATATTGCTGGCACACGTCGCCTACGGTGTTCACGATATTTCGCGCGTATTCCGCCAGGCCATAGTTCATTGAGTTTGAAGATTGACTACGAGTGCCGTCATAATCCACGGCTAAACCGCCACCCACATCGAAATATTCGATGTTTGCGCCCATTGCACGTAACTCACAGTAGAAACGTGCCGACTCATTTACGCCGTTACGCACGTCGCGAATGTTCGCCATTTGTGAGCCAAGGTGGAAATGCACTAATTGCATTGCATCTAGGTTGCCGTTGCTCTTAAGGCGATTAATTACGCTCAGTACTTGTGATGCAGACAGGCCAAATTTGGATTTATCACCACCACTCGACTGCCATTTACCGGCACCTTGAGATGCAAGACGGATACGTAATCCCAGGCGAGGTTTTACTCCAAGGCTTTTGGCTTCTTCAAGCACCAGATCAAGCTCAGATAGCTTTTCTAGTACGATGAAAACTTTATGACCCAGTTTTTCGCCAATCAGAGCAAGACGCACATACTCGCGGTCTTTATAGCCGTTACATACGATCACGGAGCTGGCCTGCTGAGCCAGAGCCAATACCGCCAACAGTTCTGGTTTACTGCCTGCTTCAAGACCCAGTTGCTTAGTTTCAAGTTCAGCCTGGCTGGCGAGTATTTCATCAACCACTTCACGTTGCTGGTTTACTTTAATCGGGTATACCAGCAAGTATTTGTTTGGGTACTGATATTCGTCAATTGCTTGGTTGAAAGCATCACAAAGGCCATGCACACGTTGATGCACGATTTGCGGGAAGCGCACAAGTACAGGCAGGTTCAACTGTCTGGCTTCTAGCTCATTGACAATGGCACTGAAAGGGATTTGATGTGCACGGTCACTACGAGGAGAGACATATACCTCACCTTGGTCATCGATACCGTAGAAGCCTTGGCTCCAGTAGTGAACGTTGTAGTCCGCGCGAATGCGGTCTAGTTTAGTTGCTTTTTCCAACTCAATTCTCACAAAAATGTACTTAAACCTTTAATTAATTAGAAGGAAAAGTACCAAAAAGCAAATCATGAGGCGCTCGCCTCATACCCTGCACGAACTCCGTGTGCGCGCATTAACGGACAAAAGTTGCCTTGAGTCTAATGATTAAAATCTATCTTTTCGATTATGCTTTGTTGTCGAACTGCGGTGTAAAAAATTTTACCCAAATGTCTTAAAAACTCAGTATTCAGGACGTTGTGAGTGGTGTTAGCGCAGGGATAATCACGCCGAAAAGGGCGGAGTACTTTCGAAATAATTGACACTCAAATCGAATCAATGACCCGCTATCGAAGGCAGAACTTTTAGGGCTCTTAAACTTCGAGTACCGGTTTCAATCAAACACTATTAGAACATCAAATTGAGCAACAAATATTTAACAATCATTTTGTTCTGCTGATATAGTCGATCTGACCTGCAAAGATGCGGTCATTCCAACATAAGGATATGTTTTGCAACTTCACAGAATTCAGGGATATATACAAACGATGTATCTCGCTGAGTATAACGATAAGCTCATGTTGCTTGATGGTGCTAGTCGGGCTGATATTCCTCATCTTAAGGACTTTATTGAGCATGAGCTCCAGCGGTCTTTTACCGATCTCAAACTGGTGGTGGTAACGCATATGCATCCTGATCATGCAGGAGCGGCGCATAAGCTCAGAACCATCACGGGATGCAAAGTGCTAGCGGCCAGACGGGATGCCCAATGGTATGGTGGTGTCGATGGTTGGTTAATGCACTTAACCGATCTGGTATTGGCACGATGGATGGCAAACCGCATGCGAAAACCAAAACGTAATCTGTGGTATTCACGTAAATTACGGCCAGACATTGAGCTGGTGGATGGCGAAAGTATTCCCGGATTTGAAGATTGGAAAGTACTGGAAACGTTTGGTCATACCGACAGAGATTTGTCGGTGTATCACTCTGAGCAAAGTGTGCTGTATGTAGCTGATCTGATAGTAAAGGTGAAAAAACATCTCATTGTACCGTTTCCTATATTTCATCCCAATCAATACCGTCTTTCCGTCAAACGGGTTTTTGAACTGCAGCCGAAATGCCTGTTGCTTGCGCATGGAGGGGAAGTGGTACTGGATGAAAAAGCTTATCAGCACATTCTTGATACGGCACCAACTAAGCCGCATACACATTGGCGAGTGACCAAAATAAAAGCGAAGGGACTATTTAAAACGCTATTGAGGAAAAAGCAGAAAACAGACGAGTGACAAAAAATGGAAGTCACTCGTCTGAAATTGTGGGATTTAAGGTGCCAATAAGTGAGATTGGCTAGGATCGACCAAGACTTTGTCTTTCATCGCTTGACGACCTAGCAACATCATGTAAGTCATACTCTCACGATTGGTTAACGTAATATCGATTGGCCATTGCTTATCACCTAAGCGTAACATCGTTGTAATGACACAGCGGTGTTCGTATGTACCGTTCGATGATTTTACTTTACGGTTCGCTTTTAGTCGTGCAGTGCAACGCACCACTTGTTCTAAGTGATAAACGTCAGGGTGTAGATCAAACTCTACGTATGAGCGTCCATCTTTCTCAAAGCACTCGAGATTATCGACATGTATAGAAGACGTTTGTGCGCCAGTATCAATGCGCGCTTCAAGGTGAGCTATCCCTAACTCTGGCAAGCAAATAGCTTCGGCATTCCCAATGATCATTTTCTGATTCATAGTGTCATCCTAGCGACGAGTAGCACTGAGAGGTATTTCTCTCTGGCGATGTTTAGACAGAGAAATTAACCTCGACCTCGAGTACGGTTCGAATTTGGTTTTGCATTCTTCTCGATAAAGTCGAAGATCATACCTGCAATGTTTTTGTGTGTTGCAAGCTCGATACCTTCAAGACCTGGAGATGAGTTTACTTCCATCACAACCGGGCCGTTTTTAGATTGAAGAATATCCACACCACATAGATTCAAACCCATCACTTTTGCCGCATTGATTGCGGTTGCGCGTTCTTCTTTGCTCAATCTTACTAGTTGTGCAGAGCCACCACGATGAAGGTTTGAGCGGAACTCGCCTTCTTTCGCCTGACGTTTCATTGCTGCGATGACTTTATTGCCCACAACAAAGCATCGAATATCGGCACCTTTCGCTTCTTCAATGAACTCTTGAACCATGATGTTCGCTTTTAAGCCCATGAAGGCTTCGATAACACTTTCTGCCGCTTTGTTTGTTTCCGCAAGTACAACACCAATACCTTGCGTGCCTTCTAACAGCTTGATCACCAAAGGAGCACCGCCAACGTTCTTGATTACGTCCTGGATATTGTCAGGATGGTGTGCAAAGCCAGTGCGCGGCAAGCCAATACCTTTACGTGATAAAAGCTGCAATGAACGCAGTTTGTCACGCGAGCGGCTGATCGCTACCGATTCGTTGACACAAAATGTACCCATCATTTCAAACTGACGCACAACAGCGGTGCCGTAGAAAGTGATTGAGGCACCGATACGTGGAATAACCGCGTCGTACTGTGGCAATTCTTCCCCCATGTAGCGGATCTTGGGGTTGTTACTCGTAATGTCCATGTAGCAGTGCAGAGTGTCGATAACATCGATTTGATGTCCACGCTCTTCACCAGCTTGCTTTAGGCGCATGGTTGAATATAAATTCTCATTACGAGAGAGAATAGCAATACGCATGGCTGTTCCTTTATAAGTCAGTACCAAAATAAAATATAAGTATAGAGTATAGAATGTAGCAGGTTGATGTTATTGATATGACATAAGCTACATACTTCAACGAGTTAGAATGGTGGTTGGACAACCACGTCGTCAAGGGTGTGCACCTTAGGTTTTTTCGTCACCAGATTAAAACGAAAAAAATTCATTGTCACGACAAAAAATAGTTATCGAACTATGACCGTTTACATAGTGTGACAGTTACATGATTAACGAGCATTAATCAAAAAAATGCGCTTAAATTTGAGTGCGATCGCAACGATATCCAGCGGAATCTGCACCAATTGAAGAATCAGTATACGCGATGATGAGTAACGGTAAGTCGGAGATAAAATAAAACCCCGCCTGGATCTCCAGACGGGGCTTATTCTCTTTCGCAGCAATCCAGCTACTAATAGGTGCTCCCTGCATCTATCCTTGATTGTGGTTAATTCCTTTAACCGAGTTCCCTGTTCATCGCCTTCCTAGCGGTGTCCATTCTTGCCTATCATCCTGACGGGCGAACTCTATCCTAGAGCCTTAACTACATCCTTGCTGACAACTCATCCTAAGCCATCAAATCTTCATCCTGAAGATACCTAATCCATTAGGCTTTTTCCTGTTCCTGCCAACTCCCTGTCGACAGACTCAGTATTGATGTTTTGCTGTTTTGACTCAATTATCTCTTTGAAATTATTTTTGAAATCGATTGCAGTATTTATTAGGTTTTTATTTAAATACAATGATTTATGTAACTTTTTGGCTTTATTCTCAGATCCGGATTATCAAATGGCTTACATGTCGTGTGAGAGATCTCGCACAATATCTCAGGCTAATATCGTAACTTTGCTCGTTTTTATCAAGATTGCAGGTTTGCACCTGATCACAATTAAGTCGGTATAACAATGTGTTCGGTATTTTGTGCTGCTCTTGATGTCTGGGGCTGGGCGGTTGACTAAAAAGTGATTCAAGTTAGACAACTGAATTTTCATCAGGATATGTGATTAACAAGATCTGGACTTTGGTATCAATGATGTGGTAATTGATTAATAGCCGCCTTGAGAAGTCTTATGAAAAGAAAGATCGTATTAAGATTTGGTGACAGAGAGAAAACGGAACTTGTTTGCCATTTTTCTGTCATATCAGGTGAGTAATTTGACCGTGTAAGAAGATAAACTACGTTAGGTCAATCAGGTCGTTAACGACTGCAACGCAACAATATTTTTCATTATATTGTGAATTTTGTCACGGTTAAGTGCCTTATTCCCATATAAATTCAAGGGATTAACGCACCTTAGACATTAAGCTCATGAAGAGCGATATTTATATAAATGAGGGAGATTGCTATGAAAAAAATGAGAAGAGCTCAGCTGCATCGTGTTCGTATTCAATACTGGAAAGACACAAAAGACGCGACAGCTAAAAGAGTTTAATTAATCACAGTAGAATCACATCAAGCGTCATTGGGCTGGCAGAGGGGATCAGAGTTACTTTCAATTGCCAGTTCCAAAGTGACCCACCGTAAGTTGTTCCTATCTATACGCTATAAAAAAGCCAGTCCGAAGACCAGCCTTAACGATTTGTTGTCAAATCAGTTTTACCGTATCTTTACAGGTAATTTGCTTACAGGTAGTTCGCGTCTACTAATTCACCGGCTTGAGCACGTTTTACTTCTGGGCGAGCTTCTAACCAAGCTAAAACTTGTGCTTTTTGCTCTTCAGTCGCGCTACCGTAACGTTCAGTCGAGCACAAGAAACCTTCAAACAGCTCCAAACCACCGCCACCAAAGCAAAGTCCTAAACCATCAATGTTGTCGATAAATTCATCAACGAATGCATCATAACGGTCAAAGTCGCTAATGTCAGTTTCACAGCTAATTTCGAAACCAAGGATAGCGAACTCTCCCAGAAACAGCTTTTTACGGATGCGGCGGCTTTTGTTATCGATTTTGTCTAATTTCATTACTTTTTCTCGCGGATGATTTTATTGCGCACACTTTATACCTTCTAGATCACTATATCCAAAGTAAAATTCCAGTAGGAGGGCTCGATTGGTTGATCCGCCACCAGATTGACCATGCTCGTTTGGGATTTTCAAAGAGACTTTGAGGCTGAGGCTTTATTTATTCATATCAATAATAAATGAGAAACATAACCTTCATGTTTGTTAATTATTTCTGTCATGTTTCTTGTCCACACTTCCTCTCGCTTAACTACTTATAAAACTCTAATTTAAAATCAAACCTAACACTGGGGAAGTGAAACCATGAGTAAGGAAACCTTCGACGCAACGCGTTATAACCGCAGCAATAACAAACCATTTGAAGAAGTATTAGAAGCGAGCTTATCTCGTCGTAGTATTCTTAAAGGTGGTTTGGGCATCAGTGCTATGACTGCGTTTGGTGCTTTTGGCTTGGCTGGGTGTAACTCGTCTAGCTCAGGCAGTTCGGTAAGTAGCGCTTCTGGCGTATCATCAGCAGTTCTGAATTTTGAATCGATCCCTGGTTCGTTAACTGATGCTGTCTCTATTCCATCAGGTTACACTGCTCAAGTTTTAGTTCCTTGGGGTACTCCGCTGAATGCACAAGGCAATGCTTGGAAAAATGACGGTTCTAACACCGGTACAGACCAGCTTAATGCTTTGGGTATGCACCATGACGGCATGCACTTCTTCCCTCTGAATGACAACACGACAGATGGCCTGCTATGTATCAACCACGAATACATTGATGAAAATGCTTTGCATCCAAATGGTCCAACTGTTGAAAATAATGTGCGTACTATCGTTGACGAAGTGCGTAAAGAGATCAATGCGCACGGCGTATCTGTTGTCCGCATCCAGTTAGAAGACAATATGTGGAAACTGGTTGATACCGATCCACTAAACCGTCGTTACACCGGCGCTACAGTGATGGATTTATCTGGCCCACTTGCTCATACAGAACTAGCGGTTACACGTTTTTCTCCTGACGGTAGTCAGGCTCGAGGTACACTGAATAACTGTGGTAATGGCTACACGCCTTGGGGCACTTACTTAACGTGTGAAGAAAACTGGCCTGGTTATTTTACGAATGCTGGTGAGCGTACAGAAGATCAAGACCGTATTGGTATTGAATCAGGAAGCACTCGTTACCTATGGGAATCTCTGGCAGGTAATGCAGAAGAGCGTTTGGATGAATTTGCTCGTTTTAACTTAGCTCCAACTGGTGCTAGCTCAGCGGATGACTACCGCAATGAAGCAAATGGCCACGGCTACATCGTTGAAATTGACCCTTACACACAAAACTCTCGTGCTAAGAAGCGTACTGCACTAGGTCGTTTCCGTCATGAAGGATGTACATTCGCTAAGCTAGAAGAAGGTAAACCAGTGGTATTTTACTCTGGTCACGATTCTCGCTTTGAATACCTTTACAAGTTTGAATCAGCTGCGGCTTGGGAAGCTGCTGATGCAAATCCAGCTAATCGCCTTGCTACTGGTGATAAGTACATGGACGAAGGTACACTTTATGTTGCTCTTTTCAACGAAGACAGCACTGGTACGTGGCTACCACTAACGCTAGATAGCATGACTACCTCTGGTGGTACATTAGCGGATCATTTTGATTCTCTTGCTGAAATTATTTTGAACACTGCAGGTGCAGCTGACCTTGTTGGCGCAACGCCAATGGATCGCCCTGAATGGTGTACAGTTGACCCATTCACAGGTTCTGTTTACTTAACACTAACCAACAATACTTCACGTGATGAAGCAAACGTGGCAAACCCACGTCTAAACAACAAGTTCGGTCACGTGATCCGTTGGGATGAAGGTGAGTCAGCAACAGAATTTACCTGGGATATCTTTGTATTTGGTTCACCAGCAAATGGTGATGCAGACACAAACCGTTCAAGCCTAACGGAACTGAACCAGTTTGCTAGCCCTGACGGCTTGTCATTCGATGGCCGTGGTATCCTTTGGATTCAAACTGATAACGGTGCGGATGAAGTAACTTCATACACTAACGACCAGATGTTGGCGGTTGTACCATCAAAACTGACTGATGAGAATGGCGAACAAGTGACAATTGGTGCGGAAAACCAAGCGGAGCTGAAACGTTTCTTCGTTGGTCCAAACGGATGTGAAGTCACTGGCTTTACCATCAGCCCGGACTACAAGTCTCTGTTTGTGAACATCCAGCACCCAGGTAACTGGCCATACAGTGATGATGCTGCAGAAGAAACACCAGCAGGTACAACGGTTCGTCCACGCGCTTCGACGGTTGTAATTCGCCGTGAAGACGGTGGCGAAATCGCAGTGTAACCTCCACTGATTCTCACATAAATAACAAAGCCCTGCTTATCAAACAAGCAGGGCCTTTTGTCTTAAGATGCTGGGTTTTCTTTTACTGAGCGGGCGGCGAAGAACGATGGCTTTTTCGCGTCTGAAGTGTTTTCTAATCTCTCTGCTTCTGCTTCTGCTTCGATAAAGCTGTCTATGCGTTAAGTGAGTGTCGAAACAAATTTACGTGAAAAGTAGTTATCTTCACCAAAAAGCGTCACTCGGTTACGCCCGGTATGCTTGGAGCAATATAGTGCTTCGTCTGCTTGTGTAAGCGCTTCTTCCAATTGAATTCCATAAACCAATTCACTGATACCAAAGCTCATCGTGATCGTACGTCCAAATGATTGAAGAGACGCATCGTTCTCAACGGAAGTTCTAATATTCTCTGCAAAACGTTTGGTTTGGCCTGATTTCTCTAAAACAATGATCATAAACTCATCGCCACCCACTCGTACCGCGCAAGCCGATTCAGGTAAGTGCTCTTTAATGATCTTGGCGACCTTTTCCATCACTTTATCGCCCGCTGTATGTCCGTACTGGTCGTTAATGGCTTTAAATCGGTCTATATCGGCCATAACGATACTGACGGGGTTGCCTTGCTGAATGGCGTTGCAAATCAGTGTCGGAATGATCTCTTCCAGAGCTCGACGATTATAGAGTCCTGTCAACGCATCTCGTTGGGACAGATTATTAATAGACAAGACCAAACGAGCGTTAATTAGCCATAACATGCTAAAGCTCAAGGCAACGATAAGGCAGATACCAAACAAAAATGCCAGTTGATGAACTAATCCTGCATGCATAAAACTGGTTGTTTCGGGCGCAGCCATTGTCCAAATCGTTCTTCCCACCATAAAAACGCTGTAGCTGGCAAAAGAAATGGCCATGATGTTTACTGGTAGGTTTAGATCCTCATTTTTACCTCGCAACATCGCTATTGAAGAACACAAAGTGACGACAGAGAGATAAGTACTGTGGCAGATCATACGAGTTTTAATCGAAGGCTCGTACACACTGTAGTAATATAGGAGGCCGCTGACAAGGGGAATAAAGCACGCCATGGTGTGCGCGAGTTTTAAGGGAAAACCTCTAAAGATACTGACGCTATATAACGAAAGTAAGAAGCCGACTAAAATAAACGTATTCGAAACTACAATAGTGAGCCAATCGGGACCGATACCTCGAAATCCAAGACAGAATGGTCCTAAGCCAAGAAACAATAGAGAAATCGCGAAGGTATTTAATCCTTGTATTTTACTCTGAGAGTATTGGTAGCAAAGGAGACAGGCAGAGTAGATACAAGAAAATAGAATAATAATAAAGTTAAGCGTTCTTATATCTAAGAAATGATCATCCATACGTGCTCCACATTGAGCTAAAGTAAAGGCAATTCCTTTGCCTTATACCAAAAATAAACGCCTAACATATTAACGGAATTATAAATAGTTGTCTTATCTTAAACCGCTATTCTTTTACTAACGTCAGGCTTTCGACTTGTTCCGCTTTTCGAGAGAAGACAAGTCCCACAATGGCCATGATGACGCTAGGAACAATCCAGCTAGCGAATTCATTGTAAAGTGGCATATTACCGCTCATCCATTGATCCATATGTTCTGGCATCTTGCCTAAAATATGCAGTGCGTCCAGACAACCAAACACTAATGCAGTGAATGCGGTAACAACGATCATGGTTTGAGACATTTTATTACGTACAGGTGCCATCAGCATCAATGCAATCGCAACCGGATGAAGTGCGACTACTGCAGGTAATGTGATAGCTAATAACTGCTCAAGTCCAACGTTGGCAACTAAACCAGCCAATATCATCGTGGTAACAACACAACCTTTGTAATTGACTTTGCTAAAGGTGTTGTCGTAAAACTCACTACCCGCTGTCGTTACGCCAATCGCTGTGGTTAAACAGGCTAGTACCATGACAGCGCCCAACAAAAGCGAGCCAAATGCGCCAAAGTGATTGAAGGTAAATGCCGTTAAGATGTCACCACCGTTAGTGAACTCTGAACCCAGATAAGTGCTGGTTGAGCCAATATACGCCAACGAAATGTAAACAAACGCCATTGCCACGGCATACATCAAGGCTGCAATCAACGTGTATTTTGCCGTCGCTTTCGGGCAGTCCACACCCATACTGCGAATCGCACGGAAGATGATCCAACCAAATCCGATCGATCCCAACGCGTCCATCGTCATATATCCCTGAGTTAAACCTTCTGCAAAAGCACCACTTACATATGCACCGCTTGCCTGAGTGAGTTCACCGGCAGGGTAAATCAATGCCGTCACGGACATGATCACTAAAATTGCCATCAATGCGGGAGTCAGTATTTTGCCTAAGTTATCAATCAACTTCCCAGGGTAAAGCGCAAACAAAATGGTGACAGCGCAGAACACTAAGGTGAAAGGTATCAAAGCCGCGTCGCCAAAGATGGGTGCGAAGCTAAACTGGTAAGCCACCGTAATCGCGCGTGGGATCACGAAGGCAGGGCCGATGACGATAAAGACCATCACCCAAAAGCTGGTTGCAAGCGGTTTTGGTAGGGCGGAGGTTAATTTGTCAGAGCCATTTACCATTGCGACAATCACTAATGCCATGGCTGGTAATCCAACCCCAGTTAAGAGGAAGCCTGACATTCCGCTCAGAAAGTTTTCACCCGCCTGGTAACCCAAAAATGGAGGGAAGATAAGGTTACCTGCGCCCAAATACATGGCGAAAGTCATGAAGCCTAAAGCAGCGATATTGCGTGCGCTTAACATTGTTATTCCTCTTATGTTTCGCTTGGAAGAACCTGAAAGGAATGGGGAAGTATTGAGTGACCCGCCAGCTTCTTCTCAAGCTGACAGAAAGTGTGGTATTACCCGTCAGCTCTAAATAAGTTTCAGAGAGAGCAGGAGGAGGACCGCAGCAGCGATGCCTGAAGGGCATTTTGAAGCAAATGATTGCACAGTCGCTGACATGAGAGATCCTTAGTAGTGAAAAAAGCCAAACAAAACATTTAACTTGGCGTGGGGGTACATTAACGAATTGGGGGGGATAGACACAACCCCGAAGTATAAAATAAGTTGATATGGTTAACCTTTGTTTCCAACTTGGCTTTTTGAACTGGATATGTGTTTTATATTTGGAATATATCTCTGATCAAATAATTAACATCTATCCATTTGATTGAAAAATGTCCAGTATTTGGCGTTTTCATCTACTAGTACATGGGTGGGCTCTCAACTGATCGAGGGTAACTATATAGCTATCCGGGTGCATAAAAGAGAGATTCCTCATATGCATCGCCATCTGAACGAACCCACTAAATTCTCGGGATAAGAGATAGATGCGTCGTCAGAGCCGGATTGTGCGTTTTTCGATATATACCAATGTTGGTTCGTGTGGCAGGCTGCGCGGTATTCTTTGTCAACTTTGTTTACAGTAGTGGGCAGTTTTTTCGTGGCAACCATCTCAAGTCAGGGTTTTACAAGAGGTCGTATGAAATCAGTCTATGACTACATAGTCGTTGGTGGCGGTATCGTTGGAGTATCTACAGCTTGGCAATTACAGAAACGCCATCCTGATCGTTCCATATTGCTGGTGGAGAAAGAGTCTGGTTTTGCCAAACACCAGACAGGGCACAACAGTGGCGTGATTCACGCTGGTGTCTACTACACGCCCGGCAGTTTGAAAGCCGAATTTTGTAAACGCGGAGTTGAGAGCACCATCGCATTCTGCACTGAGCACGATATTCCTGTCGAGAACTGCGGCAAACTATTGGTGGCAACGAATGAGCAAGAAGTAAATCGAATTCATGCACTCTACGAGCGTTGTCATATCAACGGCATAGAAGCAGAACTGCTCGATCAGGCACAGCTAAAGCTGGCGGAGCCAAACGTGACGGGATTGGGGGCGATTTACGTCAAAGCCACCAGTATTGTTGACTATCGATTAGTCACGGAGCAAATGGCTAAAGAGTTCCAAAAACTCGGTGGGCAAGTCAGTTTGCGTACTCAGGTGGTAGCGATCGAAGAAAAAGACGAAGAGGTGCAGCTTACTGGCATATCTGATGGTCAGTCGATGCAGCTTAACTGCAAAATGCTGATGACCTGCAGTGGCTTGATGGCTGACCGCATGACCAAGATGATGGGCATTAAAACCGATTTTCAGATCATCCCGTATCGCGGCGAATATTATCGTTTAGATAGCAAACACAATAACGTGGTCAACCATCTGATATACCCAATTCCTGATCCGGATTTACCCTTTTTGGGTGTCCATCTCACTCGTATGATTGATGGCTCGGTAACGGTAGGGCCGAATGCCGTGCAAGGGTGGAAACGAGAAGGCTATGGTAAGGTGAACTTTAGTTACCGGGACACATGGAGGATGCTGCGTTTTTCAGGCTTTTGGAAAGTGACGCGAAAGCACCTGAAAACCGGATTAGACGAGTTAATCAATTCTTGGTGGAAACCCGGCTACTTAAAGCTGGTCAATAAATATTGTCCAAGTATCCAAGTTGAAGATCTTAAACCCCACCCGGCAGGTATTCGTGCTCAGGCTGTGTTATCTGATGGCACGTTAGTGCACGATTTTTTGTTTGCGGAAACAGCAAGAAGTCTACATGTGTGCAATGCTCCATCACCAGCAGCAACCTCAGCGATGCCAATCGGAGAGTACATTTGCGATAAGGTAGATGCGAAAGTGATGGCTAAAGTGGATATAGGCCAAAGTCTTCAAGATGAGAAATGACTGGTCATATATCGATTTACGCTAGCTTAAGCGTAATTCGTACGAATTGGTCATCTTGATACTGCACTTCGTAATTAAATGTGTTGTTGGCGTAAATACTGCCTAAAAACAGTGAACGCTGGCTCATGGGGCCGCGGAACAGCATCGAGATAGGGGCGATTAAGGCGTTATTATCGTCGAAATGTCGGTTTAAGTTGTCGGATAACACGCACAATAAGCAGCCATGCTGATCATGAGAAAGATCGACATCTTCTGGACGAGAGAGTAGTACGGTGGTGCCTAATTTCTTCTCGATTTCATTAATAAGCAGCAGGTAACTGTCCAGATGAGGTTGAGGGTTGCCTGATTTATCTGCGTTGACACAACGTTCGAGTAAGACTTCAAGGTTGCCACTTTCCCCTTTCGCCTGTTGAGTCAGAGACTTTAACGGCTTTTTAATCAGCTTGTAGCGATTGCTTTTCAATTTGGGCTTGAGCCACTTTTGCAGCAGATCGTTGCGCTCTTTTAGAGGGAGAGGGTGTGAAGACGCCTGAATTTTGAAGTGCAGATGCAGTAAAGCATGCACAGCAAGTTCGCTCAGAAGTTGGTTAGCATCTGTGGATGGTCTTACCTGCTTAGAACTTTGCATTACACTCAAACGAAATTTAAATAAGAAGGATAATGGTGCCGAGAGAGGGACTCGAACCCTCACACCTAAGGCACTAGCACCTCATGCTAGCGTGTCTACCAATTTCACCATCTCGGCATCATGATGCTCTGCATTGCAGAGGCTTCAGAAAGAAGCGAATCGAATTGTATAACCAAAATCTATCTGTTGGCGAGAGTAAAGTCGCTGATTTTTAGCCTTTCGAGTTTGATTGCACATTTATTGTTCGCTTTTCAGCGTTGTTCGATATTATTTACCTTAATATCCTTAAATTTGTTGATGATATGAGTTAAAAAATGACTGGTTTGAATGATTTATGAACGCTTGAAGGTTAGCGTTCATAAAATTGATACATGTTGTTTTTTTAGTGGCTACTCAGTCATCCCGTTTTATTATGCTTAAGATTTCGGTACCAGACCGTAAGGTATCGATTTAAAAGCTTTTGGCTGATCGATGTAGGTCGGCCCACGATTGATACCTTGCCAATCTAACAGCATGATGGCTAACACATTACGATGTGCACCAAGCTTAAGATCAAAGTTTCCCTTAACCGATGGGATCATACCGTGCTCCGTATTTATGGCGTTACGTATCGCATGGCGTGTCTTTTCAACGACAGGATCATTCTCCAGGCCGGCCAAAAGGAAAGCAATGCCTACTTCAACAATTACGTCCTCTTTGCAACGGTGTAGGATGGTATCGATGTTGTTGCGAAAGTAGTCGTAAATCCACTGATGTTCAGCCTCGCTGACCTGCTTTTGATAGTACTGCGAATCTGCAAAGATAATATGGGTAATACCATATATTTTGTTGCCATACTGCTGAGTAGAAAGCTTGCTGTCTTTATCATCAGGATAGGTCGCTTTGAACGCTGAAATAAACTCACTAACGATGTCTTGCTCACCGAGTTGGCGCAGCCAATAAACCTGATTAGCCAGTTGTGCAGCCCATGCTTCGATCATCTGAGGGTCAGTGGCATAGCGAGTAAAATCATAACGTCTAATAATCTCTCTAAGGGCAGCATCATTTTTGTGTTTCAAGCCGTATTCGTTAACTTTCGCCATGGCACCCAGTAAGTCGAGTCCAAGATAGAGGTATTCGGGATGATGTTTCGTTACCACATAACGGAGTTGACTACGTTCGCCACCTTTGTTTTGGTACTTCGCCAATTTTTGCGATGAGTACAAAACGATCTCTTCCGGTTTAACAACCTCATCGGCAAATCGGTTTAACTGGCTGGCAACTTGCGCCATATCGGTCCAAATCGTGGCAAGATACTTTTGATCTAAGGTTTGGCGATACATTCGCAGACCAAAATGGCCCTCTTTAAACGGGGGCAGAGTAAAAAGCTCGCGTTCGTAAGTGTTCCTAAGCAATTGCGCTGATTGTGCATAGCTTAAGGGCGGTGACTCAACCTGCGACGCTTGAGCATTAAAAATGAGCGAGCACGAAAGTAAAACCACTAAGCTAAAAGGCTTGATACGCATAAATTCATTCCATGAAAAACATCTGCATAAAGCTATCACCAATGTTTGCGAAAAAGTGTGAAACCTCGGTCAATTGTTCAAAATTTGTCGGAAAGTCAGATTAATACGCTCACCTTTTGGCTTTGCCGTTTTTGGTACGTAGTGCCGCCAATGATGTTGAAGTTCGCCTGCCATGATCAACAAAGCGCCATGAGAAAGCTCATATTCTATCTGGGTTTTACAATGTAAATTTCTTAGAATAAAGCGGCGACTTTCACCTAAATTCAAAGACGCGATCACAGGATTTCTGCCCAATTCCGGCTCATTATCTTGATGCCAGCCCATTGAGTCCTGTCCGTCTCGATATAAGTTTGCTAATACCGAATTAAACGGAACTCCTGCAACGGTTTCACAGCGTTTTTTCAGTGATAAGAGCTCCGGCGTCCAAGGATGAGGGGACATTGTCAGGCCAGAGTAGGTATAGACGGCATCACCGTGCCAGGCTTGCAGTCTTGGTTGAGGTACGAATTTACCGTAAATGTTAATCTGTTCTTGATGCCATGGGAGTGTCATTCTGAGCTTAGCAAAAAAGTCACTGGCTTCGCTGGCCTGGAGAAAGTTCGGGTTATAGTACAGTTTTCCCTGTTCAACTTCTTGCCAATATGGGCTTTCAAACAAGTCGCCTTGCTGCATTTCGAGTTACTCTCTTAACGAAAATTCCATTAATACTTAATGATAGCTATGAGGTATCAATTTAAAATTTGCATTCAGTGAACGAACAAAAGTTGGCTTCTTGAGGAAGTCGTTAGTAGCAATGCGGTTGATAGCATATTCGAATGTCTTCGCATATTGCAATTGCAAAATGCGATATGTTCGATTAATAAAGCAACAATATGCATCAAGATCGGACATAAATAGAGGTTTTAAAAGTTGGCACGAATTGTGCTTGTGTATGACTGACCCTTATTAAGCCGAGGGTCACCTAGCCAACTGACGTTGTTAGTGAATACATATTGTTCACAAGTTTATATCGCCAACCACAAAAATTGTGGTTGGCGTTTTTTCTTTTTAGAGACTGATCATGTTTATGTCTCTACAAGCCTCATTAGCGTCTTCACACTTGCTGTAGCAACTTGGTTGTCTTGGGCACACTGCGCCTCTTGAACAAATCAGTCGCGCCTGTGTCTGAATCCCACGTTCTATCCAGTTAATATTTAGTATCTTAGCGATGGTGGTTAAGTCCTTTTTAATGTGCGCTGGAATCATGCTGCTGCCGCCGGAAGCAACACATAAAGACTTAAGTTCTTCTGCGATGGAGACAGCATCACCACCTTGTGCAGAGATTGCCGGATTTAAGTCTATGCCTGCACACAACACTCGATTGTTCCCTGCAGGATCAAAGACATTCACTGATTCACAGCAGTAAATACGTGGCTCATCACCGACATTCAAAATTGAAATTTGCGCGGAACTGGTATCCAGTGGCTGTGCTAAACGACGAAATACTGCCCAGTGTTGACAAGGATCGTTGACCGTGCGCATGTTACCCCAAGGGAGTGGGATGCCATTACCGCGATAAACTGCTTTGAGTTTTCCTGGTCCATAAGCGTCAAAATAGTGCCAATGCGGGTATGGCGATACCACCGTCATTCGGCGCATGGCAACAGACGGGGAGACTCCCGCTTTCTTGTGCACATCGATTTCGTAGCCAGAGCGATCAAGCAACTGGCGAAATGGCACTTTAGGGCATAACAGCGCACCTGCAAAGAAGCTGGATTCGAAATCACGCCATGCTTGTAAAATATCTTGAGAGTTTAACTCTGAGCTGGAAACCGGACTGTCCATTTGCTCCCAGTTATTCTGATGACCGATGGAGAGCACATTGTTCATCGCGTCATTGCTGTGTAGTACTCTGTGGCCTATGTAGACTGCCAAGTCGTACTTCAGTCTAGTCGGATAATCACGCATCCGCTTGTTAAGATAAATGGTACCTGGCGCTTCCATAAAAGAAGTGATTAGCTGTTTCGCACTGACACCCAGTTCATCAATGACGTCTTGTGGGGCTCGGTCTACCCACCGAATGTCCAGCCCCATACTTTTCGCAATATCGATCAAGTCTTCTACCGAAAGATTCAGACGCTTAAGCCCGACTTCTTCAGCGGCGCGCTCTAAATCCGGGAAGTGGTTCTGGTGGTTCTCTTGGTGTGCGCGAATCAAGAGGTGAGCAAATTGACGTCCTGTAATTCCAGTCTGGGAGAGCATTTCAGGAATTGCAATTTGAAGAATATCATTGGAAAACAAGAAACTCGGCTCCAATGCCATACCACTAATGCCACCACGATTCCCTTTATTCGGTGTAATGGCTTCCAATTCAGGTTCATCATCTAAAAACCAGGCTGGATCTTTCTGAAAAACTTCAGCGATAACCTCAAGCATATCGATGCTTGGAACGCGTTTTCCTCGTTCAATCATCGAAAGATAAGAAACTGATGGCGCGTACTCAGGATTGATTCTTATACAGCGTGCAGACAAATCTTCCATAGTTAAATGGTTGTTTTTTCTCAGGTTGCGTATTTTTGTACCGAGAAAGTGAGACTGTCGAATTAAGCTTTTTGACACAGACATTTTTGTAAAATTCACATTGTAAAATTTTTGTTGTGAAATTGTAGTAAATATTTCGCTAATCTACATAGTGTTGAAGCAAGGAAATTAATCACCAACTTCACAGAATTGCCTGAAACTTAAACAACAGAATTAAGTTAATACTCTAGGAAGAGTTTTAAAGTACGAGGATACGACGATGAATATGCTGAACTTCGATAAAAAAGAGATGCAACAACAACAACGCCCATTTATCGCTGAAGCTGTATTTGCCGTCGAAGCGGTAAGTGCTGAGCAACAAAGCGAGAAACAAGTAAAAGCTAAGCAGCTACTCGACCGCATGTTCCCTTTAGAAAGTGGGTCACACCAAGATGTATCAAGTTATGTTATCGATTACCGCCATGTTTTGGCTTACTTTAAAGACGGTTCTCATAGTGGCTTGCAGACTCCAAAACACTTCGTGGCTTACACGGGCGAAAAAGAAGATCCAAAATCAATCCTGTTCAAGGATGAATCTGGAAACCACGTGGAAGTGATATTCGGTTGCCACAAAGGCACTGGCTGTGTTGAGCTGATGGATATTGATGATATTCAGATAGAAACTCGCATTACATTTAGCCCGGAGCTCACTGGTAACGCACCTACAGCAATGCGCCATTGGATCAGTCTGGTGAAAGGCGACAAAAATGGTAAGCCGATGGCATGCAGTGAAGATAAAGAGTACACCGCTAAAAATGGTGAAGACTACTTCTTAAGTTACTGCTACAAAGTGGATTAATTCCTAAAGCCGCACCCAACAGACAAAACCCTGCCAGCATGTGGCGGGGTTTGTTATTTTTAGAGAGATTCGGAAAGGTAGTTTTGAGTCTAAAGCCATAACAGCACTTTAAAGAGGCATCACTCGGTTCCGGCCCAACTGTTTCGCTTCATACAACTGCTTATCAGCTTTGTAGACGAAAGAGTCCGCGCTATCTCCGACTTCAAATTCCGCCACGCCGAAAGAGGCGGTGATGCTGTGGACCTGATTTCCTGTTCGTTTGTCTTTGACTCGTAGCTTTTCAATCATGCGGCGTAATGCATCAGCGTATTGGCGAACAATGCGTAGCGACTTGTTCGGTACGATCACTGCGAATTCTTCCCCACCAAAACGGTAAGCACAGGCCCCATCGCGGCAGCTCTGTTGTAGTCGACGAGCGATAGATTTCAGAACATTGTCACCAAAAAGGTGACCGTAGTTGTCGTTAAACTCTTTGAAGTGGTCAATATCAAGCATGACAAGACACATAGCTTGGTTTGCATCGACCAATGAGGCCAGATCCGCATCAAAAGCACGACGATTGTAAACGTTGGATAGTCCGTCAAATAAAGCGTCTTTTTGGACTTCTGCCAACTGATTTTTCAGGCGGGAAATTTCTTCACTCGCGTTTGTTAACTGATGATTTAGAAACTTAGTTGAGTGACGTATTTCGTGAGAGTCATTGACGAGCTGACGTATAACATGCATCACTTCTTCGATACTTAAGTTTCCGTCTTGAACGTTTTCTAACTTATTGAAGCTCTTATCTACCATATCTGAAAATGAGGATGTATCGGACAATGTATCATTCATCGAACTGGCCACTTCATTGAGTAACACTTCCAAGTTGGAACGGAGCTCTTCTAGACTGGTTTCAGCTTTATTTGCAACGTAGCGCTTATATAGCTGCGTTGTGGAAGCTGGGGGACAGATACCGTAATTTTCTAGCACGGTATCCATCTCCAGATTGAGATCCGGGATCGTTTTGTCAACGTAGGTATACCAAAGTGCGTAGTTGGCTGGTGTCGCGGCGACATAATTTTTGATCATTAGCGGCACCGCCTTTTTTAAGTTAGCGGTTGATTTTTTAAACTCGTCAGTCATTTCTGCGATGGAAGTGGCAAAATGGAATTGGCTTTAGAGTAACGGAAATTGACAGCTATCGCTTTAAATTTTTGATTCTTTTATATAAAAAATGTGGAGTCATAATAAAATTCAATTGATTTAAATACTCATTTTCAAAAGCTATGTGTTTTTTCATTCGCTATAGAGAAACCAAATCAGGAGCATAAAGTACGTTCTCGCTTCGCGCTATTGTCTAAATGGCGTAAGTCGTAATGATTGACGACTCCGCCGACATCGCTCTGAGCAGTAAACCACATCTGCCCAATCCTTCGCCCATTTCTTTCTCCATGAAAATGGGCGTCCACAGACCGGGCAGGTTTTCGTTGGTAACTTGGGTTTAAAGCCCTTCATGCTCTTTTATCACTTGAAAAGGTACAAGTAATCGCTGTAACCCTGTTTAGCCATTTTATTTACCGGAACAAACTTCATTGCCGCTGAATTCATGCAATAGCGCAATCCGGTTGGTTTTGGACCATCTTCAAAAACATGACCAAGGTGTGAGTCACCGAACTTACTGCGAACCTCAGTTCTTGGATATAACAACTTATAATCGGTTTTTTCTACGATATACCCCGGATTAATCGGCTTGGTAAAGCTTGGCCAACCAGTACCGGATTTGTATTTGTCAGTCGAGGAGAAGAGTGGTTCACCGGTAACAATATCGACGTAAATTCCGGCTTCTTTATTATCCCAATACTCATTTTCGAACGGCTTTTCCGTTCCTTCTTCTTGCGTGACGTAATACTGCATCTCGGTTAAGGTAGACTTAATCTTGGTCGGGGACGGTTTGCTGTATGTTTTTACTTTCGACAGCAAATTCTTCTCTTCAATCAGTTGGCGAAGGGTTTTTGGGCGCTCTTTACGGTCATCACCAAAAACTTCATCCAGATATTTGTCGCGACCTGATGCGTAGCGATAGTATTTGTATTTAAGACTGCTCTTTTTGTAGTAGTCCTGATGATACGCTTCGGCAGGGTAGAATTTTTCAAATTTTATCAGCTCAGTTTTGAGTGGTTTTGGATAGATTTTCGCTTTCTCGATTTCCATCATAAATTGCTCGGCAATCTGTTTTTGCTGAGTGTTGTGATAAAAAATCGCAGGGCGATATTGCGGGCCGCGATCAACGAAAGATCCTTTATCATCAGTCGGGTCGATATGTCGGAAAAAGTAATCCAGCACCTGTTCGTAACTCACCATATTTGGATCGTACTTCACCTCGATCGATTCAATATGGCCGCTCTTACCAGAAGAGACTTGTTTATAGGTTGGGTTTTCAACGTGTCCGCCCGAATAACCAGAAACCACGCCTAATACACCAGGTAGTTGTTCTAAATCTGATTCTGTACACCAAAAGCAACCGCCAGCAAGCGTGGCAATTTCCACTTTCTCTGACGCAGTAGTTTTACTCATTGTATCTGCACTACCAGCTTTACTTAGCAACAGGAACAAAACTGGAAGCACGAAAGATAATCCTATCAATAGTTTAGATGATTTTTTCATAGCGTCCTCAAATATTGTTTTTCAACTGATACGTAAGTAGAAAGGCAACCGAGCGAAAAAATTGCACTATTTTTGAAAATTTCTTTGCCCTTTTTTCTAACAAAGATAGAGTATCCGCATGGAAAACACTGCTCATTTTATCAATGAGTAGGCGATGAAATGTGAGGAAAACCATGCAAGCAGAAGTTAAATGGGTCGAAAATTTTAAGTTCCTTGGCCAGTCTCAATCTGGTCACTCCATCGTGATGGATGGCAATGGCGGTGCGACGGCACCAAGTCCGATGGAAATGGTGTTGATGGCTGCTGGTGGTTGTAGCTCTGTGGATGTTGTGGATGGTTTAAAATCGGCAGCGCAAAAAGTAACCTCAGTTAACGCTAAGTTAACCGCAGACCGCCGTGAAACGGCACCGCGTATTTTTACTCAAGTGAACATCCATTTCGAAGTCTCTGGTGAAGACCTTAATCCGGAGATTGTGGCTCAAGTAGCGGCCGATTCACTCGAAAAATACTGTTCTGTGTGTCTGATGTTAGGTCAGGGTGTTGAGATGACCCACAGCTGGGAAATTGTATAAGCCCCGCAAAGTTGGAAAATTCAGAAAATGGGAAAGAGAAAAGCGCTGACTTTTCTCTTTTTTTTATCCTCAAATCACGTACTGTTTGCGGTGTTTAAAGTAGTAGGAGTTCCCAATGACAGAATTAGAAAAAATGATGTCTGGCCGTGTGTTTAATGGTATGGACGAATCAATTGATGCCATCAGAACTCACGCCACACATGCACTGCGCGCACTCAACAGCAATACAGATGAAAGCAAACGCGATGAGCTGCAAAAGCAGCTATTTGGTAAGGCGGGTTTGTGTATTGTTCAAGCTCCCTTTCATTGCGAATTCGGTAAAACCATTGAAATTGGTGAAGAGACCTTTATCAATATGAACGTGGTGATGCTCGACGGTGCGAAAATCACCATTGGAAACCACGTGTTGATTGGACCAAGCGCACAGTTTTACACCGCATCTCATTCTCTGGACTATCGTAGTCGCCGCCGCTGGGAGACGTTTTGCAAACCGATCACTATCGAAGACGATGTATGGATCGGTGGTAATGCGGTCATTAATCAAGGTGTCACTATTGGTGCTCGTTCAATCATCGCTGCAAACTCAGTGGTAAACAGTGATGTGCCTCCAGATTGCCTATACGGCGGTACACCTGCAAAACTGATTCGTCGTTTGGACGAAGAAATTTAGGTTAACATCGCTCCCTCATCACCTGAGATCCCTGAATTCAGAGGTGCTCGCCTACTGTTTTCGCCTGCTCAATCATCAGGCTTTAATCAACGGATCGTCGAAGTCGCTAATGACATTATTTCTCTGGGATTCTGTTTGAAAATTCCGGGGTTGAGTTCAGGGGGAGTTTCTGTTGTTTTACTCTGTAAGCTTCTAATATGGTTGTATTTTATATCCTTTCCTGTGAATTGAATCGCATTTATTTCCATTCCATATAAATTATTATTTGTGAATAATAATTCAATATTATGCAGACCAAGTGTGCTATTAAATAATATGCCAGTCCATATATATTCATTTGGTGAATTTTTTCATCGTTTTTATTCATGATAATTTGACTATATATTCAAACGACTTTAGATTCGAGTCAATATATTAGGTAATCTGAATTTGATTTTATTTATGTATTTTGTGTTAAATACATTCTTAATTATCAATCACAAATAGTTATGATGACATCTCTAATGTGTAGCGTGCGAGTTTTATAAATGAGCAATTGGTTTGTCTATATAATTTAAATCACCATAACAAGGGTTTTTATTGTTATAGAAATAGAGTTAGCGATTATAGATCATTCGTCTGATTTGTTTTTGTTGATGCTAGTTTTTTGATAATTAACAATTTATATATTTTCTCTTATTTTATTTGAATGAAGGTGGTTAATTATATTTGTTATATGGAATTTATAATTAATTAGCTCAGTAAAAGTGACGTACTGATAACCTAAATAAATAGTATTAATAACAAATAAGGATTTAACCATAAGAGTAATCTTGTGGTTGATAGGTTTATTGGATTTTATGGAATATCATGCCAATAATCTGTTTGTCTTTAAGTTTATTCTAATAAACTTAATTTTCATGGAAGTATTAAAACATGCAGCACACAACAAAGTGGATGATGACGCCGCTTGCAATGTTGTTGGGTACGCTATTTTCAATGCCGTCATTCGCAGAGGAAACGAGTGTATTCGATAGCAGCGGGAAAGAATCTACACACAATGAAGGAGACACGTCCTGTATTGTTTGCAAGTTAAGTGGGGCCGTTTACCTATCTTACGATACAAACATTTACGATAGAGACGATTACCGAGCCGTCCGTAATTTCTCTTGGGGAGGCAATCTAAGTTATTCCCTTTCTAGTGATACAAAAGCCTACTTTTCTGCTGGTGGTTATCGGGCCCTAGAAGATGAAGTAGGGACTTACTCAACAGACTCGGTGTTAGGCCTGAAACACTCGAACCTTTATCGCTTTGGTGATACGGGAAATATTGGCGTTGCTGGTCAACTCACAATACCTACCTCAGAAGACTCTCGTAAAGATGAACTGCAAACGGCATTGCGTTTGGAATTGCCTATTTATTTTTCTTTTTGGAGTGTCGACTTCTCTATTTCTCCAAGACTCAGGAAGAACTTTCACAAATACAAAACTATGGGTGGACGATCACTTACTGAGTGGAGTTATTCCTTGTTTTCTGTGGCTGAAAAGTCATGGGAATCGCTCTCTTTGGGCATAACGGCTTTAGGCGGAAATACGATTAGTTATCAAGGTACTCGCAGAAGCAGTTGGAAATACGAAGGTGCTTTGTACGGCTCATATAAGTTTGATGAGAACTGGTCTTTTCTACTGGCCGCCTCATCGACAGGTTTCTACCACGATGCTGAGCAAGGCACATTGGGCAACATTGATTTGTTAGACCAAGAGAACGCTTCGTACATTGCCACAGCGACTTACTCCTTCTAGGAAAATAAAAATTAAGGATATCCAAATCATGTTCAAAAAATTGACACTGGTGTCAGCAATGACAGCCGCGCTTGTGGGGTGTGGTGCAGACGATCAGGCGTATGACTATGTTGAAAGAGACGCAAAAGAAGTTGCGGTTAAGGATCTAAAAGACGGGCGTTGGTTCTATGTACCGACGACAGGCGCAGCGCCACGATTTGCTTTAAACCAATTTCCTTTCTTGCAAGGCTCTCCTCGTTACGTTGAATTGTGTTTTACCAAAGAGGGGCTGGAAGTTCGTAGCTACGATAAAAACTACCCTGATGCAAAGCTAACCAAAGACGTAAATAACTACTGTGGTGAAGAGAAGTTTGTCGCAGATGACGACGATGTAAACTTTGCGCAAGTGCTTTCCATCCCTGGTGATTTCGCTGCCTATCGCTGTGAGGAAGATTCGTACGGTGACTGTACCAACCAAGAAGAAATCAATGACGATGATAGTTTGGACTACAAGCAGAAAACCCACTTTACACCTAATCCAGAAGAGCTCGAGGTTGCTGAATTCAATAAGGAAGATCTGTATGGAGTTCATGATGGCATCTCTGAACAAGGTGCACCACGACTCATCTCCTGGGATTTTGATCCTGAGAAAGGCCTACTAAACTTTGAGTTAGAGCGTACCTTCCGTGTTGACCTCGATAAGCTATCTGATTACATCAACTTTGCAACCAAAGCGAGCCTGGAAGAAGCGCTTGTTGATGGCGCATTCAAATCTCGTTTCTATTACTCTTTGGTTCATGAAAGTGAAATCGCAACAGAAGGCTACCAACCAATTCTGTACCCGGTTGGCGATGAGAACGACATTGGTTTTTTCACTACTGCGACCAAAAAACTGAATCCGATAACGAACAAGTATGACCGAGAGGTGGTTTACCTGAACCGCTTCAACCCAAATCAAGACACCATTGAATACTACTTGAGCGACAACTTCTTTGAAGAAAAGAACAAGCTATTCTTAGATGCGACACTTCAGTCGATCGATAAAATGAATCAAACGCTGAAAGTATTTGGTTCAGATTCAGGGAAGCCAGAAATTGAGATTGTAAACAAAACCGAAGCGGCCGGCATACATCCTGGTGACTTGCGGTATAACGTGATTAACCTGATTGATGAACCACTTGCTAACGGTTTGTTGGGATACGGTCCTTCGGTTTCTAACCCGATGACGGGCGAAATCATCAAAGCACATGTTAACCAATACGCAGGTGTAGCAAGAACGGGTGTGCCTTTCTACTGGGATAATCTGGCTCGATTCTATAATCGTAATCAGTTGGATATGGATGGATTGGAGCCATTACAAACCATCGCTACTGAGGTGAAAACAGACGTTTCGGAAAGAATTGAAGCGCTGTCGACATTGGCAGCAATAGCGAAGTTGAACGGTGATGAGAATATTCATGCGCCACTCATCTCAAAAGAAGATTTGGTCTCTGATAAAGCGGCGACGATGAGCCCGACGCAACTACTGGCAAACTTCAATGATGATATGGCGTTTGAGGACGTTGTAGCGGCAGAAGAAAATCGTTTGTCTTTCTGGGCAGAAAATAACGTTTATCCAATCGAAGCATCGTGGGTTTCATCAACCAACAAAGCGATGCTAGATAACTTACAACTCGAAGATGACCGCTATTTTGAGATCAAACTTGATGATGCTGGTAAAGAAACCTCTCGTCAGCTTAAGCGATGGAAATATTTACCAAAAGATTTGCAAATAGAAGCCGCGAATGCGATTACGGCAGCGACGTACAGTAATACGCTAGTACATGAGCTTGGTCATAACATGGGTCTTCGTCATAACTTCAAGGCTTCTAATGACAAAGAGAACTACTATACTCTGGAGCAAGCACATCAGCTTGGCTTGAAGAACATTCCTGCTTACAGCTCAACAATGGATTACGCACCAAGCATGTTGGATGAAACACCGACTTGGGGGTTGTATGACATTGCGGCATTCAAGTTTGCATATGGTCGTAAAGTAGAAACGATCCAAAACGCTTCAGGTTCGGCTCCTGTATCAGTCGAAAAACCAGCAGATACCGCGAGTGATGAAGAAAAAGCAGCATACGAGCGTTATCTTACTCAGCTAAATGCGTACCAACAGAGTTTTGCGTACAAGTTTGGTGACAATCCAGACAATGATTCTCTAATGGTGTGCTCGGAGGTTAAGACGTTATCGGGCGATGACGAAGGTAAGTCCCTGTACAACTGTGACTTTAGTCGATTCGACACGGCGGCGTTGTCTGATGATGTCGAGATGAATGCTAAAACTCGTTACGGCGTGCTTTACTACTTAGATAAGGTCAACGAGATTGAACGCAAACCTTACGACTTCTGTACCGATGGTAACGTGTCACTAAACAGTGACTGCAACCGTTTTGATGAAGGTACAAACTTAGAAGAGATCGTGTCGTACGAATGGCAAAGCTATCTTGATAGCTATGATCGTCGCAACTTAGTATTGTACGGTACAAACGGTCTGTACTCATCCGATTACCCAAGCTATCTGGTACGCCGTTTTAGAGAAATGAGCTCTATCCGCGATAAGATGGAAGACCTTGAGCGCATTGATAATTTGTACACGAATTTGGGTTTAACATCGAGTACAGACAAACCAGGGGATTTCTTGTTACGTCTTGTATCAAACCCTGAACATTGTAATGAGGGTAATGCAGACAACAATAGGTGGTTCTGTGATTATGCATATGGTGCGAAGAAATCTGCGGCATTCTTCCTTGATGTGCTGCGCACGCCTGAGTACCAGTGTGTGATTGAAAACGCAGCAGAACACCAGAAAGTCATTTCGTTTGGTCAATTGCTGGATAATAACGCTTACCAAATCCCTGCCGACTACGATCTTCAAACCGCGAGCTGTTTTGATGATTTAGTGGCTGGCTTTATCGAAGATGCAGGAAGTGGTTATACGGCAGTGGCTGAAACCGCAAATGGTCGCTTCCTAAACTCAATTGGTAGCTTTGATCCGGATTACCCTTGGTCAAATTCCATCTCTGTTTTGGGACACTGGCCAGACAAAGCATTGGCAAGCTACTTCTTAGCACGCCGATTCTCAAACCGTTATACCGATGAAGTGAGCTTTGCGTCTTTGCTTGATATTCCGGGTGTGCAGTCAGAGTACGAAGACATCATGAATAACATTTTAGTTAATGATGCCCTGAATACGCCTGTTGCATTGGTTGATAAAGACGGTAAGGCATACCTGAATCTCAAAGGTGTGAGCGTTAATCTGCATATCACCGAGCAGATGGAATCTTTGCCACCAATGCCTCGTGGTATTGCGAACTTCTTAGATATTGATAGCCGAAGCCGCGAGCGTATCGGTGATGTACTTCTAAGAATGGGTGTGCGCCAAATGCAGTCTGACGACTACAAAGTGAAGTCACGCGGTAAAGCTCAGTTTGATGTTTTCACCAAGCAGCAAGACCGCTATGACATTATCGCAGGTGATAAAGTGGAGTTCGTTATTGATGGTAAGAAGTTCGTAGCTACAAAAGCGAACAAACTTGCCTATGACTACGCGAACCAATTGGTCACGTCGGAAGGCTACGATCTGAAAACTTACTTAGATAGCTATAATCCAGAAGAATTGAGTGCTATTGCCGCTAACATTGCGAGCGCGTGGGGGCCTTTCCGTACTTCAATCCTTCCTGCATATCATGACGCGGTATTGCTGTTAGATGCGCCGATGGTTAATGCAATGAAGACGACGATTGATGCGGATATCGAAGCAGACGTATTAACGTTTAGCCAATCATTTATCAACTTTGTAAATGCAAATCTTACTTCAGGTGATCTTGTATTTGATGCTGACGCGAGAACCTTGAGCTTTAAAGGTGGTAAAGCGCACACTGACCTGAAAGCGTTCGAAGCTTACTCAGACGCGATGCTTTTGATCTTCAACGGATACACCCAACAAATGATGTTTGCCGTCGACAATGTGTACGCAGGCTATATGGCGTCCTCAGATGAGGATAAAGAGTTGTGGCTAAAAGACCTGAATATGATTCAAGCGTATCTTCGTGGTGATATTGGTGCTGTCGCTGGAGATTACTATAAGATGCTTGATCGTCTACCAGACGCAAGTGACTTTGAATAAGTGATACTCAAAAAGCTAAAACTAAGGCCTGCATTACCGCAGGCCTTTTTATTGCTTAACGCCTTAGTTTGACTTATGCATAACTTACGTTGGTATCTTAAGGTGGATGAATACTCGGGCAAAATGAAAACCCCGCTGAGTTCTTTCCAATAGGATTAATTATCTGGACTGCTGTATCGATCCCAGTAGGGCAAATCAGTACCGAGCTTCTCGCTGATGTAGTCGATAAATACTCTAACTTTCAGTGGCATATGTTTTCTTTCTGGGAATACGGCATAAATGGCATGCTCTGGTAGCGCGTAGTCTTCCATAACCACCTTTAGGCCGCCCGCAGAAATATCTCTAGATGCGATAAAAGTGGGTAACTGCGCTATCCCAGAACCTCGAAGGAGAAGCTGACGAATGGCTTCGCTGTTATTCACCACGAAATTGCCTTTGGGTAGCACGCGGTACTCACTGCCATTGTTGATGAACATCCACTCTACGCCACCCCGAAAATACGAATAAAGCAGGCAGTTATGTGCCACTAAATCACTGGGCTTTTGTGGAGTACCATGTTGAGCGAGATAGTCAGGAGATGCGCAGAGAATACTTTTACAAGGAGCGAGACGCTTGGCAACTAAGTTAGAGGAAGCCAGTTCACCAATTCGAATACCTAAATCAAAGCCATCTTTTACTAAGTCGACCATTTTATCTTCAAGGTGTAAATCCACTTCTATCTTGGGATAGCGAATAAGGAATTCACTGATTAAAGGGGCAATATGCAGTACGCCAAATGACATTGGTACCGTGATTTTAAGCCGACCTTGCGGAGAACCTTGCAGCTCAGAAACCGCATCGACGCCTTGTTGAGCCAGATTGACGGCTTGAGATGCGTATTCAAAGTATCGTCGTCCCGCCTCGGTAAGACTTAATTTACGTGTAGTACGATTGAGCAGGCGGATACCAAGATCATCTTCTAGTTGATTGATGCGTTTGCTGACGGCAGATTTAGTCAGGTTCAGTTGTTTAGCTGCCAGCGAAAAGCTGCCGCACTCTACCACGGCCACAAATACGGGCAGGGAAGCTATCGCATTCACATCAATTTCCTTATATTGTTGATTCTGGCGCTACAATTAATTTCCAATTATAGTGATTATCTTCCATAAGAAAACAATCTAGACTATGTACCCATAAGATTATCGACGACCTTGAATTTTGGGATGAAAAAATGAAGTACGATTGGATACTGTTTGATGCTGACGAAACCTTGTTCCACTTTGATGCCTTCAAAGGTTTGCAGCTGATGTTTTCTCGCAAAGGTGTCGATTTTACTGAACAAGATTTTGCTCACTACCAAACGGTGAATAAGCCGCTGTGGGTAGAGTACCAAGACGGTAAAGTAACGGCAGATGAGCTAAAGCATAAACGTTTTACCCAGTGGGCGGAAAAGCTCAATACCACCACCGCAGAATTAAATAGCGCATTTTTAGAAGCGATGGCTGATATCTGTAGCTTGTTGCCGGGCGCGAAAGAACTCATGGAAGCTCTACAAGGCAAAGCCAAAATGGGGATCATCACCAACGGTTTTACTGAACTACAGGCTATTCGCCTTGAACGTACGGGAATGTCCGCTTACTTCGACCAAATCGTTATTTCCGAGCAAGTCGGTGTCGCAAAACCGGATCTGGGCATATTTGAATACGCGATGCATCAAATGGGAAACCCATGTAAGAAGCGTGTCTTAATGGTCGGTGATAATCTACATTCAGACATTCTCGGCGGTAATAACTTTGGTATTGAAACCTGTTGGCTTAACACCAATGGCGCAAGAGTGGATGAGAGAATTGCTCCAAGCTATACCGTCGAGTCTCTGAGTGAGCTACAGAATATTTTGTTGGCTTAGTTAGTTCGCAGTACAGTAGGTGATTACGCCAAAGAAAACAAAGGATTAATGATGTCGGATATCAAACAGCTAGACAGCAAAGTGGTTTATCAAAACAAGTGGATGACAGTTCGGGAAGACAAAATTTTACGTCCAAGCGGGGCTGAAGGCATCTATGGTGTCGTCGACAAACCAGACTGTGCGGCGATTCTTGCTGTCGACAATGGGGTGATTCATTTGGTTCAGCAGTATCGTTATACCGTGGGTCAGCGCTGTTGGGAGATTCCACAAGGTTCCTGGGAGTCCAGTCCAGATGTGGATCCTTTGGAACTGGCAAAAGGTGAATTGCGTGAAGAAACTGGCATGCTGGCTGGAGCTATGCAGTACGTCGGCGCGCAGTTTATTGCTTACGGTTTTCTGAATCAGACTTGTCATGTTTACTTTGCAAGCGATCTTACTGAAATTGGTAATCAGCTTGATAGCGAAGAAGAGGATCTTATTACTCAGGCTTTTGCTGTAAAAGAGTTCGAGCAGATGATGATTGATGGCATCATCAAAGACAGTGTTACCATTGCTGCGTATGGTTTGGCTAAGCTTAAGAATTTGATGTAATTTAGCTATTAGTCTTTGTTCTAATGAGATATAGCGTTCTAATGAGATATAGCGGCATGGCGCCGCTATATCTATATTGCGCTATCACTTACTCGTCGACTTTCTTACCTAAGATTTCCACATGCGCTTTTTTAGTTACGCCAGTAACTTGTAAGGCGGTGTTACCTACTGATTCGTAATTTAATTCGATCTTATCTAACTTAGCATCATCTTTTGTCGGCAGGCTCAGGCTGCGTGATGACATGCCACTGGTAAGAACTCCCAAGCTATCGAATGTTTTTTCTTTGCCATCTTTCATGATCACGGTAATGCTTTTGAGATTCACCGTACCTTGCGTACATTTTATCTTGATGTGACTAAAACGCGTATTCGAAAATGGAGATAGCGGGTTTACTGTATCTGTTTCCGACTTAAAGCTTACCGTTTTTTCGGCAATTTTGTCCCAATCACTATCGCTGGCGATGGATTGAAAAGAGGTGAAGGCAACCAAAAGAGAGAGTGTGATAGCTTTGAACAGTTTCATATATTTTCCTCGCGGTGAACTTAGACGTTTTTTAAATCAATTTGATGAACATTGTTATGTCTTTTTAAGTAAAAGCTTGCTTTGTCTTACAAATGGAACGTAGCCATTTTGATATTTAATCGTTGTGACAGCGTCTTGTAACTGTAAATACTTAGCTAAGTTTAGCTCAGAAAAATGCACCTAACTGTTTAATTTAGCTAGGGGATTTCCCCTCGAATCACAAAATCTTGACGATACTTTACTTATCTTTACGACGACATGCCTATACGCATCCATCAATTCAAAGTATAAAAATAACAACATTTAATTACTTCACATCTTTTATGAAACTCCAGAAAAAATGGCTTGCATTATGTAGTGTTCTTATCGCTGGCGCGGTTGGCGCGTACTTTTTTAAGCCACAAGAAGATCTGTCCTCATATGCCACGGAAACCGTACGTAAAGGGAGCATTGAAAAAGCGGTATTAGCAAACGGTATGTTGAAGGCATCCAAATTGGTCAATGTTGGTGCTCAGGTATCTGGCCAAATACAAAATCTGGCAGTCAGCCTCGGTGACGAGATAAAACAAGGCGATCTCATTGCTCAGATCGACAGTCTGACTCAACAGAATAGCCTCAAAGAGGCTCAGGCATCTCTGAATAGTCTCAATGCTCAATACAAAGCAAAACAGGCAGAAATCAAACAAGCAAACTACGAGTATGTGCGCCAAAAAGGCATGCTAGCGGCGAAAGCGAGCTCACGCGCTGATTTTGAAAATGCTGAAGCATCACTGGCAATTTACAAAGCAGAATTAGCCCAGCTCGACGCAGAAATCGAAAAAGCTAAGATCAGTGTTGATAGCGCCAAAGTCGACCTTGGCTATACGACGATCAACGCTCCAATGGATGGCACTGTGGTTTACACGTCGGTTGAAGAAGGCCAAACCGTCAACGCTAATCAGACCACGCCAACCATTATCGAACTTGCCAAACTGGATACCATGACGGTAAAAGCCGAAATTTCTGAAGCGGATGTGATATTCGTCCATCCTGGGCAAACTGCCGTTTTCACTATTCTTGGGCAGTCTAATCACCAGTTTAAGGGAACCTTACGTGCCATCGAACCAGGCCCAACAATTATGGATGGTGATGACAGTGATTTAACGATCACTGATAGTGATGCCATTTACTATAACGCCGTTTTTGACGTTGATAACCCAGAAGGCATTTTACGCATTGGCATGACGGCTCAGGTCTCTATAGTTCTGGAAGAGTCTCACGATACACTTATTATCCCAGCACAAGTACTGCAAAAGGCGGGTGGCAAAAATGCTTACACGGTTCCGGTTTTGGAACACGGTCAAGTGGTACAAAAGCCGGTTACAGTTGGAATCAACAATAAAGTGAATGTTGAAATTCTTTCTGGTTTGCAAGAAGGCGATCAAGTGGTATTGGGCACAGCAATGGCTGATGGTTCCTCAAGTAGCCGACGTTCACGACCTCCAATGAGGTTCTAATATGAGTCAGGTTTTATTAAAAGTAGAGGACTTAAGCCGAAGTTTTGTGTCCGGTGAGGAGTCACTCACGGTACTTAATCACATTAACTTAGAAATTAAGCGCGGCGAGATGGTGGCGATAGTCGGTGCCTCGGGTTCGGGTAAGTCAACACTCATGAATGTGTTGGGCTGTTTGGATCAACCTACAAGCGGCCGCTATTTCATTAACGGGCAAGATGTTTCTACGCTGGAGTCTGACGAACTGGCGAAGTTAAGGCGTGAATATTTTGGTTTTATCTTCCAACGTTACCATTTGCTGAGTGACTTAACGGCGGTCGGCAATGTTGAAGTACCCGCTGTTTATGCTGGCATACCTTACCGTGAGCGGGAGGACCGTGCTAAATCGCTCCTGACAAGATTGGGATTAGAAGAGAGACTTACTCACAAACCAAGCCAATTAAGCGGCGGTCAACAGCAACGTGTAAGTGTGGCGCGTGCACTGATGAATGGCGGAGAGGTCATTCTGGCAGATGAACCTACCGGCGCACTGGACAGCCACAGTGGTGAAGAGATGATGGCCCTGCTCAAAGAGCTACACCAGCTTGGGCACACTATCATTATCGTCACCCATGATATGAATGTGGCGAATTTTGCAGACCGAATCATCGAAATCAAAGATGGGGAAATCATCTCTGATAAACAAAATGTTAGTGAAAGCAAGAATGCTCAGATAGAAGTAAAGAAACAGACGCAACAGGTTGCGAGCAAATGGTGGAAATGGGACAGTTTTGTTGATGCATTAAAAATGGCGTTGCTTGCCATGTCCAGTCATCGAATGCGGACGTTTTTGACTATGCTGGGGATCATCATCGGTATTGCATCCGTGGTATCGGTGGTCGCTCTTGGTAATGGTTCTCAGCAGCAGATTTTGTCGAATATTGCTTCTATGGGAACCAACACCATTGATATCAGGCCCGGAACCGGCTTTGGTGACAGACGTTCAGGAAGAGTGAGAACGCTGACGGCGGCTGATGCTGAATCACTAAAGAGCCTGCCATTTGTGGATAGTGTGACGCCTTCAATTTCGAACAGCTTAACCGTTCGATACGCCAACCAAGATGCGTCGGCAACCATTGAAGGTGTGGGTGAAGACTATTTCCGTGTTCGAGGCTATGAGATCGCACAGGGGCAGTTCTGGGATGAAGATAGTGTCAGTTCACTCGCACAAGAAGCGGTAATTGATGACAACACCAGAAAAGAGATGTTCGCTGATCGAAGCCCGATTGGTGAAGTGATATTCCTTGGCTCACTGCCAGTACGAATTGTTGGCGTTACGCAAAAGAAAGACGATGCATTTGGTAACAGTGAAGCACTTAAAATCTGGGTGCCATACACCACGATGTCTGGTCGTATGATGGGACAACGCTACCTTAATGGCATTACTGTCAGGATTGATGAAAATGCCTCTAGCAGTGCTGCTGAGCAAAGTATTATCAGTTTGCTGAAAATGCGTCATGGCACCGTCGATTTCTTTACCATCAATACGGACACCATTCGCCAAAATATCGAGAAAACGACGGCCACCATGACGTTGCTTATCTCTGCAATCGCGGTCATTTCTCTTATCGTAGGAGGTATCGGCGTGATGAATATCATGTTGGTCTCGGTCACCGAACGGACTAAAGAGATTGGCGTGAGGATGGCAGTTGGTGCAAGGCAGGCAGATATCCTCCGACAGTTCTTGATAGAAGCCGTGCTGGTCTGCTTATGTGGCGGTATTACGGGGATTGGTTTAGCGTTTTTGATTGGTTTCGCGTTTAGCTCGTCAGGCAGCAGTTTCCAGATGATCTACTCGATGAACTCGATCATCTTGGCATTCATCTGTTCGACACTTATTGGTGTTGCATTTGGTTTCTTACCGGCTCGCAACGCAGCAAAACTTGATCCAATTGAAGCTTTAGCGAGAGATTAACATGACAAAAACAACGAACTTTAAAACTCGCTTTATTGCCGTGGCATTAGGTGCCGTGTTGCTCTCTGGCTGTGGTTCAATGATGCGTACTGATTATCAGGCTCCTGAAGTTCAGGTGCCGACCAACTGGCAGCAGGTGCATGTCGCTGGTGATGTCAATATCGACCCGTGGTGGCTGGCGTTTAATGATCCAAGCCTGAACCGTTACATCAATAAAGTGCTTCAGGAAAATAACGATCTGGAAGTCGCGACTCTGACACTTAAAAAAGCACGCTTGCAATTAGGATTAGCGAAAGATGACCTGTTTCCGACATTCAGCTCATCGACTTCTGCTCAGGTCGAAAAGTGGTTAGACAGTGGCGAATCGGGTGACAGTTACAGCACAAATTTATCTGTCGGTTACGAGTTGGATTTGTGGGGTAAGGTCTCTGCGGATATCGATGCAGCAAAATGGGCGGCAATGGCGAGCAAAGAAGATCGCGAAGCCACGGCTCAAAGTTTGGTGGCGACAACCGCTTCACTTTACTGGCAAATTGGTTATCTCAAGCAGCGATTGCAACTAGGCAGAAACAACATTGATGATGCACAGCAAACCCTGAATCTGATTCAAAGACAGTATGAGCTTGGTGCGGTTGATCAGCTTGATGTGCTGGAAGCGAAAAGTTCACTGGCAAGTTTGCAAGCGCAGCAGAGTGAGTTCGAACAGAGCTTGTTAGAGGCGAATAACGCCTTTGCCATCTTGTTCAATCAGCCTCCTCAGAATATGAGTGACACTATCCGCATGTTACCGGAAGGAAGCGTTCCGTCGCTCAATGTTGGTGTTCCTGCCGATTTGTTGATTCGTCGACCTGATGTCAAAGCCGCGATTTATGATGTGAAATCTGCGTTGGCAAACAAAGACACCGCCGATCTGGATTACCTACCTGAGCTGACGTTAACGGGAGCGTTAGGTGGTTCTTCTGAGGCATTAAAAGATTTGCTTTCCAACCCTGTTGGTACGTTAGGCGCAGACATCACGTTGCCATTTTTACAATGGAACGAAATGGAGAGCAATAAAGCGATTGCGGATGTCGAGTACAAAACGGCGATAGTTAACTACCGCCAAGTGTTATATACCGCATTCCAGGATGTGGAAAATGCACTGTCAGCACGCGAAAAGTTGCTGTACCAGTCTGCTCGTTTGCTAGAACAATATGACGCAGCCAGTGCCGCTGAGAAGATTTATGCAGCGCGATACCAGTATGGTTCAACGTCGATAATGGATTACTTAGATGCTCAGGAAAATACCAGAAACGCAGAAGCGACTTTGCTTGAGAATCGATACAATCAATTTATCACTCAGGTAACTTTGTATCAGTCATTAGGTGGTACGGATATCGCGCCTGCTGAAATTTAGCAGCGTTGCCTTTCGCGTTGGATGAATAATTTACGCCCTTCACGATAAAGAGAAGGGCGTTTTGCTTTAAGAGGCTTCAAGATTATGTCGAAGAGGGGCATTTCCACCGAGCCGTTTGTTAATGCATTGACCACCATTTCTGCGTTAGTATTTCTATACACAACCGATGCCATTTCTGCGTCTCGATCGACTCTGACATGGACGATGCAGGCAAAGTCTGTGGGGGCGTTGGTGTTGATGATAGTGAAGTAAGCCGCAAGTGCGAAGATTGTTCAGATGACGTTGGGTAAGTTATTAGAAAATCGCACACAGGCTTGGCGTAAAAGATAAGGACACCTCGTGCAGTACGTAAAAATTAAAGATGCGATTGTTGAACAGATTGAGGCGGGAATGCTTTCACCACGCCAAAAACTGCCCGCGGAACGCAAGCTGGCGGAGTCGTTCGACACAACACGAGTTACGTTACGAGAAGCGTTGTCGTTATTGGAAGCCGAAGGGCGAATTTATCGTGAAGATCGTAGAGGCTGGTTTATTTCACCTGAGCCACTGCGCTACGATCCAACCCAAACACTTAATTTCCCAAACATGGCGAAAGCGCAAAATCGCGTGCCTAAAACCGAGCTGATTGCGGCAAAAGGTACTCTGGCCAATAAACAATCTGCACGTTTGTTACAACTGCAGCCGTTTTCTGATGTCTATCGAGTCGACCGCGTTCGATATTTGGAAGACAGGCCCGTGGTGTATGTGACCAACTATATTCGTCCAGAGATTTTTCCTAATTTATTGAGTTTGGACCTTACCAACTCGCTGACTGACATTTATCGTGAGCACTTTGGTGTGGTGTATCAAAAAACGCGTTATCGAATTTCTACCAGCACACTTCTTGGTGAAGTCGCGCAAGCGTTAAGAGCGACCTCAGGTACTCCAGCTATGGTTGTTGAGCGTACTAACTACAACCAGCATGGCGAATTGATCGACTGCGATATTGAGTATTGGCGCCACGATGCCATCAGTATTGAGTCGGTAGCAGAGCTAAAAAGCCGATAAACTCGACTAAACGGATGACTTTAGCGGCAAGCAATCAAGTTTGAAGTGAAAGTCATAGGGGGTATTTTAGCCTTGTGTTAGCCTCTATATTCCAAGCTCAGATTCAAAAGGTGAGTAATAGAATGAAAGTATTCAGCAACTTCGATAGCGGCAGCATCCACGTAGTGAAAGCGGAAGAAAAAGACGATATCCAGCTTAAAATTCCTAATGACAACATGTCGGAATTCTATCAATGGTTCCATTTTCGTTTAGAAACCGAGGCTGAACAGTCCCACACGATTAAACTGTTGGATTTAGCCAAATCAGCTTACCCAGAGGGCTGGCAAGGCTACGATGTGGTCGCATCTTATGACCGGGAGGAGTGGTTCCGTATACCTGCTGAATTTGATGGTGATACATTAACGTTCACTGTTATTCCAGAGCGTAGCTCTATCTACTTCGCTTACTTTGCGCCATATACGTATGACCGTCATCTTGACCTGCTACACATGGCGCAAAGTGCGCATCATTGTCAGCTAGAAACACTGGGTCATACGTTGGATGGGAATGACATGAGCCTGCTGACTTTTGGTGAGCCAGAAGAAGGCAAAAAGAAAATCTGGATGATCGCACGCCAACACCCTGGTGAAACCATGGCTGAATGGTTCATGGAAGGTCTGATTCAGCGCCTGTTGGATGAAAACGATACTACAGCACGTGCGCTTTTAGAAAAGGCGGTACTTTACGTTGTACCAAACATGAACCCTGATGGTGGTGTTCGTGGTCATTTGCGCACCAACGCGGTGGGTGTGAACCTGAATCGTGAATGGCAAACGCCTTCAATGGAAAAAAGCCCAGAAGTCTACCTGGTTCGTCAGCGCATGCTGGAAACGGGTGTCGATATGTTCCTGGATGTGCATGGTGACGAAGCAATCCCATACAATTTTGTTGCTGGTTCAGAAGGTATCCCATCTTACGACGATGAGTTGGCAGCACTAGAAACTGCTTTTAAGCAAGCGTTACTGACCATTACGCCAGAGTTCCAAGATACCATTGGATATGGCAAAGACGAGCCGGGCAAAGCAAACTTAACGGTAGGCTCTAATTGGGTTGCTGAACAGTTTAAGTGTTTGTCTTACACCGTCGAGATGCCATTCAAGGATAATAATAACCACCCAGATCCATTGTATGGGTGGTCGCCTGAACGTAGTGTACTTTTCGGTCAAGATATGTTGGCTGCGACATTAGTTGTTGTCGGCAATATTTAATTGTTTTAGTTCCATGCTGTTAAGCAAGTTTTATAAGCAGCTCATCATTGATGGGCTGCTTTTTTATTGTTTAAAACCTGTCAATGTATAAATTATTCTTTTCAATCAACATCTTAAAAATATAATCTTGGTTGTGAGAAATATTTAAATTAATGTGATTTTTGTCACGCATTTGCAGAAAAGATGTGCTATTCTGCGCGCTGAGTTGATTATGGCTATATCAATGTAGATGCATTAGTTTTTCTCATGTGTGTATTTAGATCTCGAGCTTAAATACTAATGATGATGTGCATTTGACATTGGTGTTGAACACCACGTTTACTTCCTTTCGGTGTTACTTAGCTGAGTTGTCTCAAAATAATAAAGATAAAGTTGCAGCTTCATATTGTTTACGCATTTCTTTGCGTTAGGTGTGTGGCTTTGTATACAACAAATAGGAAAAAATAATGAAGAAAATCGCTTTTGCAGTGGCTGCTGTACTTGCTGGTGGTGTGGTTTCAAACGTAGCTCTTGCTGATACTTACATCGGCGGTAAGCTAGGTTACAACTCTCTAAACGATGCTTGTCACCTAGACAGCCCTTGTGATGATGATAGCTTTGCTGCATCACTGCACCTTGGTTACAGCTTCAACGAATACATTGCAGCTGAATACGGCGTGGATTACCTAGGTGAGTTCACGGGTACCTTCGACAAAGCAGGTGAAAACACCGTTGATGGCGATCTTTGGGCTTTGACTCTAGCTCCTAAGTTCAACCTACCACTGACAGATTCTTGGAATCTGTTCGCAAAAGTTGGTGCAGCATACATGATGGCTGGTGACGAGAAAGATTTCGTTCCAACTGGCTCTCTAGGTGCAGAGTACCAAATCAACTACAACTGGAGCCTACGCGCTGAGTACCAACGTTACCAAGACATGTCTGATGACATCATCGAAGACATGGATGCAGACTACTTTGGTATCGGTTTTAACTACAAGTTTGGTTCAGAGCCAGTAGCGCAAGAAGTCGTAGAAACACGTCCAGCAACAAACATTGTTGAGAACGTATATCCAGCTCAAACAGTGACAGTACAATTTGGTCTGGAAAGTGCAGAAGTTAAAGATGCTTCTCCACTAGCTGAGACAATCAACGTAATGAACACTTACCCACAAGCTCAAGTAGAGATCACGGGTTACAGTGACACAACGGGTACAGCGGCTTACAACCAGCAGTTAACAGAAAAACGTGCACAAGCTGTTGCAGACGAGTTCCAGGCGCAAGGTGTTGCTGCAGAACGTATGACTGTGAAAGGCATGGGTGAAGCAAACCCTGTTGCTAGCAACGAAACACGTCAAGGTCGTGAAACGAACCGTCGTGTAGAAGTTGTTGTTCCTGAGTTCAAATACGAAACGACTGAACAAGCAGAATAATTAGTTGTTCTAGCAAATCATTCGAAAGCCAGCGCGAGTCGCTGGCTTTTTATTTGAATGGATATTGTCAAGTTTATTCACATGGTGGAGCCATATGGATAAGTGCTAAGCCGCCTAATGACGTTTCGCGATATTTTTTGTTCATATCTTTACCAGTTTGGTACATGGTTTCGATGACCTTATCCAGTGAAATTAGACACTTACTGGTTCTCTTTAAGGCCATGCGTGAAGCGTTGATGGCTTTCACTGCACCCATCGCGTTTCTTTCAATGCAAGGTACCTGAACTAATCCACCAATCGGGTCACATGTCATACCAAGCGAGTGTTCCATCGCTATCTCTGCCGCGATACAGATTTGCTCATTGCTTCCGCCTCGCAGCGCAGTTAACCCCGCAGCAGCCATAGAAGAGGAAACACCAACTTCTCCCTGACAGCCCACCTCTGCACCGGAAATAGAAGCATTGGTTTTGTACAAAATACCTATCGCCCCTGCAACTGCAAGGAAGTCTTTGAGCTGTTTGGTGTCGAGCTCTTTTATAAAGCGGTGGTAGTACATCAACACTGCCGGTATCACACCAGCAGCACCGTTTGTCGGCGACGTAACGACTTGCCCACCTGCTGCGTTTTCTTCACTCACTGCGAAAGCGAACAAGTTGATCCAGTCCATGATTTCCATAGGATCATTTTCTATCGCTGCGTTGGCTTCCAGCTTTTTCAGAAGATTAGGTGCGCGGCGAGTGACATTAAGCCCCCCATCCAGAATGCCTTCAGTATCAAATCCTCGTTGCATGCAAAGAGACATGACTTTCCAGATCTGTTCGGCTCTTTGGTTGATCTCTTCTTCGTCACGGAATGCCAGCTCGTTTTGAAGAATCATTCCACCCAAACTAAAGCCGTTCGCTTCCGCCTTTTCCAGCATTTCGTCTGCAGAAGAAAATGGATAAGGAACTTCTGCCTCTGTTTGCTTCGTACCATTTTCCAACTCATCTGCCGTTGCAATAAAACCACCGCCAATGGAGTAGTAAATCTCAAACGCGACTTGGCCACCAGCTTCGTCAAGCGCAGTAATGGTCATTCCGTTTTCATGCAAAGGTAGGTTATCGCTATGAAAAACGATGTCATGATCGTAGCTAAAGGTAATTTCGTGGGTGCCTGCTAACAATAAGGTATTGTTTTCAATAGTATGTTGCAGCGCGCTCTTTGCACTGGTCATTTTGATGGTATCGGGTTTGTTACCCATCAGACCCAGCACAGTCGCTCTGTCTGTGTGGTGCCCTCGGCCTGTCAGCGACAACGAACCATACAAATCTACTTGTACCCTGTGCACTTTAGCCATAGAGTCTTGAAGTAACTGAGTAAAGTTGAATCCCGCGAGCATTGGTCCATTAGTGTGGGAACTTGAAGGACCAACACCGACCTTAAATATATCGAAAATCGACAGCATAATTAACTTCCTATAGCATTGGACCTTTCATAGGCCTCTAGAACATGGCTGTTAACCGGATGTTAATGCCTAGCAAGAGCAAGGAAAAGAAGATTTTTGTATATTTGCCAACTAGGATGCATTGTGCAGCAGGTATGATTTTTAGAGATCGTAATATGCAGTTAGATAACGTTGTTATTATTCTTGGTAAGAGACTCATTAATAACAGATTGAGTACTGAAGGCGCTTCTCGTGTGACTGCGTTGTTGTATGCACTTGATTCGTTTCCTGCGAACAATACGGCGCTTATTTTCTGTGGTGGCAAAACGGAAGGGCAAAACACTTCTGAAGCGGACGCGATGTATCGCTATTTCCAGACTCTCAATTCATCGCGTTCAATACCATTTCCCGATAGTCATATCTTGCTCGAAAATCGCTCTCTCAATACCTTTCAGAACATGGAGAACGCCGCGAAGATGCTATGTGATAGCGGTTTATTTAACACCTCCTCGTTTGAGTCATCACCAATTAATGTCACATTGCTTTCCAACGATTATCACATTGAAAGAATCTTAGAAATTCAAACGTTAATGGATGAGCAGGGATTATTAAGAGTACTCAAATCACGTTGTGCCTCTAAAGGGCTTGAACTAAGTATTTCATTGGATGCCAAACAGCATATTCACGTTCCTTATCCTCATCGGGGGATATCGGCTGAAGCTTTCCTGCTGCTTGATGAACTGACAACTTATCGCGTTTATCTGGAAGGTGTTATCGGTGATGCTTTTACGAGAGATTTATCTGCCGTGAGATCCAAACCATTGCTGATAGCTCAAGCAGCGATAGAGAAACTACTGGTTTTACCTTTGGGTAATGAAACCCTCTTACAAGTTGAAGAAATGAAAAAGGCCATCGAAATGACGGCCTTTGATTGTGATGTGGGCGTGGCGAAACAAGCATTAGATATCTTTCATCCAATATTAACGTTGCTCAACCGAACACTCGATCCTGAGTTTATGCTGTGATTTCTCGACAAGTTCGGAAAGCACTCAACGCAATCAAGCTATAACACAGCAGTTCAATCCCTTCTTCTGAGATATTTTTGACTTCTCGGATGTAGCTTACATCCATTACGTGGTGCCAAAAACTGCTCATACCGTAGAGGCGTGAAAAAACAAGCAATAGTACCACTGAGCCAATTAAAAGTTTCATGTGTGGATTACTTAGGATTTTTGCCATTTCATTCACTGTGCCTTTTCCACCTTGGTACGCTTTAGCACAAGCGAAAGCTGTCACTGTCAGTGCAGGGATTACCCAAGAGCCCTGGTGAATCATATCCATCCAGTAATCCATTTCACGAATTATCATTACGGCAAAAAAACCAGCGATCAAAATGGCTGCATGTTTAAGTTCAGATACTTGTTTAGATAAGCTAAAAAATGACCAGGATGCAATTGCGAGCATGACTAGCTGTAGCGATTCCGTTACCGATAATTCAGCTATACCTGACCCCAATACGATGCAATCAAGACGAATACTTAGATTGACGACAATACTAATTGCCACAATCATCAAAGCGCTCAGGCAGGAGCGGTAAATGATGCGTTTTGACTCATCAGTGATGATGTTTGTTTGTGTCGATTCAGTGTCTTTAACTGTTTGTGCTTTCATCTTGACCACCTGCTTCAAAAAATGTGGAAAAACCGTGAATTTACGTGATATTTGTCACGGAATTTTATTGTCCGATTGGAAAGCTATGTCATGAAATTGTCAGGAATGTCAGAAAGGTCGCACAAATTGAATTAAAGAGAAGTAACAGCACAAATAAAAAAGGAGCCGTCTATCAGGCTCCTCAACTCAGAATAGTTAATACGTAGATGACTAGTAGTCCTCACCTTCCTGATGGTGATCACGATAATATTCCCATTGTTCAACACGTTCATCGGAAAGAACACAGTAAGTCACACGCTCACCGTTTTCGGTCATAGTTTCCAGTTCACCACCTTGCTGAACGCAGTAAACCGAAGCTGGGTTTGCTGCAGATGTGTATTCCGTCGAGCGAGTTGCACCTTCGTATGTGGAACATCCAGCAAGTACTGCTGTCACTGCCATAGCCATCATTAAACTTGTCTTTTTCATTCTTGATCTCCGCATGGGATGAGCGAGTATTGTATTGATTATAGGAAACTTTCACAGGCTATTGTGTTCTCGGTGTTAAAAGTATGAAGGGGCTAAAGATTTATAATTAATAAGATGGACGTATGAAGGGACTTAACTTGTCCAGAACATGGAACGGAAGGTCGGGGGGCTTACCCGAATTGCAACTTGGGAAATAAGGTGAATTTCGGTAGTATGCGCTCAAAGGACATACACCGGAATTCTCGATGAGACACTTAAAATCTACCATTCATCCAGATATCGAACATTTAGATGACAAAATCATTTTTAAGCGAAATGCCGCGCGTGCCATCGTGCTTGATGGGGAAGATGTATTACTGCTTTACACTGAGCGTTATCATGATTACACGTTACCTGGTGGTGGTATTGATGATGGCGAAGATGTGATTGCGGGGCTAGTTCGTGAGCTAGAGGAAGAGACTGGAGCCAAGAATATCCACGGAATTAAGCCATTTGGTATTTTTGAAGAGTTTCGACCTTGGTACAAAGATGATGCCGATGTGATGCATATGATTTCTTACTGCTACACCTGTAAAATTGATCGTGAGTTAGGCGAGACCGCTTACGAAGATTACGAAGTAAAAAATGGAATGCGTCCCGTGTGGATGAACATCCAGGAGGCAATTGCTCACAATGAGAAAACGATGGCGGAAAGTCCGAAAAAAGGGATGAGCATTGAGAGAGAAACCTTTTTATTGCACTTAATAGCTAAAGAGTTACTTTAATTTCGCCTCATTTTTCCATCATCGGGCCGGAGAGTGACCGTTTCAATTAATCAGAGTGCGAAGCTGTAAGGTAACGACTCATCTAAACATCACTGCACCCATGTGATAAAAAAGTCCGAGCTCCCCCCCGGAACCCGGACTTATTCCAGACGCGCAAGCGAAGCGTCATCTCGGTATTTTGAATTTTTGTTGCAAGTTAAATCTTGTTGTAAATTAATAGCACAATAGCCGTTTCATCTTTGGTATGTAAATGATTATTTGGTCTAACTATTGTATTTCAGCTTGTTTTACATCAGTGATGAGATGCATATCTATTCGATTACAAGCTTTAGTTGGATTATTATCAGTAAACCACTACTCTTTCTTACCTATGAGATACAATACCTTAACTTTTCTGCACACGTTTGTATCGAGATCACGTGCTGTTAAATTTGCAGAGTGGGTTTTCATAAATTGACACTGCTCTGACATTTATATGTTTGATTATTTTTTCCGCGAATTATCCATTGCTGGGCACGACTAAAGTCTATAAGTGGTTAAAACTCAGAAGTTTGTGCGACTGAGCGATTAAACTTCTGGAACAACCAGCCCAGTGCGATTAACGATGCTCCTAACCCCAGGAAGCTAATGGCTCGCCAGAAACCATCCAGTGAACGTACATCCCATAAGAACACTTTCAGCGCTACACACGCCAGTATGATCAGGCCTATGCGTTGGAAAACCGCAGTCTTACGCACCATGCCACTCCAGGTCAGTATGCCACCAACGAACAAACCGGCGAATGAATAGCTGAATAATTCAGCCATGCTGGTTGGTTGGTAGAGAGTCATAGAATTTGTTTGCCAAAATTGACGGATAGACATGCCCAACCATATTGCCGCGAGTGCAGATCCGACGCTGGAGAAGACATGTCGGTGGATATGCAAAGTATTCCAACGTTTGAATACCGCTAAGATTAGAACTCCAGCCGGAAGTAGCCAACCGACACTCAACATGTTGAAAATTGGTATGGCTTGAACCGAGACGTTGTCGACATTTAAAGGTGATTCGATGGTGTTGAGGAAGACAATCAGCACAACAAAGGTTCCCCACAGAAGGTAACTGTAGGCCTGATACAATAGGGTGAGCTGCTGGGCAAACTGACTACGATAGCTGTATACCAATCCCATAACCAGTGTTTGGTTGGCAAAGACAACTGCACTGGTAAAGTCGAGATGACCTAAGTAACCGTATTGCCCTGTTAGCCAGAAGTTAGTTTGCGTGAACAGCGCCATTAGAAATACATGCAGGAGCGCGCCCTCAAACCAGTTGGCGAGTTCTGAGTCGACTTTTAGCAATTGGTAGCGAGCAAATGCAAGTATGGCTAGCGCTGGTAGATAGCTGAGTATTGCCCAAGCCCAGTGGCCTGTTTCAAAAGGCTGCCAATCAGGAATAAATGGTAACAAGGTCAAGCGGATGACCAATGTGCCCATCATGACTTTGACTGCCCAACTTGCCGGACGAAAGTATCCGGACTGAATTTGCAGAGCCATTATTGCGACTTGTACAGAAATCGCCGTGGTGAGCCAGGTATCACTTAACCACACGAAAGAACAGCCGGCGATGATAGCGTGAACCACAGCGGAAGACTCGTCGCTCAGGAGTCTCAGACGCAGACCCAGGTACGCATAGCAAACCGCGATTAAAGCCGCAAAAAATGTCCAATGCCAAGCGTAACTCCGCATAAATTCGTGCGTGTAAAATAGTGCGATTAATGTCATCGACGGCGCTAAGGTGAGCAACAATATGCCGCTCATGTCAGAGCGATCATAAAGTCGTTGGCTGACGGTTCTTCCATAGATAAAGATAATACTGACCGCTAATGCACTCAAAATGCTGGCTTCACTCTTTGACATCCCGAGCGCGTCAAAGGCGATGGAAATGACCATAACTGCGGTTGCAGACACTAAAATTGATGGGAGAAACGACCTCATCGACCACCCTTTGCGCACGGCTGGTAACCAGATTGTGGTAACAAGCAACGCATAGCAATAAGCCATTTGCAAAACGTTCACTTCCGTCATTCGTGTTACTGCGGAAAAAGTCAGTAGCGCGACAACAAGAGCGGTGATCGTCGATGGGCTTGTCCATTTTCCCTGACAATGGCGGTAGCGAGGATTAAGTTTCCACCCTAATTTCGGCACGGCATAAATGAGAAAAAGGGTGAGCGTTAAGTAAATATAAAGCCAGTTGAATAATAACTCTGTCGGGATACTTTCAATCAGAATCAGCATCCATAACGTATGCGGTATTGAAATTCCAGGTGCGATCCAGGCTCGTCGCACCGTTTGCATGAGCAAGGTCGCCGCAATGGAAATGGCACTGATGTAGCCCGCCAATAAGAAATAATCAGGGTCAGTACCGCCTATCCATAGCGGAGCAGTATAACCACCAATCAGTCCCAGAACTGCCATCAGTGGACCTTGGCGCAATGATAGAGCAAGGCTGAAAAAGGCCGCCGCCGCCAAGATTAATAGTGAAACACTGGGCGTCAGCATCTTATAGACAACGAACGCAAATATCACCGTGCAGTAAATACCGGTCAAGCCGGTTCCTGTAATTGCTGCGGGTACATACGTGAACCCTTGTGCGCGTTTTGCTCGCTCGGGACTATGTTGTTCTTTTCGGTGAAACCATTCTCCGGCAATCACCATCGAAAAAGAGAGTGTAAAAGCAAAGGTGACACGCATGAATGGAGAAAACTCAATATGGCTACCAATGACTTGCACCAGGTAGCCGCCACCGATCAGCATCGCTAGGGCACCGATCCACACTAGCCAATTTTCCTGAATACTGGAAAATAGCTTTTCAGTTTGTATTTCCCATCGACTGGCGTCGCTTGTGGATAAACTGGCAATTTGCATGTCGTCCTTATACGCGTGTTGCTGAGCCAGCATCGGTTCTTCGGCTGATTGAGAAGTTGCATCGAAATCGGTTTTATTTCGTTCTTGTTTGAGCGGAGTTTCTGCTTGAAGAGAGGCTGGATCTGCAATCTCAATCACATTGGACGTCGAGGTCTGTTCTAAGTCCAAATGGGTGACCCGATTCAAAAATCGCGAACGTAAGTCTGACAGCTCACTTCTGAGCAGCGAAATCTCGTCTTCCAGTTTTGATATCCGGCTGACCGCTTTCAATGTCATCACTAAGGCAAAGCAGGCCACAATTACAGCCAATAAAGTCAACAAGCGCTTATCTCCCTTTCATTGTTCTCTTTTCGTCGTATCCCATTGAGGATTTTTAACTTTGAGCCCTTATGTAAAAGCTTAGTCTATGGTCTATGCTTGCGAGTTCTTGGGTGCTAGGTTGCGACTAAAATTTTTAAAACAAAGGGTTATACATGAACTGAGCATTTTACAACCTGAACGTTTATGTGTAAGTGGGGAGAGGATTAAAAGCGACCAAATCTCAAACTTGCGTGGTAATTTTGAGGAGAATGTTTACCTTTTGGCGATTTTTCTCGTGACTATCGATGGAGTAAACGTGAACTCAACTATATTAATAATTTCAACGGATAAGATTGTGTCTGGCGTGTTTACGCTAAAACAACGATAAAAATAGGTGACGATAGATGCAGGTTGGTAATGAAGCGCTGGTATTGTCAGCGGTTGGGGTCATAGGGTTGGGGTGTCAGTGGTTAGCGTGGCGGCTTCGTTTACCTGCGATTCTGTTCTTACTTTTGGCTGGCATTATTGTCGGCCCGTTTATGCAGTGGCTGAAGCCGGATGACATCTTAGGAAACTTGCTCTTTCCTCTGGTCTCGCTCGCGGTGGCGGTTATTCTTTTTGAAGGAAGTCTCACGTTAAACCTCAAAGACATTCGCGGAGTCAGTGGTTCGGTGTGGAGTATTGTCTCTATCGGGGCGATTATCTCCTGGGCTTTGACCAGTGTGGCGACCCATTATTTTCTGGACTTCACATGGGAGTTAGCCATGCTGTTCGGCAGTTTGACGGTCGTTACAGGGCCGACAGTCATTGTTCCTTTGCTCCGAACAGTAAGACCAAACAGTACCTTATCCAATATTCTGCGCTGGGAAGGGATTTTGATAGATCCACTTGGTGCTCTATTTGTTGTCATGGTTTATGAATTCATCGTTTCGCATAATGCGATAAATAGTATCGAAGTATTCGCGACGATTATCGCAGTGGGTGTGATTCTGGGTGTTGTTTCAGGCGCGGCAGTTTCCGCGGTGCTACGTCGAGGCTGGTTGCCGGAATACTTGCAGCCGTTTTCCGTTTTGATGGTCGTACTCGGTGTATTCTCTGTTTCCAACCATATCGAGTCGGAAGCAGGATTGCTGACGGTGACGGTCATGGGGATGTGGCTTGCTAACGCGAAAGATATCAATATCCAACAGATTCTGCACTTCAAAGAGCACCTGACTATTCTGCTCATTACCGGCTTGTTTATTTTCTTAGCTGCTCGTATTAGCCTGGATGATTTCACAGCGCTTGGCACTGGCGCTCTGATCCTGTTTGTGTTTATGCAGCTGGTCTCTCGCCCGTTATCGATTTTTCTTTCCACCATGCGGAGCAACTTAGGTTTAAAAGATAAGCTGTTTCTCTCGTGGGTTGCTCCGCGTGGTATTGTTGCCGCATCAATATCTTCTCTGTTTGCTATTAAATTGACGGAATACGGCATCAGTGAGGCAAGTTTACTCGTACCCATGACGTTTATGGTGATCATAGGAACAGTGGTATTGCAAAGTGCAACCGCTCGACCTGTCGCGATTGCATTAGGGGTCGCAGAACCTGCACCACGAGGTTTTTTGCTTATCGGTGCGAACCGAGTGGCGAGAGAAATTGGTCAGGCGCTGGCTCGTTATGACCGACGCATACTTTTGACCGACTCTAACTGGGAATACATTAGTCAGGTAAGAATGATGGGTTTGGACTATTACTATGGCAACCCTATTTCCAGCCATGCAGATGATAACCTTGACTTAATTGGTATTGGTCAGGTTGTTGCTCTGACGCCAGACCAACATTTCAACATTATGGCCTGTATGCAGTTTGTCGGTGAGTTTGGCGAAGATAAAGTGCATTGTTTGCAAAAAGCGAAGACAAACGGCAATGGCAGTGAAAAGCATTCGGTTGCGCAAGAGTATCATGGCAGATTACTGATGGGTGGAAACGTCAGTTATAGCCAATTGGCGAGTTTGTTCAGCCGCGGAGCAGAAATCAAACATACCAAGCTAAGTGACAATTTCACTTATCAGGATTATTTGGCACACCATAAGAGTAATCTGCTCATTCCGCTCTTTCATGTGGAGGAAAAGGGCAAAATTCACTTCTGTGATGATCCCGAGCAATTTACACCCGGCAATACCAGTACGATTGTTTCATTGGTTATGGCAGAAAATATCCAATAGCATTTTACATTCGCTGGATTTGGCATACTGCTAATTTGTTATCCAAGCTTACAAAAGCAACTGGCCTTATTTGTTTTAAACATGAGTCGAGAGTAACTCAAGATCGCCAGAGCATTTAAAAAAGTATTGTGGTTATTTCAGAAATTTCGCATTGACGTTACTGACAAGGATCGCAATACTGCGCGACTGATTTACTTTAGGGTGACATTATGGCTCCGCAATCTAACCGAAAAGATTTACATCTAGACGCTGTTTTACATCATGACATGAGCATGAAGAATAAAACGGCGGGCTTTGAGTCGATCGAGTTTGAGCACTGTGCGTTGCCAGAATGTGACTTTAACGCCATCGACTTATCGACCGAGTTCTTGGGCCGCAGATTAGCTTTGCCTTTTTTGATTAGTTCGATGACTGGCGGCGCGAAAGATGCAGAATCGATTAACTGTCGCTTAGCCGAAGCGGCTAGTGAATTAGGAATTGCAATGGGCGTAGGCTCGCAACGTATCAGCCTGGAGCACAGTTTGCATTCAGGTTTAGGCAGAACGATACGCGAGTTGGCGAAAGATGTTCCTCTTTATTCCAACCTTGGTGCAGCGCAACTGCGTGATAAAGCTAATCTGGATAATGCTCAGCGTGCGGTAGACGCAATTCAGGCGGATGCGTTGATTGTTCATCTCAATCCAATGCAAGAAGCCTTTCAGAAAAATGGCGACCATAACTGGATTGGTGCCTTGCATGCGATTGAGCAACTTAAATCTCGGGTAAACGTTCCTATCATCGTCAAGGAAGTCGGATTTGGTATCAGTGAGTCTATCGCAATGCGGTTAGTTCAAGCAGGTGTCAATGCTGTCGATGTCGCCGGGGCAGGCGGTACCAGCTGGAGTGCCGTCGAGGGCTATTGCCAGGATGATGTCCGTATGAAGCGAGCAGCCGAGCTGTTTCGCAATTGGGGTATACCTACCGTGCGATGTATTGAACAAATTCGCGCGCAGTACCCAACCTTGCCTTTGATTGCATCTGGAGGCGTGTACAACGGACTCGAAGCCGCGAAGGCGATCTACTTAGGAGCAAACTTAATCGGTCAGGCAGGCGCAGTACTTAAAGCCGCTACGATCAGCACTGAAGAAGTCATCGACCATTTTGAACAGATGGCATTAGAGTTACGTCTAGCGTGTTTTGGAACAGGATCTGCGAACCTTTTCTCATTGACGAAAGCTAAGTGTCTATAACCGATCGTTTATGCGCCTTTTTATCGTGTAAAATCAGTTAAATTTTCGATGTTTTAACACGTAGATTAATAATTTAGTTATAGTTTATACAAAAGTCGCCTCAAGATGTTGGACATCAGAAATGATGTGAGATTGCCTTATCTTGATGTTGATTGTTTAGAACATTTTTGAAACTGGAACCTAAATCTTATGAAAAAACTGGTAATGCTACTGTTGGCGTCTGCGGCTTTAACGGCTTGTAGTGATGAAGTTGGCACCGAAAGTTGGTGTAATGACATGCGAGATAAGCCTAAGACGGAATGGACTACTGAGTCTGCCATGGATTTTGCTAAACACTGTGTTCTTCAAGATGGAGTGGGTAGCGAGCAATGGTGTAAAGACCTGAAAGAGAAACCAAAAGGTGACTGGACGGCGAATGAAGCGTCAAGTTACACCAAGCACTGTATTTTCTAATTGAGTTAAAATCCGCTCAACTCCAATCTTTAAAGGCCAAGCTTACTGCTTGGCTTTCTTATATGGGGGCTTTATGCTTGCCAGTTACCGAGCGTTTTGAAGTTCTTCAAAACCGCCTGCGTTGTGCAGATTCGTAAATCCCTGCGACTGAAGATACTGATACGCCTGACTTGAGCGGTTGCCACTCCGGCAGTACAGAACGATCAATTGCTCCTTATTGGTGTCTTTAAAATGCTTGTCTAGCTCTGAAAGCGGAAAGTTAACGGCGTTGTCCAGGTGACCTTGAGAGAACTCTTGAGGTGTTCTGACATCGACGATCATTGCACCCTGTTCAATCAACTGCCAACCTTTTTCCGCTCGTTCTGAGGCAAAAGTCGTTGGCGACATTAAACCAACGCAGATGGTCGCGAGAAGTAGAGAAATTGCCTTTTTCATTGTCCAGTCACCCTCTCAAATTTCTAATTAATTCATAAGGCTATGATGTTCACCGCCCTGTGTGATTTGTCATCATAGACCCAATGTTGGATTTGGTGAACAGAAATGTTTGATAGAGAACTTTACTTAAGTTCCTTATCAACTTAGTGATTCAGCCTCGTTTCTGTTGGTGTTTCACCAAACAGCTGCTTATAACTTTGGCTGAATTGGCCGAGATGAAAAAAGCCGAAATCAAAGGCTATCTCTGCGATGTTACGAGTGTCTTGTGGATCCTGAAGGACCCGGCGTATTTGATTCAGGCGCATGCGATGAATGAATTGCTTAGGAGCGGTATCGCAACAAGCTTCGAATGTATATTGCAAAGTTCTTCGGCTAACATGCACGGCCTCACACAGTTCAGTGACTGCAATAGGCGTGCGGTAATCCTGATTTTCTAAATACTGCCGAACTCGGTTCATCACAACCTGGCGCTGAGAGTGTGTTCTTGAGGATGATTCTTTCTGAGTTTTCAACGCCTCGATGTTTTTAGAAAAGAGTTCGAGCAGGACATCTTTAATGACAGATTGATGCGTTTCACATGACCATCGTGCTTGTTCAGGATTGAGCAGCATCGCTAAGTAGAACTTGAGTCGTTGAATGTGATGTTCACTTAAGCCAGATAAACAGAGCTCTTGCCCGTTAATATCATCCAGTTCGAGTTGCTCTTTGATCAGTTGGACAAAATCTTGCTTGAGCACCATACCATAAATTGAAAACGCTTCTGGCGTAATCAGCTCGAAATCCTCTCCTCCTTGGCGCAGTAGAAGCTTGTCAGCAGCAAGTTGTGAATGATTGATGTGTAGCGGCTTATCTTCTGCACTTAGCCCTAACCAGAGTCCGCCTTCTTCGATACGGCATTGTTGCCTAAGGGCGCGGTTACTGTCTTCACGAAATACATGAACACTGGAGAAGCGACGCTCTCGTATCTGACCGAGGAAACGGCCATTACTGATTTGGTCGTATTCCTGTTGCCAATTAACAAGGCTTGCTGCCTGCTGGTTTGCATCTTTTGTGGGATGCATGCACAAACTTGGTGCGATTCGGTTCAATCCATCATTCATCATAATTACTTCCGATGCCTGTTGTGTGAATCAAATTAGAGCAATGAAATTGTAACTAATTGTTTATTATAAATTTTTCAATATTGCCGATTTTTGATAATCATCGGGAATGCATTTCGCTTTATTCCCCATAGAGACTTATAGAACTATCAGCAATAAAACTGCAAAAACTGAACCATGTAGTTGAGGGGATGAATCATGACGGCAACTTATCGTCGACAGCAAGGAAATAAGGTCTACACCTTTGCGTCGTTGGCAGACTTGATGGCGAAAGCAACACCGGAGCGGTCTGGGGATGCATTGGCAGGGGTGAGTGCAGAATCGGCGGCTGAACGAGTGGTCGCTCAAATGACCTTGTCTGAGCTGCCATTAAAAACTTTTCTGAATGAAGTTGTTATTCCTTACGAAAGCGATGAAATCACACGTTTAATTATCGATACGCACGACCGTGAAGCGTTTAAACCGATAGAGCACCTGACCGTTGGGGATTTTCGTAACTGGCTACTTAGCGAGCAGGCCGACAGTGTGACCTTGGCTAAGATTCGTCCCGGTTTAACTCCGGAGATGGTTGCGGCCGTCAGCAAAATCATGCGCAATCAAGATCTTATTCTGGTTGCGAAAAAGTGCCAGGTTGTCACTGCTTTTCGTAACACCATCGGTTTACCGAGCCGCTTATCCACTCGTTTGCAGCCAAACCATCCGACAGATTCTCTCAACGGCATTGCGGCGACGATTTTTGATGGACTGATGTACGGCAACGGTGATGCGGTTATTGGTATTAACCCGGCGACAGACAACGTCCCTCAGGCTGTCAAACTGATGAAGTTGATGGATGAGGTTATTCAGCACTATCAAATTCCTACCCAGTCTTGCGTTTTGACTCACGTGACAAACACCATTGAGGCGATCGAAATGGGCGCACCGGTGGATTTGGTCTTCCAGTCAATCGGCGGTACACAAGGCACTAATGACACCTTTGGAATCAACTTAGCCATCTTGAAAGAGGCGCAGGAAGCGGCACTTTCACTAAACCGAGGCACGGTCGGTAATAACGTGATGTATTTCGAGACCGGACAGGGCACGGCTTTGTCTGCGAATGCTTTCCACGGCGTCGATCAGCAAACCTGTGAGACTCGTGCTTATGCTGTGGCAAGACAGTTTGATCCTTTGTTGGTGAACACGGTGGTTGGTTTCATCGGCCCGGAATACTTGTTTGATGGCAAACAGATCATTCGAGCCGGCTTGGAAGATCACTTCTGTGGCAAGCTTCTCGGGCTGCCGATGGGATGCGATATCTGTTACACCAACCACGCTTACGCGGATCAGAATGATATGGATAACCTCCTCACGCTGTTGGGCGTTGCAGAGTGTTCTTTCATCATGGGCATTCCGGGGTCTGATGACATCATGCTCAACTATCAAACCACGTCGTTTCATGACGCGTTATACGCAAGAAAAGTATTAGGTCTGAAGCCTGCTCCTGAGTTCGAACAGTGGTTAATGGAGATGCAAATTTTCGAAGATGTGAACGAAGTTCGTTTAAATGACCGCGTTTCTGGCTCGTTCGCAGGGGCTATTGCACAACTGAATAAGGGGCGTTCTCATGGGTAAAGTGGTTTCTATTTCTGATGGCGTAACAGAAAAAGTGGTGACACGAAATCCTTGGGATAAGTTACGCGAGTTTACTTCTGCTCGCATCGCTTTAGGTCGTAGTGGAAACAGTGTTCCGACGGAAGAGTTACTCTCTTTTCAGCTCGATCACGCGCAAGCGATGGACGCAGTGCATTGCACTCTGAATGTAGACTCTCTGGTCGCTCAGCTGTCCGACTCGTACTCGATTCTTAAACAAACACTTGAGCCACCTGTCGTAGTGACAAGCAAAGTAACTGATCGATTCATGTATTTGCAGCGACCAGATTTAGGCCGTCAGCTTAATGATGCTTCATGGCAAAAACTTGAAGCGATCACCAAGGAACATAATGCGGAACTGGATTTAGCGATCGTTGTGGCGGATGGACTGTCTTCTGTCGCGATTCAAAACCACGCTGTACCTGTCATTAGTCGTTTAGTTTCCTTAATGAGCGCTGATGATGACCATCAGTGGAATCTGGCACCGATTGCTGTGGTTAATCAGGGACGAGTCGCGGTCGGTGATGATGTTGGCGAGTGTTTTAACGCCAAAGCGGTGCTGGTTCTGATAGGTGAAAGACCCGGGCTGACTTCTCCAGACAGTATGGGGATGTACCTGACTTGGGGAGCGAAGCGCGGCTCTAAGGACTCTGACCGAAACTGCATTTCTAATGTGCGACCGCAGGGGCTCAACTATGACGATGCTTGTAATCGCGCATTCTATTTGCTTAAAGAGGCGAGAAAACTACAACTCTCAGGCGTGAACTTAAAGGACCGTTCTGCCATTGACGAAGAGAGTGGTGGAGACCTCGAAGATAAGCACAACAACAATTTCTTAATTTCTAAAATGTAGAGGGATTTACTATGTCTAATCATCAGGAATATCTGGCTAAAAGACAGTTAAAAAGAGGGACCGCAGGCTGGATTCTGCTTGCGGGGCTGGGCGTATCGTATGTTATTTCCGGTGATTTTGCCGGGTGGAACTTTGGTATCGCTCAGGCAGGCTGGGGTGGTTTCCTTATCGCAGCGATTGCGATGGCGGTGATGTACCTAACGCTGGTTTTATCATTGGCGGAAATGTCGGCGGCAATTCCGGCTGCTGGTGGCGGCTATAGCTTTGCGCGTCAGGCCATGGGCCCTACAGGCGGTTTCTTCACCGGTCTATCTGTGCTTATTGAGTATGCGCTTGCACCTGCTGCAATTGTAATATTCATTGGTTCAGCAGTGAATGAATTGATTGGTATTGATGGCCCTGTTGTCTACGCACTTTTTTATGCCGTCTTTATCGGAATTCACATGGCTGGTGTGGGTGAAGCGCTAAAGGTCATGATGGTCATCAGTGGATTAGCGGTGTTGGCCATTTTGGCGACCGCAGGTGTACTGATAGGCGACTTCGACATCAATAACCTGTTTGATATTGCTCCAGCAACTGCTCAGGCAACAGAAGCGTTACCATTTGGCTGGTATGGCGTTTGGGCTGCACTGCCGTTTGCGATGTGGTTATTCCTCGCGGTTGAAGGGGTTCCTTTAGCGGCAGAAGAAGCGAAAAACCCGGCGAAAGACGTACCAAAAGGCATTATCGGTGCAATGTTATTCCTTCTACTAACGGCGACTCTTGTGGTTGTGCTATTAGTTGGTGCGGTAGGTTCACAAGTCATCGGGGATAGCGCTGTACCATTGGTTGATGCACTGAAGCTGACAGGTAACCCGACTATTGCTACTGCCGTTAACGTACTCGGTCTGGCTGGTCTGATTGCGTCGTTCTTCTCTATCATCTATGGCTACAGCCGTTTGGTGTTCGCGCTTTCTCGTGCTGGTTATCTGCCACAAAGTCTGTCGCTAACTACAGAGAAAAAAGTGCCTTCCCGAGCGCTATTTGTACCGGGTGTGTTTGGCTTCTTAGTTTCGCTTACCGGTGAAGGTGATTTGATTCTGGCAATGGCTGTTGTTGGCGCAACCGTATCGTACGCTTTGATGTCACTTAGCCACATCTTGTTACGCATCAAGCAACCTGAGCTACATCGCCCATACAAAACACCAGGTGGTATTGTTACTTCAAGTGTCTCGTTGGTGCTTTCTTTAATCGCGATGACTGGCGTTTATGCATTTGACCCTTCAGCGTTCTTTATGACCATGGGGCTGTTTGTTATCGGTGGCGCGTATTACGGACTCTACAGCCGCAACAAACTGGTTGCGACTTCAGCAGAAGAAGAGTTTGCAATGTTGTCAGTGGCGGAACAGGAATTGGAAGCAGAAGGCGCTCGTTAAGTTCTTCTCAGTAGATACGATTGTAAATAACTAAAAGGGAGCCTCGGCTCCCTTTGTTGATTTTGGGCTTCTGAAGAATATCCCGGCGATGCTGAACGCTAGCGGTTCTTATACTTGTGCAATAAATCCAAAGGAATATGACAGTAATCCTCCGGAAAGCGCGTCAGTCTGTCTTGATGTTCGTCATCACTTGGCACGTAGTTGGTTAACTCACGTACTTCGACCACGATTCTATCTGCGTCGTCACTTGCTGCGATATAGGTTTTGACGCTCTCAAGATGCTGCGGATTTTTACTGTAAACTCCGGTTCGGTATTTCTCGCCGACGTCCTCACCTTGTTTATTGACACTGTAAGGGTCGATGATTTCAAAGAAGTAACCCATTAGTTCTTCTAGTGAAACTAGCGAAGGGTCGAATTGAGTGCGTACACATTCCGCATAACCGTCGTAATCCGTGGCAGTGGAGTTTGTCGTACCGTTCGCGCGACCAGCTTCGGTGTCAATCACGCCGGGAAGGTGGCGCATAAATTCCTGTACGCCCCACAGGCAGCCGCCCGCAAAGTAAATCTCTTGCATAAATCTGTTCACTTAAAAGTTTGGCGCATTATGTCGTGGCATCAGAGTCAAGTGCAAGGTGTCACCAGCTAATCAGACCACAAGTGAATGTTTCTGGCGGTCGAACTAGTGACTTTCTGACCAAACCGCAAACTCATTACCACTTGGTTCAGTAAAGTGGAATCGACAACCGCCGGGAAACTCAAAAATTGGGCGCAGAATATGCCCACCATGTTGTTCCACCTTGGACAAGGTCGCCTGAATGTCCGAACTATAAAATACCAACAGCGCTGCGCCATTTGAGGTGTTACTGACAAGATCTGACTTAAAAAATCCACCGTCTAATCCTTGTCCAGAAAATGCGCTGTAATCCGGACCGTAATCGACAAATGACCAGCCAAAAACTTGCTCAAAGAACTGCTTTGTCGCACTCAAATCTGTGCTGCCAAACTCTACGTAATTTAATTTTTCGTGTTGGTGCATGGTGATTTCCTTATCGTGATGATCTTATGCAAACTGCTCAACGATGATGTCATCAGCACAGTCAACAAATAACGCGCCGTTTTGTTTCATTTCAGCAATCACATCATCAAGGGTATCCGGCAATACCGCACGTGTTGAAGCGAGATTCACAACTACCTTAAAGCCGAGAGTTAATGCCTGCATAACCGATTTTTTTACGCAGAAATCGAGGGCTAAGCCACCGACAACAAGCGTATCGATGTCGTTACATTTCAGGAACTCATTCGCACCAGTCGTTTTGGTATCAGCAACGTCATGAAAGAAAACGCCGTATGGATGCGCGTCTGGATCCATGCCTTTATTGACTTGGAAATCATACTCCAGAACGGGCGGCAATCCGTCTAACAGTTCAACACCGGTCGTGCCGAGTACGCAGTGACGATTCCATTTTACGTCGACGTTTGGCAAACCAACGGGTTCTAACATATTGGCTGGCGTTTCTGCGTCCCAAGTGGCTTTAGGAGGGTGCAAGTCGCGGCTCACCAGTTTTAAACAACCCTTTGCGTGGTTTTTAAGCAGTTCCGGTACTATTTCAAGGGCGCCTGCTACGGGTAGTTCGTCAGGGCAAAGCTCACTGAATCCTTTCTCAGGATCGACATCGAACACCGCAGTGGTTTGATAGTTTACTCGAACAGTCATGGCAGACTCCTTGTCTGTCTGGTTACCTGCGATTAACCGCGCAAGCAGTTTTGGAAAAAGGTCACTTCGTCACTAGTAAGCGTGTACACCATGGCAGGTTTACCACCTTTACCTTTGTTGGTGGAGGCGACTTTGTTGGTTGGTTTCAATACGCCAGAATCGATCAAACGTCGCTTAATGGTCATGCGGCTAATGTCGATACCAAACTCCTGATAAGCGGAGATGATGTCGGCAACCAAAAATTCTTTATCTAACGCAAACAGAAGCACGGATGTGTACTCGATGGATGCTCGCAGCTTCTGCCACGCTTTTTCAATCGTATTCTGATGGTCAAAGGCCAGAGTTTCTTCACCATCGAGAATAGCCTGTAACGGGAACCACTTTAGGTGACATTCCGGTACGCCAGCGTTGTTGATTTGTTCTGCATTATTGCGATCCACTAATGCGTAGTGGGTGATGTTTAAACTCCAATCGTCTGGGTCGCGTTTAGGATCTCCATCAATAAACGCTTCACTGAAGTGGCGAGGGTAGGTGTGAATCTTTTCGCGGCAGATACGGCGTCGTGCCGCTTCAAAGTTTTCATCCGCCGGACGTCCACCTTCACTGGTTAAATCTTTATCAAAGACAAATCCACCCGGTAGCGCCCAGACACCGTGGTAAGGTCGGGTCGGATTTGAACGTTTAATCAGCAACACTTCCAATCCTTTATTGGCACAGCCCGAGAGCCTGAATGGGATAATGTCGACAGTTACGATCATGGTTGGGTCCTAAAAATAAGTTGTAAGTAATCTAGCGCATAACAACTGTTCAATCAATGGGTAAGTAACGATTTGTTATTAACTTGAGTTATGCCATTAATGATTAACTTTGGGTATTAAGTTTCCTATGCAGCTTAGTTATACACAAGGAGTATTGAATTTTTAAAAATAAAAACCTCATAGAAAAGAGTAGTTAGTAACAAAAGTTGACAAACTAAGTCAGGGTGTTTATTGTTTACGCAAATAAGTTAGTAACAAAAAGTTATATACCCAAGGAAGGGCGTATCGAAGGACACCTAATGACAACCAAACTATTTTCTTCTCGCATCATTCAAAGTGCGTTGGACTTTGATGTCTACAAAGTGAACATGATGAGCGCTGTTGCCGCGCTGTATCCTGATGCGATGGTGTCATACAAATTTATCGTGCGCAGTGAAGAAGATCTTTCGGAAATGTTGCCAGCGGTACAAGCTGAAATCCTGAAGCTTCAAGACCTTCGTTTTACAGACGATGAAATCAAGTACATGAAAAGTGTCGCGCCATACCTCAAACCTGAGTTTGTCGACGCACTACGTCACTTCCGCTTTAACCCCCAAAATGATGTTGCTTTGCATAACAAACCCATGCCTGATGGTTCGAGCCAACTGCGGATCACTATCAATGGATTATGGAAAGAAACGATCTTGTACGAAACAATCATCATGAGCATTGTTTCTGAAGTTCGCAGCCGTCTGCGTTGGTCTGATATTCCTTCCCAGCAATTCCAAACCGTGTTGGAAGAGAAAGTTCGTTATCTTAAATCTGAATTGAAGCGCCGAAACATCACCAGCTTTAAGTTTTCTGATATGTCGACTCGCCGCCGCTTTTCATTTCAAGCTCAACGAACCATGTTGGAGTATTTGCATCGGGAGTTGCCAGATTGTCTGACAGGAACCAGCAACTATCATTTAGCGCGAAAAATGAACCTCACGCCGATCGGTACTGTGGCTCATGAGTGGTTTATGGGGCATCAGGCGTTAGTGAATGTCCGTGACTCACAAAAAATCGCTCTGCAACGTTGGCAAAAGATGTTTAATGGTGCGTTAGGTATTGCATTGACAGACACGATCGGTATTGATGCTTTTCTAAAAGACTTTGACGAAGAGTTAAGTAACGCTTACTTCGGGGTACGTCACGACAGTGGTTGTCCATTTACTTGGGGAGAAAAAATGATTAAGCACTATCAATCATTGAATATCGACCCAATGACCAAGACATTGGTGTTTACGGATGGGCTAGATTTTGAAACGGCTTTAGATATCAGCGAGCATTTTCAAGGCCGGGTTCAGGTGAGTTTTGGTATCGGTACCTTCCTTGCCAATGACATGGGCGACTATGTTAATCGTAAAGGGGAAGCGTATAAGCCTCTGTCTATTGTGATTAAAATGGTGTCTTGCAATGATTCTCCTGTCGCTAAGATCAGTGATGAGCCAGAAAAAGCGATGTGCGAAGATATTTTCTTTTTGATGAACCTGAAGCGTCGCTTTGAGCAGCCTTTAAATTTGGATGAGTGCCGTGACCTTATTGATCGCTTAGAGAATGAAGGGCAAAACTATTTGATTGATGCCTGATTTTTACGCTTTCTGTGAATTTTGATAACTTTCCTTTATCGTTTCGACAAAAATTATCTTGTCAGGCATGAAGGATGGGTTCGCTATAGTACATATACCCAACGTTGCAGTACTGTGGATGGTGTACATACACTGGAAACTCATTTCAGCCTGATCCTCTGGCTTAACTGTGCGTCTAACTGCTTCTTGATGACTTTGGGCTTCAACGTAATAGCTTGAATCAGGAGTGAAAGATGAATTTAGTTGTGCATTTGCAAAAGAAAGCAATACGAAAATACGGCTATGAGCTGGCAACTCGTCAGGCATGGAAATGTGGGATCAAAGCGAATTTGGTACGACGAGTGATTGGTCTATTCAAGGGGCAAATTGTCTGTGTCGTGGAAGGTTGTCGCGCCGAGTTATCTTCTCCTATCAACAACCAACTTCATGACGAAGAAAAGCAAGGCCGCTATGTTTTTGTTGGTGGTGTTTGCTGGGAGCCAAACAACATCATTGCTCCGGGTTTTCCAGACTTTATGTTTATGCATCTGCGTAACATGAGTCACCGACATAAATACATCACGGATGATGAGTTATTTCTCAGCCTGGCTTAATTACTTAGCCCTACTTTTCAATTTTCTACAACGGCGCTCTGCTGATGGAGATGAATGGGTGGGCTTATTTGCTGAACTCAGGTTCCCCTCTGTTGTCCGCCTCATTTTCTGAAGCATCGCTCTGTGCAGGAATCAACACAAGCACTTGGTTTTGTTTTAATGATAGATCTCGGTGAGTCATCGAGCTCAATTGACACTCTATTAGATATTTCTTAACTTTGTTCTTATAAAACATCGTTTTTTTACTCCCTAATGACAGGGAGCTTATGTTCGCCTGATGTGGAATTCTTTTGTCGGCTTACCATACCTGATATAGAAGAAAACCATGTTGGAACGTAAATCATGAATATGAAATCTATCGCAACTGCGGCCGTGGTTGTTGCTGTATTAGCGGGCTGTAAGGACAAGACACCCCCAGCACCAACACAAGCAAACATTACTCTGATCGAGGCTGTTACCGAAACAGTCAAGAATCCTCATCAAGTATGTAAAGATGTGGTAGTGACCCAGCAAGTTGAACCGACAGACGATAATAAAATCCTCGGCACAGTAGGTGGTGCAGCAGCAGGAGCGGCTCTGGGCAACCAGATTGGAGGCGGTTCTGGCAAAATTATTGCTACTGCAGCAGGTACTATCGCTGGTGCATTGACTGGTCGTAAGATCCAGGAAAACGTGCAAAAAGGTGATGTCATTACGACGACAAAACAACAGTGTCACACAGAATACACAACGTCAGAAAAAGTTGTTGGTTATGACGTAACCTATGAAGTTGCAGGTGCTCCGACAACGGTGCGTCTGGCAAATAAGCCGTCGACCAAAAGCTTCCCAATCCAGGACGGTAATGTGGTTCTGCCACAGTAGTTGGATACTAAGTTAAACAAAATCCCTTTGTCTTTTGGACAAAGGGATTTTTGTTTATCTGGTATCAGGTAACCTGCACCTGTTGTTCCTGATTGACTTGAATTTGAGCTTGTTGTTTTCGAATACGACGTTCGCGCTTCGATAGCCAAATCAACGGGACTAGTATCATGATAGTACCGATGGCCATGTAAATGTCCGGTACTTCGTCAAACCAGATAAACCCGATGACGACCGCGCCTATCAAACCACTGTATTCAGCGCTCGCAATCTTATTACTTTCGACAGAACGGTACGCTAGTACACACGTCGCCGCATACACCATAATCAGCAGGCTTGAACCTGCAGCGACAGGGAAAGCACTCCAGTCCCAAGGTTTTGCTTCAATAAAGACCAACAACAGCGCAACGGGAATGCCTGCCAGGTTGGTCATCATCAATGTATGCGCGACGGACTGATTGCCCGGTAATTTGCGAATCAATAAGTTGTTGATCGCTATTGTTAAAGCCACGACAAATGCAGAAATCGCAGCCCAGCTGATTTGATCCGGGCGTATGATCACTAATACGCCGATAAACCCCATTATTGCCGCAGAAACGGATTGTTTAGAAAGCTGTTCTTTGAAGAAAAGCGTAGCGATAGGCAGCATGATCAGTGGCGCGGCATAGAAAATTGCGTTCGCAGTCGCCAGAGGCAAAGCTGAGATCGCAAATACCATGAATACCGCACCAATTAGCCAGACATGAGCGCGAATGGCATGCCACTTAAATCCTTGCATAAAATGGGCTGGCCTGTCGACTAAGCAAAAAGGTAACAGAAAAAGCACCGCCGAAATTTGTCGAAATAACACGAACTGAAAAACAGGCACGTCATTGCCAACGATTTTAATTAAAGAATCTGACATTACCGCAATGAGATTTCCAAAAATTAATAGCAGCATTGCTGCTCCGACAGATGTGACTTTCACGTTTTATCTCCTCTTTCTTTGCGCAAGAGTAGGTGATGTCATAGGATGAAGTGAAGTGATATTTATTAGTTTAATTATGAGATTTTTAGATAATGAAGTTACCGCCGCTAAGAGCCGTTCACTGCTTTGAATCTGTCGCGCGAAATTTGAGTTTTTCTCTTGCCGCTGAAGAGCTAAGTGTGACGCAAAGTGCCGTGAGTCACCAGATCCGTTTACTGGAAGATTACCTCGGGGAGTCGCTGTTTGTTCGCCAAGGGAGAAAACTCTCTTTGTCTGAGACTGGGACATTATATCTCGAAGACATTAGCCCTGCGATTAGTACGATTGCGATGGCGAGCCAGAGGGTGCGTGAGGGTGAAAAGGGCAGCATTCGTCTTGCTATTTACAGTTCCCTTGCGGTGAAATGGCTGATACCACGTTTGTCTGATTTTAAGCGCCTCTACCCAGAAATCGAGCTTACGCTTAATATGGTATCTGGCGATCCCGAACAGACGGACAGTGTTGGCGATTGTTTTATTACTGTACAAAAGCCAAAGCGCAATTATATGTCCGTTCACCTCTACGAAGACATCTTATATCCCGTGTGTAGCCATAAAATATGGAAAGAGATGCAAGATAAACCCATGCCGGACGCACTTTGGCAATATCCACTGCTTTCAACCGATTCTATTTATCGTGAGCGGGGAAAAGATTGGGCAGAATGGTGTCAGGTTGGTGGTTTTTCTTTACCTGGTAATGTGGATATTCAGCATTTTAGCCACATGTTACTGGCGATAGAGGCTGCGCGTTATGACCAAGGTATCGCATTTGCAAACGACTTTATGCTTAACGAACGAGATATCGCGCATGACTTAGTTTATATCCCATCTCACGGTTTAGACACTGGCGATAGCTTTTACTTTGTTCATAAGAAAAGCCGCGCTAAGCAAGCCGAGATCATAAAGTTAACCAACTGGCTAAAGCAGCAGTGTCTTTAGATAAAGTAATCCCGCCAGTGTTAAAAATCGAATGCCAAAAAGCGTTTGTCGACAGGGTGAAAAGAAAAAACCGAGCGATGAATGCTCGGTTTTTCTTATTATCAGATAACTAACGATCTTATTGCTGCTTGATTAAGTTGTAGTTCGAGGCAAGTTCACCCGGTACTTTTTCACCGTTCATATCGAGTTTCATTAGCATGTTCTCGCCTACGAAGTATTGGTTTGGCGCATCTTCACTGGACAGTGTGACTGTATTGCCGCTCTCATTCCAACTAAACTGACCTTCAGATTTTAGCTGACCATCTTCTTTGCCCTGGTAGCTTTGCTCAAGCAGGTATGTGCCGTCTTGATTCAGTGTGATACTAATATCAATGCCAGAACAGTCTGCACATGGAAGCGTACCTTGGTAAGTGCCATTCCAATCAAGTGAATTGATCGCATTGTGTTCATTGTCTACAAATGTTTCTGTAGAAATACCTTGCTCTTGCGTCACCTGTTCTTCAACTACTGGCATTGGGTCCGCAGTGACAACTTGCGTCTCTTCAACCTGAGGCGCTTCTACGGCGGCTGTTTCGGCTGGTTTTTCGTCTTGGCAGCCAGCTAGAATAATTACCGCACCTGTTAATGCCAACAATGTCTTTTTCATTTTATCCCTCTTTGAATCAAGATTTTGTATGGAGCTATGATAGATCTGCTTATGAAATTCACGTCATAACAAAGCAAGAGAATGATATCGTTTTGTCAATAAAACTGGTGTCTGGCATAAAACTGTCAGAATCATCAGGGAAGTGTAAAAACACCGTTCTAAATAAATTTGTTTTGCAGTTATTTTGACTACGTGGAAAAAATGTCACGAATTCAGAATGTCATTCTTTCGACGACTTCTCTTAATGTTACTCACTCTACGATTTTTGCAAACTTAGGTTTGTAGCATATGCTATAAATTATTATTGGCATATGCCAAGGTTGGGCGTAACGTGTATCCCAATAACCTGTTTCTTGGAGTTATTAGGGTTTGTAGAGATTTAAGAGGAATGGTGATGGCGAGACCAAAAATTGAAAGACGCATATGTGGACGGGCTGCTCACCATTGTTTCAAACCCAACGGCGTGCCTTTTCATCAACTGGAGCAAGTCAGTATCTTACCTGAAGAGCTGGAAGCGTTGCGTTTAGCCGATTTAGAGGGGCTCAGCCAACAACAAGCCGCAGATCAAATGGGCGTATCCAGACAAACTTTTGGCAACACGGTAAACCGCGCAAGATTTAAAGTCGCAAAAAGTTTAGTTGAGGGTCATGCATTAGTTTTTCCGAATGAGGAGTCGAACTTATGATTTATGCTATTCCTAATGATGGTGAGCGAGTGGCAAACCACTTTGTAAAAGCACCGTACATTGCCATTTATTCTGATACCGATGGGATGCTGCAAAATTTAGCCAACATTGCCGCTATGCCACGGTCTGGCTGTAAAGCCAAATCTCAGCTAATTCAGTCACTACAAGAGTACAATGTCGATGCCGTGTTAGTTCGCAATATTGGCGAGCGTGCGCTGGAAAAACTGCTTAAAAGTGGTAAACAAGTCTTCAGGTTGTCTACGCGCAGTTCACTGGAAGATGTGCTGGGTGTGGGCAGAACTCAGCTCACGGAACCGTCTCAAGGCCGTCCTTCTCTTAATCACCAGAAAAAAGGCGGGTGCGGATCCTGTGGATGTGGTAGCAAAAAAGTGAAGCCGTCATTATTAACTCGTCCTAACCAGTCGAGTATGACATCTACATTACAGGCCAGCCCCACTATACTTAGCTTAAAATCTTCGGGTAATAAGGTTAGTTAGCGTGGTTTGGTTATTTACCTTTTTTGGTTTTCTCGTGGTTATTCTTTTGATGTCGCTTGGGGTGATTTTCCACAACAAGCGTATTCAAGGAAGCTGTGGAGGCTTGACTAACGTTGGTGTCGACAAAGTGTGTAACTGTGAAACCACTTGTGCCAAACCAGAGCGTCGTTTGTATCAAATTTCTGAACCTAACTCCTCACCTGAAAGTACTGATGCCAAAAACGTGCTGAAATAAATGCGCCCTCATCATGAGGGCGCTTTAAGTTACGTCGTTTTATTCAGTAATCAGCTTTGTTGAGTACTACCACTGCTGTGGCAGACTTGTTTTTGAACCGCTGGAGGTGCAGGTTCGTAGTGACTTAACGTCATACTGAAACTTCCTTCGCCACCGGTAATTGCTCGCAATCTGCGAGCGTAATCTTGTAACTCATTGACGGGTGATTTAGCACGAATGAGGGTGAAGTTGCTATCAATCGGCTCTGTGCCTTCGATCAATCCTCGATTACCGGATAGATCACCTGACACATCTCCCACGTTGGCGGTTGGAATATGCAATTCCATCTGAAATATTGGCTCAAGAACGATAGGATCAGCATTATGAATCGCATCTAAGAAGGCTTTTTTACCTGCGATGACAAAGGCGATCTCTTTTGAGTCGACAGAATGGTATTTGCCATCATAGACCGTCACTTCGACGTCTTTGATAGGATTGCCAGAAATCGCGCCTTCCTCCAAAGCTTGTAGGATCCCTTTTTCTACTGCTGGAATAAGAGAAGTTGGAATAGCGCCCCCGACGACTTTGTTGATGAACTTGAATCCCGCTCCTCGCTCTAGAGGACGAACTCTCAGTTGGACTTCTCCGAACTGACCAGCGCCGCCACTTTGTTTCTTGTGTCGGTAGTGGCCTTCAGCAGGTTTGGTAATGGTCTCAAAATATTCGACGCTAGGCTGGCAAGTTTCTACTTCTAGCTTGTAGATGCTCGCCATTTTCTCTAGTGCAACTTTAAGGTGAAACTCTCCCTGTCCACTGATAATGGTTTCATTCGTCCGTGCACGATGCTCAATACGCAATGATGGGTCTTCACTGGCGATTTTATTTAGGACATCCCCCAGTTTTTGTTCGTCTCCTCTTTTTAGCGGTTTTAAGCACAGAGAGTACATAGGGTCAGGGAAATTTAGGGTTTTTAATTGAACGCCATCTTCATCATGAGAATCATGTACGATGGAGTCAAACTCAAGATCATCCACTTTGGCGAGTACACAGAAATCACCGGCCAGCGCCCGCGGAATTTCCATCCGTTCTTTACCTTGCAATTGATAGAGATGTCCAACTTTAAATGCCTTGTTACTTTCACCGATGTAAAGTTGACTGCCTGCGTTAATTTCGCCTTGGTAAACGCGAAGGTAAGCGAGTTTACCCATGTAAGGATCGACGCTGACCTTATAAACGTGTGCGACGGTATGTTCTAAGGTTTCACAGTTAACTTTTATCTTTTTGCCGTTTTTCTCTAGCAGTGGTGGATTGCCTTCGTTTGGCATAGGCATAATTTCTGCCAATGTGCGCAGTAGTAGTTCGATACCTGCCCCTGTCTGTGCAGACACAAAGCAGATTGGAATCACGTGACCTGTTCTGAGTGCTTCTTCAAAAGGATCATGAAGCTGCTCTGCCGTTAATTCCGAACCCTGCTCCAAATACAGTTCCATTAAGGCTTCATCAACTTCGATGACTTGGTCAATCAAGGTTTCATGTGCTTCGGAGACTTTTGCCAATAAGGCTTCACGCTCGAGTTCTGGCTCAAAGTAGCAATCCACCACAGTTTGCCCGTCGAGAGAAGGTAAGTTGATTGGTAAACACTTGTCACCAAAGTGTTCCGCAATGCTATCCATCAATCGCTGCAACTGATTGCCGTGGCTGTCGAGTTTGTTAATGATGATCATCTGACATTTTTGTTGCTCTTGAGCAAAAGCAAACAAGCGATCAGACGTTTGATTGAGAGGCGTTTGCGGATCGATGATAAGTGCTGATGTTTCAACAGAAGGGAAAACACTGATCGTCCTGCCGAGTAACTCACTTTGTCCCGGAGTGTCAATAATGTTCAGGCGATGTTTATTCCAGTTTAATGCGACAGGGGTTGCTTCAATACTGTGTTGATATTGAATAGATTGTGGGTCGAAATCGGTAACGGTATCACCTTTTTCTACGCTTCCTAAGTGATGGGTTGCTTCGCATGTGAAAAGCAGTTTTTCGACAAGGGTTGTTTTACCGGTTCCGGTCTGACCGACAAAAGCAATGTTGCGGATTTTATTGATAGGCATAAAGCCTCCTTGCAAGATGACGTGAGGAAACCTGTTATCAGGTCACGAACTGCATTGGAGTAGGGGCGGGTTTACCGCCTGTTCGTCTTCCATGTCATTTTCCGGATGACTTTATGCATACAACCGCCTTGCTGAGATGAAGCAGATTAAGAGGTTATTACGATATTAGAAGTTGCTGACCAATTTTGGTGAATTTTTGTTGGGAAGAAACGTATTGCTTACCACACAAACTATTTAACTCGGTCCGACCCTAACAGCATGGCGCATTAAGCATTTAATTTATGTGACTTATTTCATGCTGGTGCTTATTGCTTTTTAATCGAGATCATAAACCTGAATGTTCATGTTCCTCGCGGTGTTTATTCCGGACATTTCACAGTAACAATCGCTTGTTCTCACGGCAGACATGAAATGTGTGATCAGTACCAAGTGATCGCTTAATAGATCGTGATGTCGGTAATACTTTTCATTAATTGTCGGGATCGTTCCCTAAATGTTTTATATAGTTATTTACGAATTATTTATGGATTTAACTCATATAAGGTTGATCATATGACAGGTTTTTTGTCTTTTCTTTAGAGTTTTAGTCCACATTTAATCGATTTTGTCGGGAACGTTTGCCCTATCTCGAAATAATCAATTTAATGTTGGAGAAATAAATAATGAAAGCGAATGTATTGGCATTAAGTATCGCTGCTGCTCTATTACCTACAACATTTGCACATGCAAATGAAGAAATGGACGCTCTGGAAGCTCGTATTAGCGAATTGGAATCCATATTAGAGCAAACTGAGCAAGTTGCGAATAACGCCGACAGCAAAGCATCGCAATTCGAGTTCCATGGATATGCACGTGCAGGCATTTTGATTAATGATGATTTGAACGGTGCAACGGGAACAGGACCTTACATGACAGCCGCAGGTGCGCTAGGCGCTCCGGTTGGTCGTTTAGGCTTGGAGGATGATAACTACTTAGAAGCAAACCTGATCCACAACCGTCATATGGATGATGGCTCGAGTGCACGATTCCATATTATGTTGGCTGACAGTGTGGAAAGCAGCAATGATTGGACGGCTGACGACAGTAAGTTGAATGTTCGTCAGGTGTATGCAGAGCTGAAAAACTTACCTTCTTTCAGCGGCGCATTTGATAATGCGACAGTATGGGCGGGTAAGCGTTTCGACCGCGATAACTTTGATATTAACTTTTTCGATTCAGATATCGTGTTTTTGGCGGGTACTGGTGCGGGTATTTACGATGTTCAGATCACGGATGAGTGGAAATCAAATTTCTCAATTTATGGCCGTGACTTCGGTGAAATCGACAGCTCAAGTACTGACATCGAAAACTACATTGCGACGACCAATAACCGTATTGGCAATTTCCAGGTGATGTTGAGTGGTATGGTATCGTCTGACAACGAAGATAGAACATCCAGCAACACGTCACCAACTAAGCGTGCTGAAAGCGGTGTTCATGCTCTGTTTGCTTACCACGCTGACAGCTTTTACGGCGTAAATGATGGCTTTTCGAAAACAGGATTTTCGATTGGTCAGGGGCTAGGTGCAGAGCTAAAAGGCATCGGTTCAAATGGCGATTTGAATGACGACGCTCAGGCGATTCGTGCGTTTTCATACGGCGTGACTCGTTTTGCGGATAACTGGAGAATCGCACCTGCGCTGATGGCGGAGTACAGTCAGGATCGTGTGAAAACCGATGACGAGTTTATGTGGGCTTCTCTAAACGTTCGTTTGGCTCAAGAGCTTACAGAAAACTTTGAAATGGTTTACGAAGGTAGCTACCAGTACATGGATCTGGACAACAGTGTTGAGCAAGCGAGTGGCAGTTTCTACAAAGTGACAGTAGCGCCAACACTTAAATTAGCGACGGCAGCGGGTTTCTTTGACCGTCCTGAACTGCGCTTTGCCGTGAGTTACGTTGATTGGAGTGATGATCTTAATAATTACTCAGTGAGCGTAGACGACAGCGCAAGCACAATGGGGCGTGGTGGTGAAACCGTGTTCGCTCTGCAAATGGAAACTTGGTTCTAAGGCTCTGGCAGTTTGAACTCTTAAAGCAATAAGGATGACAGTGTTGGCTGCCATCCTTTTTTTATGTGCTCAACCTGACATTTGCTTACTTGGCTACAGCGTGAAGCGGCGGGTTGTCGTAGTGAGTGATACGTCGATTTAGTCCCCACATTATGCTAACCGCTATCATCATGGTTCCTGCGGCAAACAAAAAGCCATAGCGAGTCATGTCATAGTGACTCAACATGGCAATCACGACATAGCTTAGCGATTGTACTGTGGTACTGAACATGCTGATCCCGCCATCTATGCGACCGCGCTGATGAATAGGTACGGTATGATGCATCCAGTTAATTCGCGCAATTCGATTTAAAGCATTAAAGACGCCAAAGAGGGCAATCAGCATCAATATACCAACTGGGTGCATTGAGAAACTCATACCAATCAACGTCAGGGAAAGTAAGGCCATTGAGATGAAGATAATACTGGCGTGAGGGATACGGTCGAGTATCTTCGTTACAATCAGCCCGGTAAACAGAGAACCTAACCCAAAGCTGATGTTAAAACCCGCAAACCAATCTCCCGTGATGCCTTGTTCAGAAAACCAAATCGGTACTAACTTGCTCAAATATGTCAGTACGGGATAGGAGAGGCAAGAAAGTAAAATAAATCCATAAAAGTGGGGTTCTTGGCTGAATATCTGCTTACTCTCTTTCAGTTGGCTCATGAAAGGAACCGCGTGTGACTCTCTTAATTGACGAGTGTACGGTGTCACCATGTAAAAAATGGCGGCCAACGATGAAGATGTAGCAGCGAACAGAGCAAACTCGATCATTCCCCAGGTTTCCAGTAATACGATGCCAAGAGCGCCCGATCCGAGTGTCGTTGACTGCATCACGATTTCCTGCTGACTAGAAATTCTGGCGTATTCATGCCGCGGATAATTCTCTTGAGTGAACGCATTGTTGGTCGACCAGGCGAAATTATTGGAAACCCAGTACACCAGTTGAGTGAACGCCAAAAGCCAGTTGGATTCAAGCCCTAGCCAATAAGTGATAAGTACCACGAATGCCATCCCTGCCTGTACCCATTGGTTCCCAACTAGTAAAGCCTTGCGTGAATGACGGTCAATTAAAGTAGAAAAGAAAGGTGTGACCAAGAAAGCGACAGCGGTACAGCAGAGGAAAACCAAAGCGACAAAGGTGCCCATTTTAGGGGACGTTAACATGACCCAAGGTAGTGCCATCATAAATAATCCTGACGAGATACTGTCGAAGAACCTTCCTGCCAAATAAGGTTGAGTTTTATTGTTCATATTCTTGTCTCAATAATTAGTATGGTTTCACTCTAAAACCTCAAGTAAGCTTTAGGTAAAGAATTATTTTAATTAATGGCGAAGGGAATCTGGGATGGACATCAGCGTAGGTGAAGTGGCGAAACGCTCAGGAGTGAAAGTTTCAGCACTGCATTTTTATGAGCAAAAAGGACTAATTTCGAGTTGGCGCAATCAGGGTAATCAGCGCCGTTACCATCGAAGTGTGTTACGTCGTGTTGCCGTGATTAAAGCCGCGCAGCTGGTTGGACTCTCTCTAGAAGAGATTAAGCAAGCGCTGGATAACTTGCCCAAGCATCAAGCACCTAATAAAGCGCAATGGGAACGTATGGCAAGCCAGTGGCATGAACAACTGGAGCAAAAAATTCAGAAGTTGAAAGCGCTACAAAATGATCTGGGTGGTTGTATTGGCTGTGGTTGCTTGTCGCTAGATACCTGTTCCCTACGTAACCCAGAAGATGTACTAGGACAAGACCATTCTGGATCTAACCTGACTTTGGATGAGTGAAGTCAGGCTTATTCTTTATCGAAGCTGTCTACCACAATCGCGCCCATAGAAGCAGGCATAGTGATGACGATAACACGCTTTATCGCGACCAATGGCTCCGTCAGGAGTGGAAGTTTATCCAGACAAAGCAATACTAGTGCAACGACTATAGCTGCGATTGAGTAGGCGATGACGACGCGGAAGATAAAGATCGAGACGCGATGCCGAATTCGGCTTTGAAACACACTCTGATAAGCGAAAAAGCTCAGGAAAATCACCGAAAGGCTTAACAGCATGAGCAGATTCGTCATGGGTAAGCTTTCCCCTAAGCGCCACGCTTCCTCAGAGAATGATATGGGAACGGCAAGGGCGAAAGCGCCAACCAATACCTGGCTGGCATCTTCGAGATTGAAGTGACGGCTCATGCAGCAGATCCCGTTATTCGTGATGGAGGTTTAGCAGCTTCTCAAATCGTTCGTTACCGTGTAGTAACTCAAGGTCTCTCTCTTCTGCTAACAAATCGCGAATAGATGGGCTGTACTCAATGGCACGCTCTAGGTCCTCAATGGATTGTTCTTCAATACCCAATCGCGAATAAGCACAGGCGCGTTGATAAAGCGCAGGGCCGTTGGTGTAATCCACTTCTAACACTCGGTTACATATGCTCAGTGCCCAGTGGTATTCATTGATTTCCATCGCCGCATCCGCTTTGTAAGTGAGTGCTTCCAAATCGCCAGGGCGAATAACCAATATCTCATCGTAAATCTCAATACGCTGCTCTGGTGTTTGAGAACTCTGTGCACGCAACCATAAATTATGGATTTCGTTGATTTTTTCGATCTCTTTGTTGTTCTCACTGATAATGCGAGTTTTACGTTTTAAATCTCGTTCGAGAGCAACAAACTTCTTCTCATATTCGCTCGCGATCTTATCTAGTCGCTTGTCCGCCATCTCTTTGGTGTTATGTTTAAACTCGCGTAGAGATTGCCAACCGACAAAAGCGATCAGTGAAGCAACACCCGCAATGATGTAGAAGAAGTAGGTGACGGTCACATTGGCATAGTTCAACGATTTATCCGCTACGCTGAGTTCACGGTCGGTGATTTCGGTGATCGTCCGTTTTTCTAAGTTTTGGAAGTCCTGACGCAGTGTCTTCAACTCATCCAGAATGTAGCGCTCCATAAGCGGTCTATCTAATAGGTCTGATTCTGAATATTTCTCTTCAGCCGCTAATGTTGGTAGCGAAATAATCAGTGAGAAAAAAATACCAATAAATAAGCGCATAAAATGTCCTTTCACTTTAAGAATACAGATAGACCGTGCAACCATAACAAATTGAATAAACGTTTAGCAAAGTTCTGCCAAAAGAATTAGTTGTTGACCTTGTTCCTATCTTTTAAAAGGTAGTGGCACTCTTACGTAAAAACAGATGAACCAACATTTTTATTCTAGAACATAGTTGCTTATACCCAAACAACCTCAAGCTAAAACTAAAACAGCGCCGGCTTGGGCGCTGTTTTAGTTAGAAGCAACTTAAAGCTGATCTTCGATTGGCAATATACCGGAGAACCAGGAGCCCATCTTACGCCACATTCCTGCTTCTGGTTCTGAGTCATATTCCTGCCCGGTTTTCTTGTCGGTCCAGACTATATCGCCTTCGCGTAACGTTAGGTGGTAAGCATTGTTGTTCAATATTTCTGGCAAGGTTGCGAGAAAACTTTGCGCATATTCAGGTTGCTTAATAACGAAAGCCATCTCGGTGTTAAGCTTCGCTGAACGTGGGTCCCAGTTCATTGATCCAACAAACAGGGTCTGGTTATCTATCAACATGGCTTTTGCGTGTAAACTTGCTCGACTGCTGCCAGTTAAACTCCATTTGCTCTTGAGTTTAGCACTGGCTTTCACTTCCCATAGATCGATACCCGAAGCGAGTAACTCTTCTCTGTACTTTGAATACCAGCCATGAACAGCAAATACATCGTTTGAGGCTAAGCTATTGGTGATGATCGTGATATTGACCCCTCGTTTTGCCGCGTTGGTCAATGCTTTAGTTCCTGCCTCGGTCGGGACGAAATACGGCGAGATAAGCACGAACGAGTGTTCTACACTCTTGAGTAACTCGGACAGGTTGCCAATCAGCTGACTCTTATGTGTCGCTACTTTGTCGGGCAAGTCGAACCATATTTCACCCTCGCCCCAATAAAGAGCAAGCTTGTGCTGTGTTAGCGCCTGGTACATGTCTAAACGAGTAAAGTTATAGTTACCTTTAGTGAACTTTTCTTCGAGTTGCAGCTTGTTAACTTGTTTTTTAATCGCCGCATCCGTGATTTGTGCTGAATCTGGGTACACCCACTCCATTGGTATGGCATAAGCGCTATTCCAGTAAAGATCAAACTGGTCTGCGGTTTGTTGAACGGATTCTCCGTAGAGCAACAAGTCGAAATCACCAAATGAGACTTCGGACTCGAAAGAGAAGTACTCATTGCCGATGTTTCGTCCGCCAACCACTGCGGCAACACTGTCGGCGATCAGTGATTTGTTGTGCATCCGGCGATTCAGACGGTCAAAGTCGGTTGCGAGTCCCCAAAATCGTGCAGATCGGTATTGGTGAGGGTTAAACAAACGGATTTCGATGTTTGGATGTGCATTCATCTCTGCCATCACCTTATCGTTACGCTTTTGCATGTCATCAAGCAGTAAGCGTACCCGAACACCACGCTGTGCGGCTTCATACAAGCGCCATGTGATGAGATTGCTGGTTTCGTCGCCACGATAAATATAGTACTGAAGATCTAAGCTTTTTTGCGCTGACTCAATCAGAGATGTACGTGCCAGAAGCGCATCATGACCTTGATTTAGAGGATAGAAGCCAGTTTCTGTTTTTGGGTCTTTGCCATAAGCTTCAAAATATTGCGCAAGGATGGTGTCTGACTGGTACCCGTACTGGAACGTGGTGGACTTCTCACTAGGATCTCTGTGCTCAATCGATGAACAAGCCGATAGAAAAGTAAACACACAAGTGAAAATAAACTTGGTCAACATATGATTCAATGGACATATCCTTGTAATACAAAATGTTATTTTTAGGTGATTATAGACATAAGTGATTATGAGATGCAGTCACCAAAGATGAGGAACGAGTGTTAACTCAAGGAATTCTGCACTGCGATCACTGTCTGCCACTCTTTAACACATAAACAAATTTGACGTTCAAAGTGCAAATTTTTGTGGTGGCTCGATTTTTTGAACGCACAAAATCATTTATTTAATTAATGTTTTTACTCTAATTAGTTGGAAACACTAATATCTGACAGTTCTGACCCATACATAACTACGTCAATTACGCTGAAAAATATAACCTAATGAATTATAAGGAATTAATATCTATCGCACAGCTTGACTATAAATGCTTGAAGTAAGGTCTCACAACTTGCGATGTTGGTTAAAGTTTTGTTAATTTTATGAACTTTTAAAGGATAATTTTTCATAGTTTACGGTCACAAATGGCGATAGGAGCTGCCATTTTGATTAGCCCTGGTGGCAATTTAGACTGTTTATACGGGACTGAGCAAAATTGTCTATTTCAGATGCAATTACCTCACTGTTTGTTGAAAGAAGTACTGAGGTGACCTTCTAAGTTTCAGCCTAGAAAATGGCTTGTTGCACCGATGGTTACGTTGTGAACAACACGGTGAATAAAACAATAAAAAGGATTTTTTGATGTTAACAAAACCCATGCTACGTTGGCTTTTGCCCTTCGTTGTGGCTGGTGGATCTTATGCAGGATACGCGGCAATAGCAGCAACAGCACCAGAAAAAGAATCAGCTAAAGACACAGTCACAGAACCTACTGTTCAGGCTTCCTCTCTTTTCCCAACGGATCACAAGGTCGTGATAACAAGTCACGGTGAATTGGTCCCGTTCGAAAAAACCCATCTTTCTGCACAAGTTAGCGGTGAAGTGATTAGCTGGCATCCAAACTTTGTCACTGGTGGCATTGTTAAGCGGGGTGAGGTGCTATTCACGGTAGAAAGCGACAACTACGAAGCTGCGGTACTTCAGGCTGAAGCAGCGCTGGCTAGTGCGCGAGCAGAATTGATCGAAGAGCAAGCGAAAGCGGAAGTTGCAAAACGTCAGGCCAAACAACTTAGTGACAAGCAAGTGACGGACTTGTACCTACGTAAACCGCACGTATTGAGTGCTCAAGCAAAAGTGAAATCCGCCCAGGCTGCTCTAAAGCGTGCGAATCGTGATCTGGAAAATTGCAAAGTGGTCGCACCGTATGACGCGCTCGTTGTTGAACGTGACATTGGTGTGGGTCAGTTCATCACTTCTGGCTCCCGCATTGCTACGCTCAACAATATTGAAGTGGCAGAAGTACATGTTCCAATTGCTGGATTTGATAGCGTGTTTTTGCCGGAATCTATTAATGAGCTCAAAGCGACCGTGACTCAGCAAGGCATTTTGTCAACGACTCGTGAAGGCAAAGTAGTTCGCGACTTAGGTATGATCGATAGCGCAACTCGAATGATCAATATGGTTATTCAGGTTGAAGACCCATACGGGATTGATAACAAAAAGCCGCCGATTAAGTTTGGCTCGTATGTTGAAGTCAGCTTTACCGGGAAAGAACTCAAGCACATCTACCGTCTTCCACAAGAATTAGTGAAAAACCGTACGGTTTGGGTCGTGAATGATGATAACGAACTTCAGCCTCGCACCGTAACGGTACTGAGAGCAGAAGGGGAGTTCATGTTAGTCGGGGATGGTTTAGAACAGAGCGATAAACTCGTCCTGACGCTGCCTGAGTACCCGCAAAAAGGCATGGCAGTGCAAATTGCAAAAAAGAATGACGACTCCGAAACCGTCGTACAGTAAGTAGGAGTTTGTCATGGAAGATACTAACCAAAAGGGTTTAATTGCCTATTTTGCCAATAACCCAGTGGCGGCCAACCTGTTGATGGTGTTCATCATCATCATGGGTATCGTAAGCTATTTTTTTATTCAAAGGCAGATGTTCCCTAACATCGAAGTGAACTACATCGATTTACGCGCAACATATCCGGGTGCGTCTCCACAAGAAATTGAAGAGAGCATACTGGTCAAGGTAGAAGAATCGATTAAAGACGTTACCGGCATAAAAAAAGTCGTAGCTCAAGCGACGCGTGGCAGCGCATATATCTCTATCGAAGTTGATGTGAATGCCGACATCAAACGAGTCCTTGATGATGTTAACCAACGTATCGATACCTTATCTAACTTGCCAGTGGGAATGGAGCCTATCAATGTTTATCAGGTTGAGTGGCGACAGGATGTTATTGAAATGGGGCTGGTAGGCGATAGGCCGCTTGAAGAGTTAAAGCCGATCGCTAAACAAGTAGAAGATGAACTGCTGCAGTTAGAAAACGTTATGCTGGTGAACTTGAGTGCACCGGAGGAAGAAATTGCGATTGAAGTCGATCCTCTTGTGCTTCGTAAGTACGATCTCACCTTGAATGATGTGAGTGATGCAATTCGTCGTTATTCAGCCAACTTTTCTGCCGGAGAAGTCAAAACGAATTCCGGGATGATTGCGGTTCGTATTGAGAACCAGTATTACCACGGGGATGAGTTCCGAAATATTCCGGTGAAGTTAGGTGCAAACGGTGCGAAAGTCCTGCTTCAGGATATTGCCACGATTAAAGATGGTTTTACTGAGGAAGAGCGCTATTTTGAGTACTCAGGACAAAATGCTATCTACATGTCAGTAGAAGCGACTCGCGACCAGAATATCATTCCTGTTGCTGAATCGGTTCGGAAATACATCGAGGCGAAAAACAAAACCCTGCCGAATGACGTCCAGCTGAAGATTTTGGTGGATATGACCTATTACCTTAACGGTCGCCTCGACATGATGCTAAAAAACCTGCTGCAAGGCGCAGCGCTGGTGGCCATCATGTTGACCATTTTCTTGCGTTTCCGTTTAGCAATGTGGGTAATGATTGGTTTACCAGTCTGTTTCCTTGGCGCTGTTATGCTCATGCCAGCGCTGGGAATTACGGTTAACATCGTTTCGCTGTTCGCCTTTATCATGGTGTTGGGCATCGTTGTCGATGACGCCATCGTGATGGGGGAGAGTGCTTACTGTGAAATCGAAGAAAAAGGCGGTGGCGTTGATAACGTGGTACGTGGTGTGAAACGTGTAGCGACACCCGCTACGTTTGGTGTGTTGACGACCATTGCTGTATTTGCCCCTTTCTTACTGTCTAGTGGTATTGATAGCGCTTTCTTTTACGGTATCGCGGGTGTTGTCATCTTATGTCTTATCTTCAGTCTGATTGAATCTAAGCTGATTTTGCCAGCGCATCTGGCACATACTCACTTCAGCCCGATCAAGCCTAATGGGTGGCGGGACCGTTTCAATCAGCGCTTCTTTGGTTTCGTTAATGGCACTTATCACGGTTTTGTGAAGAAGTGTACGCATTGGCGTTGGACTGTTTTCGCGGTTTTTTGTGGCCTGTTAGCGATAAGTGCTGCTTTAGTTAATTCAAACTATGTACGTGTGATCCCTAACCCGAAAGTACCGACCGATTACCCGGCGATCACCATTGAAATGAATGATACCGTATCAAGTGAGCAGACCATTGAAGCACTCAAAACCATTGAGAGCGTCATGCAGCAAGTCGAGTCTCAAACCATAGAAGAGTATGGTCAGGGAATGATTCGTGATGTGTTGTCATATAATAGAAGCCGGACGGAAGGGCGTGTATTGGTGCCTCTGGTTGATGAAGATCTGCGTCCTTTCAATACGTTTGAACTTGCACGACGTTGGCGAGAAGCCATGCCAACTATCCCGGGAATTAAGAGCATTAAAATCCGTGATCAGAGTGCTGGTGGCGGTGATCGAGACGAGTTTGGCTACCTTCTGTTTGGCTCAAATATTAGCGATCTGAACGATGCTGGACGTTACCTGATTGAACGTTTGCAGCAGCAGGAAGGTCTGTACGATATTTCATCATCTATTGATTCTGGTAGTAAGGAAGTGCTTCTTTCACTTGCTCCCGTTGCTTACGATCTCGGTTTGGATCTCACTATGATCGCTCAGCAAGTTGGCGGCAGCTTTTATGGCGGTGAAGCGCAGCGTATTATCCGTGACGGCGAAGAAATTAAAGTGATGGTCCGTTATCCGAAACTCACACGTGAAGCTTTCTCTTCTCTGCGTTATGCTGTAATCACCACACCAGCAGGAAAAAAAGTCATGCTTGGTGATGTTGTTCAAATCAATGAGCAACCAGGTGTGAGTACCATTCGCCGAGAGGGTGGATATCAAACGGTTTACGTTTATGGCTCTATTGATGAAGAACTTATCGAGCCTGAAGAAGTGGTAAAAATCATTGATGACAGTATCTTGCCTGACATGAAGCGGGAGTATCCAAGTGTCAAAACCGAGTTAGGCGGGGATATAGAAGAACAAGCTGCGCAACGCAACGAGCAAATTCTCTTCTTTATTGCCGGGATGATCATCGTGTATATCCTTCTTGCCGTTCCACTGAAGAGCTACACCCTGCCTCTTATTGTCATGTCGGTTATTCCGTTTAGTCTAACTGGCGCGATATGGGGGCACTTCTGGCTAGGTTTAGATATCAGTATGATGTCGACATTTGGTTTGATTGCGGCCGCGGGTGTAGTAATTAATGACTCTTTGGTGATGACGGATTACGTAAATCAAGTCAGAGAAAAAGGGATGAGTATTAAGCAAGCGGTCGTTGAGGCGGGATGCGCACGTTTCCGGGCTATCACCCTAACGTCGATTACGACGTTTGCTGGTGTACTTCCAATTATGTTTGAAACGAGTTTACAGGCTCGCTTCGTTATCCCAATGGCGGTTGCGTTAGGTTTTGCGGTGCTGTATGCGACAATTTTGACACTGGTGCTGGTGCCGTGTCTGTATCTCATGCTCGAGGACATCAAGAATATATTCAGGGAAATTAAACGTTTCTTGTTTCGTATTATTGGTCGTTTTAGAAAGCAAGATGATGTGACAGAAGCCCACACTAAATTATCCAATTAAATTGCTTGTCTTCTCAAACTCAAGAGCAGCCTTCGGGGTTGCTCTTTTTCTATTCGTTGTCAAAAAGCATCCGTCATTCAGTTGCTAACTGTGCTATAGATTTAATGAATGAAATGACAAACAAAAATAATTTTGGTTAATTTGACCATCAGTGTGCGAAAATTACCTTCAGGTAACCAGTGATAACGTGCACTTTACAGTAAGGCGTTGATAGTTAAGCATTTAAAAGTTGGCATCGTACGTGCAATGTATAAAGCGCACCCATAATAAACTGCTAATCCTCAAGGAGCTTGCTATGAAAAGCGTATTTCTTTCTACTTTAGGTCTTATTGCTGTAATGTCATCATCAATCGCTGCTGCTAACACTTTAGACAAGGAGGAGTGGAGCTCAGATTTACGCCAGGACTTCTCCGAAATGAAGCACGAAGCAATAGCAGATATTCAGCAAATGAACATTGACGATATCGATGAGCGTGAGGCGGTGATCGTTAAACGGATTAAAGAAGAACAGGCACAATTAGTAAAGATACCGTGTCAGAAAACCGATGCGAGTAAGTCATAATCACTGTTTTATCTTCCAATGTAAGGTCCGCATCCGTTAGCAGTAAACGTTGACCTTGTTGCTCTGCTTGCCAGTTTTTGAAACTGGCATTTTTTGTAGCTGTTTTCCAGTGATGAGTATCAGAAAGAAAAAAGCCCGCAAAGAACGGTCTTTGCGGGCGAAAAGGGGCACCAAATTCGGTGTCTATTCATTATGGAGATGGTCGAACATCCTTATCAAACTGACAATAGCTTGGTGAGAGGCTTACCACCAGCGCGACCAACGGAGCTAAAGTTAACATTGTTACAATCATTGTTGAAATGTTAATTCTTCAATCAATGATTTCATTATTGTTACTTATCATTGCAAATTTGTTGTGTGCGTGTATTTTGTGCGTGCTAAAAATCAATGTTTAATAACCGTTTGAAAGATAAGGTCTAATTTGACCGTAAGCTTTCGCTATATAAACGTGACTGCAAAGCGCTGCCTGGCTTTTTCATCCCAATCAGAATGCAGATCGATATTCTCTTTTGTTAACTTTGTGGGTTAGTTAATGGCGTATCGTTTTCACGCGTCGGGCGTTAATCCATGGCGTTCTCAGAAAGTCTGGTTAAATAGTTGGCTTCGATTTCTCCAGGAGACGTAATAGCATGGGTTGCATACTACGAGGAATACCCAATAAATTGGAAGTTAATACACTTATTATTTTCATAAAATGAAAAACACCCTCGTAAATTAGAAATTACCACACCACAGATACTACTTTTTTTTAAACATTTCATTTTAAGCTCTATGAAATTTTCAAATGGAGTTTAACTATGACCTGGGAATTTTCGGGACGAAATGAAGCGTTTGAATACATAGAATTTAATAAAAAATCTATAAGTGAAATTGAAGAGTTTTTAGGTAAGAGAATAAAATTAGACTTGTCATTATTTAGTCATAAGAAACTAAACCTTTCTCGGCAGGCATTACTGATGCTGGCCTCAATGAATGAATATGACCAAAAGCAAGTGGTCAAAGAAATGTATTTTGTTGCGGCTAATCCTAATGCAAAGTCTGTGGTAAGGCACAAACTCAACCCTTTATTAAGAATATTTCGTACCCGATACCCATTTAAAAACTATCATTATTTGCTGACCTGCATGCTAAAAGATGGAAAAGTCGTTATCCATGACATTGCTTTTGATGAAAAACTTCATGGAATCGAATTAAGCAAATCAGCCCATCAAAGAACCCAAATGTATCATGTGCAAAAAAGAAAGATAAAAATGGTCAATATGATGGAACACAAGATGACAAAGGGACTCAATTACTTATGGGGGAGTGGGATGCGAGTAAAGCTACATTAACCCATCAAATTAAAACTCTCCATGCGACGGTAAATGGCATGCAAAATAACTACGAGAAGGCAAGTCGTTTAATGGGCGTGCATACGCAAGTGGCATATAAAGACGACAATCCTAGGGAGTATACACTTTTTCACAATCCCTCAGATGGGGCTCCTTTGGATCTGGTTGAATGTGTTTTCGATAAGACTCGTTTTACTTCTCATAATGCCAAACATCTAGCGGCGGTGATGAAACAGTGTGCGGAAAAAGAACAACGAGTGAAATGGACGGTACACAGCCAGGGCGCAATTATTTTTAATGCGGCATTAGAGTTCGCGAGACAAAAGAATTCTGGACTAAAGTTAGTAAATCAGGAACTCGTCGTTCATGCAGGTGGTTCGAATACCCAAAAGCTAGGGCGAAATGCAGAGTTACTAGGATTAAGGGTACATTATGATCGAACCAGAACGAGTCCGTTTGACATAGTTCCCAACATTGCTGCGAGACAAAATAAGTTATCGCCAAGTAGTTTGGTCAGGTGCTGTAAGTTCCTAGGTTTGGTAATGAATGGGTCAATGACAGAAAGCCCACATACTCTGCCATATTTTGGCGTGGAGTCTTATCGTAAGCAATTGATGATGTCAGGAAGTGAACGAGCGTTAAAGCGCTTGAAAGATGTTGATAATTATTTAAGGATTAAAGGTCGATAATGCGTATTCGAAAAATAATTAAAGATGGATTTCGTGGTAAGCCTGACTTTTCTGATTTACTTACTAATTCGTTTCAAATTGATGATTTTTTACTCTCATTCGAATGCCCAAACAATATTTATTCTGGATGTGTTTACCAAGATGTAGTTAATTTATCAGGATTTGACATCAACGCTGAAATTGAGAGGCATGAAAAAGTTATAAATTTAGCCTACGTGCTTTTTTGTTTTCACAAAGTCATCCTTAACCCAATACTTCCGGTTAATCTACAAGGAAAACTGTTCATTAGTCTCCGAATAAAATCAGCCGATAGAGTGATAAACACGGTTGAGGAGCTTTCGTACTTTTTAGAAAAAGATTACCTTGATTTTTATCACGATCCTAATCCAATTGAAAATTCATGGCGAGGTTGTCATACAGATATGATGAATGACTTCCGTCGACGTGCCAATCGTCAATGGGGCGAAGAACCAGAAACCGAAGAAGCTGAGAAAGAAAAAGAAGATTACTTAATACGAGCATTTCTTCGAGGTTATCCGCCGATAAAGTGTGAGACCGTCAATATTGGCAGAAACCATTACTCAAAATATATAGAAGGAAACCTTAAATTTAAGAGAGACTATCGGAGAGTCTATAATTTACCAATTAAAGGTAGATTTTTCTTTAGTATAGAATTTAAATATTTGACAGAGAGTTATCAAACTAAGAAAAAACTTCTCGATTGGATTATAACTGCCGATGAAACTTTTGAAAAACGGGTGTTGGAACGCCTGGAGATTTCCCCGCTTATTGACTCGGTTGTCGAGCCGAACGTAGAAAAGCTCTCGCATGATGATCAGGACAATGGTTTCTTCTAAGACGACCAACTCCAATTGTTGCTCGTCTTAGAGTCGCTCTACTTGATCCCTAAGAACTAATCCCAAGTCAAAATGGTCCAGTTAGGCTGATTCGCATGCTCTTTAAGAAGAGGGCATGGGTTAACCAGATAGGTGTAGTCTGCGTGCTGACAAAGCGGTAAGTCGTTGATGGAATCAGTATAAAAGTGGATTTCTGAGTACGACTCCGGCTGCGCTTCTAACCATTGTTGTAGTCTGGTGACCTTACCCTCTCTGTAGCTAGGAACTCCAGATATTTCTGCGCTGTAAGTACCTTGCTGCTCAATCAAGTCGATCCCAAGTGACGTTGGGATACCAAGACGTTGGCCAACCGCTTCAACTAGAAAAGCCACGCTCGCGGAAATGATCACCATATCAATGTCGTCACGTGTGAGTTGCTCGATCAACGTTCTGGACTGCTTAAACTGCTTAGGCAGAATTTGCTTGTCTACACACTCTGAGACTAAGGTTTTTACTTGCTCAATAGGCATGCCAGCAAGTGGTGTCATGGAGAACTTAAGATAGTCTTCCATATCCATTTTCCCCTCTGCGTAGAGCTTCATTAGACGTTTATCTTCTTCGATGAAGTTAGGTTGTGTAGCAATGCCCTTTTCGACTAAAAATTCGTTCCAAATCATCGCACAGTCAGCGCTGATTAAGGTTTCATCCATATCAAATACATACAAAGGTTTGGACATGTTAAGCTCTTACAGGTTGAATTTCGTTTAGGTTGAAGAGTAGTTCTAACTGACTGCCATTCGCTATAGTCGCTCAGATGAACGGTTGAGTAAATCGACCGTTAATTCGCATTGATAGTGCGGGGTGAGAGAGATTACCTATTACCGTCATAAGTTGTTATTGGGAAGGGCAGAAATCGCTACTCTATTAAGTCAAAGTTTCATCTTGTGATGAATGCGATAACCCAAAACATAGCCAATGTAGAAGATTGCTGCGAGCGTAATTGATGCAGCAACGTATGCGACAGCGCGATTCAACCCTAGACCAAAAGCTAAGGTGAAAGCGATTCCGTCGAAGGCTTCGATTGGAAACTGATACCAAGCAGCTTGGGCCGAAGATCCAAAAAGCAGCATTGAGCTAATTAAAAAGATTACGCCGCCCAATACGCCGAACCATCTGCTGTTGTTCATGTCTAGTCTCAGATGTTACCGAAGTAACGTAACAAAATATTTCAGGGAGGTATTATATAACCGAGAGAGGGGCTAAGTGTTAGTAGTATTTGCACTAACAAACTAAGAAGCGACATTTGTTACCGCTTTAAGGACGAGTGTCTTTTAGTCGTAACCTGTTTGGGTACTACTTTTAGGGTTTAAACATGTTTGCCGAGAGCTGTTCGACCTTTCCACCGTCTGTCAGTTGTCATCAAAGCGCATCAGTGCGCCTTGGTTGTGCCATAAGTCTCATGAGGCATTGTTAACCCAACTACGATATCAGCGGAACTAACGCCAACAACGCTTTAATCGGACTGTCAGTTGTTCAAAAAGTCAGTTACTTATTAGGCGCTTGCCGTTATTTAACGATAAGCGTCAAAAATATTTGTATCCAAATTTTAAACAATAAATTAGATACAGTAATTAATGTTTAAGCTCGAGCCTATTAGAGGGATCTTGGTCAATGTACTCAGATATGTTAACGGAAGAGATAATCATACATTCAGCTTTTTGTGCATTTTCAAGACACACATTCATATAACGATCATTCCACCCATCATGATTTATTTCTATGCTCAAATAACAGTACTCGTTAAACAAAAAGCAGTAATTATTCTTAAATTCAGTTAGACCCCTTGAAGATTCATACATGACATAGTTTTCAGAAACATGTACCTCAGGTATTCTTACTAAGATTTCAGATATTCGCTCCTTGATAATCTGCGCTCTTAACTCTTCATCGCCTAAAATTACTTCTTCTGTGTAATGCTTATATACAGACTTTGCTTTATATTTGTTATACCCTCTGCCCGTATTAGGATCATGTTCTTCAGCATTGTAGAAATCATCATAGCGAAAGCAAATATCATCTTTTATGTCATATGGAGTTCTTTTAACGTTTTCTCCCTTAGCATAGGGGATTAAATGAATCTTCATCGTTAATTGGCCATAATAATCATATGTTCCAGGATAAGGAAGTATGGTGTGATAAGGCCATCCTAAACGATCTACTTCAATCAGTTGGTTATGGTAATCAATCTCAACGTTATCATCTAAATACTCACGCGTTATTTCTGGTAACTCTTCGAAGCTACTCGATTGATAAAATCCGCCTGGAACGGTTAAGTCGCAGACAAGTCTTCCAAATCGATAGATTCGGTGGCTGGGTTTAGATAATTTCGCTCCTGAGCGAAACTTCAAATTTAAGAAAGTCCTAATGCCCATCAGTGTTTACCTCTTCTAGCGTAGTTACCAATCACCCTCGCTTTTTGTCTAGCACCGGATTCTCTAAGCTGTTTTTCGTAAGTATCTAACCCGAGGTAGGGTAAGGAGTGTGGGCTACCTCCTATTGTTTTGGACAGAAAACAAGCCCAGATAAAGACGGGGCTTAAGCTCAAATTCATCTTAGTTAAACTTGTTATTCCATTTAATCCTATGACATTGGGTACAAAATCTGCCGGGTTAGACCTCAGTGGCTGTACTTTCATACCTAAACGTTTTGCTTTCATTGACAAAATTCCATAGTTTCCACCAGGGCTATGGACTGCTAATTCGTGCCCATTCAATATCAATTCAGGTTTTAGTTTTTTTACTTCCTCAAGCGCAGAGCGGAATATAATCGCACCTTGACTATGAACGGTCCACTTTACTCGGCGACGTTCACTTTGTGCCTTGATAATTAAAGATGCTAGTTGCTGTGCATTTCTACTTTTAAATATACGTGTTTGATCAAAGATACACTCAGCTAAATCGAATACTCCACCATCAGTGGGATTATGGAATAGATTATACCTTACTATGTTGTCCTTCCTATAAGCGACATCCGTATGAACGCCCATTAACTGAGATGCGGTATGATAATCATTATTCATGCCATTTATCGTAACGTGATTACAGTTAATTTTCGAGATGATATCAGCTCCTTTCCCGTCCCAACTATTTAGTGCGGACTTTATCTCTTTGTTTGTATGCTTTTCTTTGGAATAGCGATCTTCTGCTTCTTTTCTTACGTCATATAGCATCGTTCTTTGATTTTTAGGTTTTACTCGACTACCGTGTAATTGAGCATCAATCATAATCTCCTCAATTACTACAGACCCGTTATCAGATATTCGATAAAGAATTAAAAAATGATAATTTCTGAAGGGAGTCATGTTTCTTGCTACGCGCCAAAATGGGTTACGTCTATGCGTGGTTAGACTCGATTTTCTTGGACTGTCAATAATTTTATAAATGTCATTGATCACATTTTTTCTGTCGAAGTCCGTCATTGCTTTAATAACCAGAATAGCTTGCCTGGTTATTTTAACCTCTCTCTTGTCTAATATTTTAGGATTGATTCCAAATTGATTCAAAAAATCACTAAACCTATTTAATACGACGACATCTCTAGCATTGCTTTCGGTTGGATTTTTACTAAGAATTTCCCAAGTCATACTATGGTCTCAACTATAAAATGAAACCAATATTAAACAATATGCGCTAAACTAAAGGTTGAATATTTTAGGTTAGAGAAATGCGATTAAAAGTCATGTAATTTATTGTTTTCACAATTACACAATGAGGAAACGTAACGTTAAATCGTGGTGTGGTGTGGTGTGGTGTGGTGTGGTGTGGTGTGCCCCTTCGGTCTATCTGTTCTAAATAGGCTTGAATAGTACAAACTTAATAAATATTTTTGATTTTTAAGATTAATTATTTTTTCTTTTAATTGTTGAATTATTAACTAATTATGCATCGAATCCCAGCGTGTTGCTGGACTGGTTGGAATGCATACCATGAAATTTTTCATCAAAGGATTGACGCTGAGTGCACTTGCTCTCAGCATGGTTGCTCATGCAGAGAATAAAACATTGAACGTTTATGCATGGGGCGGTTACTTACCGGAAACGTCACTAAAAGCATTTGAAAAACAAGAAGGCGTTACGATTAATTATTCTACTTTTGAGAATAATGAATCAATGTACACCAAGCTAAAGCTACTTAAGGGCTCTGGCTATGACGTTGTTTTTGCTTCTGCATACTTTATTGAAAAAATGGGCAGAGAAGGGCTATTAGCCAAGATCGACCATGCGCAAGTGCCAAACATGCAAGACACCATGCAAGGTTTGCTAGGCCAAGCTCACGACCCTAAAAATGACTACTCGCTACCATACATTTGGGGCGTTACTGGGATCAGCTACAACGCATCCATGGTAGAACAACCAGTCACTAAATGGGCAGACTTATGGGATGCGCGTTATGAGCAACAGGTAATGTTGATTGATGATATTCGCGACGTGTTCGGTATGGCTTTGAAAATGAATGGCCATAGTGTGAACAGCAAAAATGAAGCGGAAATCAAGCAAGCTTATGAATCGCTGGTGACTTTAAAAAATAACGTACTGCTATACAACTCAGACGCGCCGCAGGTTCCTTATGTGTCCGGAGAAACCTCTGTCGGTATGCAATGGAATGGTAATGCTTACCAAGGTCAGGTTGAAATGCCTGAACTGAAGTTTGTGATGCCAGAAGAAGGTGCGGTGTTGTGGATGGATAACTTCACTATCGCTTCAGGCAGTGAAAATAAAGCGCTTGCACACAAATTTATCAACTTTATGTACCAGCCAGAAAACCAGGCAGAAATCGTAAATAGCTTAGGTTACGCCTCTGCGACGAATGCTGGCCGCAACCTGTTACCAGATGAACTAAAAAATAACCCGACCATTTTCCCTGCGAAAGAAGATATGGAAAAAGGCGAGTTTATTAACGATGTCGGCGCTGAAACGTTAGCGATTTATGATAAGTATTGGCAAAGTCTAAGAGCTCAATAACCACTGCGGCTGCTGACCTGCGGGTTTGAAAGCGCTTTACACTGATATCCCCTTATCATTTACGTGATGAGGGGATTTTTTATCTCCGAAAGTTAAGCATCTCGCGTCACTAAGCAGAAATGTTTCTTACCGCGCTGGAGCAACCAATATTGGTCGAATAGCGCGAAGCTTAAACTCGGCGTGTCCCCAGAGACTTTTTCGCCGTTGACACTTATGGCGTTGTTCTCAATTAGCTCCCGAGCTATACGTTTTGAACTTGCTAAGCCAGATTCTATAAGTAGCGCTACCAAGTCTTGTTGGGTGCTTTTTATGCGTGGTAAGCCGTCTAACTCAAGCTGTTTTAGTTCACATAAACTCAGTTGTTGAACATCACCGCTAAACAGGGCTTGAGTGATGCGCTGGGCGCTTGCCAAACCTTCTGCGCCATGTACAAAACGCGTCATTTCTTCGGCAAGAATACGCTGTGCTCGTGGTTTTCCTTTGCTCGTTTTGTCTGTTGTTTCGATGTCAGTAATTTCATCACAACTCAGGAAGGTGTAGTAACGCAAGAAGTTGTAAACGTCGGCATCTTCTGCGGCTAGCCAGAACTGGTAAAAAGCGTAAGGAGACGTTCTATTTGGATCAAGCCAAATTGCGCCACCTTCGGTTTTACCAAACTTGGTACCATCGGATTTGGTGATCAGAGGTAACGTTAAGCCAAATACCTGCTCACTGTTTTGGCGTCGTGTTAAGTCAATCCCACTGACAATGTTTCCCCATTGATCATTCCCGCCAATTTGTAATCGGCAGCCGTGTTGTCGGTTTAGCTCGGCAAAGTCGTAGGATTGCAAAAGCGCGTAACTAAATTCGGTAAATGAGATCCCCTGATCGGGACGCTGCAAACGCTGTTTCACGGACTCGCGGTTGATCATGGTGTTGATAGAGAAGTGTTTACCCACGTCGCGGAAAAAGTTGATAACGTTGATCTCTTGCATCCAGTCGGCATTGTTTACCATCATCATTGGCTTCGTGAGTTGGCGATTCATCAATTGTTTGATTTGACTGGAGAGGTCACTTACCCATCCAGCAACGATTTCTTCTGAGTTGAGGCTGCGCTCGGTAGCTTTAAAACTTGGATCACCTATCATGCCAGTCGCGCCACCAATTAAGGCTATCGCCTGATGACCCGCATCTTGAAAGCGCTTTAACATAATTAACGGTACCAGGTGGCCGATATGCAAGCTGCCAGCGGTTGGATCAAAGCCGCAATACACCGTTTGTGGTGCTGTTAAAAGTGTTTGAATTTGTTCTAAATCACTTGCCTGCGCGATCAAGCCTCGCGCCTGTAAATCCTTAATCAATGTCATTGTCTTATCTGTCTGAGTTATCGTTGTATTCAGACTAAAACGTCACACCACTTGCTGATATATCCCTAAAGGGACAGTTTGTTATCTTGAGTGAGTAATTAAGTGATTAAGAAAAAGCTGAAAGAGTTCACCAAGAGAAGAGATCTTTAATTGTGCATAAATGCGTTTACGATGATTTTTGACCGTGCCTTGCATTAGGTTCAGTTGAGTTGCGATTTCTTTCGTATCAAACCCTTGTACAAGTAATGAAGAGACTTCTTGTTCTCTTCGGGTCAACGTATCTACGCCAAATGTAGTCAAAGCATGTTCTATTAGCTCGCGCAGACTTCCAGAATAAGTCTCAGGGTTAAAAACGGGCTCAGACATTGAAAACTCAGTTTGTTTCCAGTGTTGCTGGCACAGCGATTGAAGTATCGAAAAGTAAGGTTGTAATCGGCTGACTTGATTCTTTGAGAAGCGTTTGCCTTCTTCCAGATAGCCGAAATAGAACATTACCCAGGAATGAGCTTCGATTTGGATCAGCATACTGAGTTCATCTTTCCAGCCAGTCTGGCGATAAAATTGGTCGCAATAGGCTTGGTAATCTACTCCCTTACGAACCACATCTTTTAGCGTAAAAATCCCTTGTTTTTTGCTTTCGTTTAACTTCTGGAAAAAGGGATCATTTTGAAACGAATTGGTGAGATAGCGTTGAAAGAGCAAATCACGCTCATTTTGAATCGAATCATAAAGATAAATAGGGTGTTTGTTTTCACGATAGCCCAGTATCACCGCGCAATCAAAGTCGAGTAGTGAGCTAATGATACGCATTAGTTTAGGTGTGAAGTTAGGCGTATTTAACGCAGAAATTGCATCAGCAAGTAGCGTGTTGATTTGGCTGTCGGGCATACGATATTGGTTTAGCTTTGATTTAAGGCCAGAATAACGAAAACCGATTCATCGAGAAAGGGGAGTGCCGCCTTTTGCTTGGACGATGCTCCCCTTAGTATCTTCATAGCTCGCTTACTGTGAGTTGGTCAGCTCCTCGTTGACCCAGTATTTAGAGCCAGACACATTGACATCGACTAACAGACCTTTTGAGTTCAACTGGTATACCGCTACACCACTATTAAAGTGTGCGCTGAGTTCTTCACCTTCATCACCTGCAAGGGCCGTTGCTTCGCTTGACGCTTCCCAGCCTTCAGTGACGAACAAGTCGAAATCTTTTTGGTTTTCAAACAGAACCACTTGTTGATAAAACTTGCCGCCAGCGCCGAGTGCCAAGCCCATTCCGAACATGTTCATGTAAGTGCGTTTTTCTGTCTCTTTATTTACCGCAACGCCAGAGCCAGAGTTGGTGTGGAACAGTAAAGATAACTTGCGAGAGTCAAATACCGCGTAGCCATATGCTTGATCGTAGAGCGCCTTCGCTTCCGGTTTTTCATTGAAGAGTTTGAACATGGTGCTGTCAGCCATTAAATCGACCGCTTGGCGGGCTTCTTCCGGCGTATCGCCTTCCATCAACTCATCAATTTTTTTATCCGCGATATCAATCCACTCTTTGCTTTTTTCAATGCTCGCATCTGTCCATTCACCAGCCGTGTTCATCGCTTCTTCTGACCAGTTCATAAAATCTTGCCATGCTTGTTTGGAAAACGTCTTAGTGCTGTCCCACGCTTCTTGCGCCCCTTCCGTGACTGCATCTCCTAACTCAGACATTTTTTCGGAAATTTTGTCCCAGTCTGCATGGGCTGGAGAGGCAAGTAGCATTAGCGTTGTTAAGATAACGATCGGTTTTTTCATCGACTTCAATCTCTTGCGAAATGGATTTCTTTTCATTCTAGGTGAAAATACGCGCAGGGAAAATTACAGGTGACTCTAGGTTGAGAATATTGTCACGAACTCACGCAATATTGACATAATGGCTTGTTACAGAATAGAAAAAGCCCCCAAACCGAAGCTTGAGGGCTTTAGATTCGATAATTCTAACGCGAATTACTTACTAACTTTGCCTAGTTGTAGCCAGGTATCGATAACCGTATCTGGGTTAAGTGATACAGAGCTGATGCCTTGCTCCATCAACCATTCTGCTAAATCTTCATGGTCAGACGGGCCCTGGCCACAAATACCTACGTATTTACCAGCTTTCGTTGCAGCATCGATTGCCATCTTCAGCATCACTTTAACCGCAGGGTTACGCTCATCAAATAGGTGAGCGACGTCGCCAGAGTCACGGTCCAGACCAAGTGTTAGCTGAGTCATATCGTTTGAACCGATAGAGAAGCCATCGAAGTACTTCAGGAACTCATCAGCCAGCACTGCGTTTGAAGGCAGTTCACACATCATGATAACTTTCAGACCCTGGTCACCACGGCGTAAATCGAACTTAGCCAACAGGTCGATAACCGACGCTGCTTCGCTTGGAGTACGAACGAATGGGATCATGATCTCGATGTTCTTCAAGCCCATTTCGTTACGAACGCGTTTGATTGCCTGAGTTTCTAGTTCGAAACAGTCTTCAAACACTGGTGAAATGTAACGAGATGCACCACGGAAGCCTAGCATTGGGTTCTCTTCATGTGGCTCGTATGATTTACCACCAACCAAGTTGCTGTATTCGTTAGACTTAAAGTCAGACATACGAACGATAACGCGTTTTGGCCAGAATGCTGAAGCGATTGTCGCGATGCCTTCTGTTAGTTTACTTACGTAGAAGTCGATAGGATCTTTGTAGCCGCGAATACGCTCTTTTATTTCAGCTTTTAGCTCATCGCTTTGAGCGTCAAAGTTCAGTAGCGCTTTCGGGTGAATACCGATCATCTTGTTGATGATGAATTCAAGACGCGCAAGACCAACACCTTCGTTTGGAATTTGAGCAAAGTCGAACGCGCGATCCGGGTTACCTACGTTCATCATCACTTTAGTCGGCAGTAGTGGTAGCTCGTCTACTGATGAGCGCTTCACTTCAAAGTCCAGATTGCCCTGGTAAACGTAACCTGTTTCACCTTCAGCACAAGATACGGTTACTTCGATACCGTCAGTCAGTTTGCTTGTTGCATCGCCACAACCAACAATAGCTGGAATACCTAGCTCACGTGCAATGATCGCAGCGTGACAAGTACGGCCGCCACGGTTAGTTACGATAGCAGACGCTTTTTTCATAACTGGTTCCCAATCCGGGTCAGTCATGTCTGTAACCAGTACGTCACCTTCTTGAACCAGTGACATTTGGTCTAGTGAGTCTACTAAGCGTACCTTACCTTTACCGATACGCTGACCGATTGCACGGCCTTCAACCAGTACTTCAGCTTTGTTGTTTAGCTCGTAGCGCTCAATAACGTTCTTCTCACTTTGAGAACATACTGTCTCTGGACGAGCCTGAACGATGTACAGCTTGCCGTCGATGCCATCTTTCGCCCACTCAATGTCCATTGGACGCTGGTAGTGTTTCTCGATGATCATCGCTTGTTTTGCAAGTTCTTTGATTTCTTCGTCATTTAGAGAGAACGTATTGCGCTCTTCATCCGACGTATCAATGATGTCTACTTGCTTACCGATTTCCTGGTTAGTTGAGTAGATCATTTTGATCAGTTTAGAGCCGAATGTTTTCTTAACGATAGGGTGCGCGCCAGATTCAAGCAGTGGCTTGTGAACGTAGAATTCGTCCGGGTTTACTGCGCCCTGAACCACCATTTCGCCCAGACCCCAAGATGAAGTAATGAATACTACTTGGTCGAAGCCTGATTCTGTGTCCAGAGTAAACATAACACCTGAAGAAGCTTTGTCAGAACGAACCATGCGTTGGATGCCCGCTGATAGCGAGATACCACGGTGGTCGAAGCCTTGGTGCACACGGTAAGAGATAGCACGGTCGTTAAATAGAGAAGCGTATACATGCTTAGTCGCTTCGAGTACTGCGTCAATACCTTTCACGTTCAGGAACGTCTCTTGCTGACCAGCAAAGGATGCGTCTGGAAGGTCTTCCGCAGTTGCAGAAGAGCGAACTGCGACTGAAAGTTCAGGGTTACCTTCAACCAGTTCTTGATAGTTTTCGCGGATATCTTGTTCAAGATCTGCTGGGAAAGGGGCTTCTAGTACCCATTGACGGATGGTTGCACCTGTCTTACGCAGAGCATCCACATCCTCAACATCCAGTTCATCGAGTAGTTGGTGAATACGCTCATCCAAACCTTCGTGGTCAAGGAATTTATTGAACGCGTATGAGGTTGTCGCAAAGCCATTTGGAACAGAAACGCCAACGTTAGCTAGGTTAGAAACCATTTCACCAAGCGAAGCGTTTTTACCGCCGACTTTGTCGACATCATTCATGGATAGGCCATTGAACCAGAGGGTGTTCTTTTGCATGTCTTTCTCCAGAAACATTGCAGCTTTTGTAGGGGACTTAAGTCAATCCAAACAAATACTTACTCGTTATTGTTAGTTAAAGTTACTTATAGTGCAGTTATAAATTGTGTAATCAGAATAAACAGTTACCACAATCCATGTTTCACTATGAGCGACTCTTTCTGAACAATTTTCGACCATTTACTTGTTCAGGTTGATATCAAAGGCAAACGATTACATTCCGGCTAAAAAAAACTCAAAGAATTTTCAAAGCTGTGGGGAACCTAACTGGAAGCCAAGTTGATTTATTAATATTATGTTTACCATCCTACTCAAAATATTTTGAAATATTAAACAAAAATGCAAACAAATACCCAAAGTCGTGATGTATTCTATGTTTCTGATGGTACGGCAATAACATGTGAGACATTAGGCCATGTTGTCCTAGGTCAATTCTCGTTCATTTCAAATGAAAAAACCTTTCCTTTTGTCGAAACGCCAGACAAAGCATTAGATGTCGTCAAAGAAATTGAAAGTTCTCACCAACGCAATGGTGTCAAACCCCTGGTTTTTTTCTCAATAGTGGTTCCTCAGGTGCGGGAAATGCTGTTGGCGGCACCGGCTTTCAGCTATGACGTGCTTGAAAGTATTGTGCAAAAAGTTCAGGACGATATTCAGATGGCGCCTACACCGAAGTTGCAGCGTTCTCGCAGCGTAAGTAAAGATTCTGACACCTACTTCGATCGTATTGCCGCTATTGAGTACACGCTCGCTCATGATGATGGCATCACGTTAAAAGGTTTAGAGCAGGCTGACATTATATTGCTTGGTGTATCTCGTAGTGGCAAAACTCCAACCAGTTTATACATGGCGATGCAGTTTGGTTTGCGAGTGGTGAATTACCCGTTTATCGCTGAAGATGTAAAAATGCTGCGATTGTTGCCAGAGTTTGAAATATATCGTCATAAGCTTTTTGGTTTGACGATCACGCCTGAGCGTTTGAATGAAATCCGTGAGAATCGTTTATCGGGCAGTGAGTACGCCAGTGAAGAGCAGTGTAAATTGGAGTTGGATACGGTTGAAGCCTTGTTCAGAAGGGAAGCGATTCCATACATCAACACGTCGTCGCTCTCTGTTGAGGAAATTTCGACTCGCATTCTTGAAAGAGCGGGAATGAAGCGTCGTCTGTTCTAGATTGGTACTGCTTTTGACCGATACTGCATTTGGTCGGTTTTCGAAATAAAAAAAAGCGGCTTTACCCCGGAAAAGATAAAAGCCGCTGCCAAAAGATGTGGGCCGCCAACGTTGGTTGGTAGCCTTCACACCTTAACGCATAATCATTTGTTCGCGACCTGGACCAACAGATACCATTTTTACTGGTACGCCCATCAGCTCTTCGATACGCAGTACGTATTTCTGTGCCGCAACTGGTAGCTCTTCAAACTTACGACAGCCCGTAATGTCTTCGCTCCAGCTTTCCATCTTTTCGTAGATAGGTGCTAGTGCTGCTGTTTGAGGCCAGATTGGGTTTTCACTGTGGTCGCCTTCATAGCCAACACAGATTTTTAGATCATTAAGACCAGTCAGACAGTCTACTTTGGTCAGTGCGATTTCAGTCGCTGCTTGTAGCTCAACACCATTTTTGGTTGCTACTGCGTCGAAGTAACCCATGTCACGTGGACGACCTGTTGTCGCTCCGAACTCACCTGCAAGTTCACGGAATGCATCTTGCTCTTCCATTGCCGTGATCAGCGTGCCTGTACCTACAGACGAGCTGAATGCTTTCGCAACCGCAATCACACGTTCTGGACGAAGGGCTGGTAGACCACTACCAATACCTGCGTACATAGAGACTACATTCGAAGAAGTTGTCCATGGGTATTCACCGTAAACCAGGTCACGGCCAGCGCCAAGTTGCGCTTCGAATAGCAGTGTTTTGCCTTCTGACTGTAGTCCTTTAAGAGGAAGTGTTACGTTGCAGATAGCATCACGCCATGGGGAAGACACTTCTAATAGCCAGTTCGCCATCTCTTCAGCGGTTTGTTCGAATTCAAACGTTGGGTAAAGAGCACGAAGTTGTGGAAGTTTCCAATCCATCCAGAATTTGATGCGTTCAACCAGAACTTCTGGCTGTTTTAGCCAACCTACCAGGATGCCTTTTTTCATCACACGGTCACCGTACGCAGGTGCAATACCCTGACGAGTTGAACCATATGCTTTGTCGCCTAAGCGTTGTTCTTCTAGCGTATCTTCTAGTGCATGTAGAGGTAGGCATAGTGTTGCGCGATCAGAGATGCAAAGCTTCACGTTTACGCCTGCTTCTTCAACTTCCGCAATCTCCTGAGACAACGACGCTGGGCTGATAACCATACCCGGACCTAAAACTGCCAAACAGTCTGGGTTGAATACGCCACTTGGAAGCTGGTGTAGCTTAAACGTGCCCAGGTCGTTAACTACGGTGTGACCCGCGTTGTTACCACCTTGGAAACGAATACTCGCAGAAGCTTGCTCTGCCAAAAAGTCAACGATGCGGCCTTTGCCTTCATCACCCCAGTTTGCACCCACAACAACGATAGACGACATAATTTGTACTCCAATAACAGACCGAAAAATCTTATGTTGTTCGCCATAATAAGAGAAATTAATTATACTCATCGACTTGATAAGAGTCTCATATCGGAAGGCGAGTTATGTTGGATTTGAATTGGCTGAGAACATTTGTCACTTTGGCGGACGTAAAGCATTTTGGGAAAACAGCAACCGAGCTTCACATGACTCAGCCGAATGTGAGCCTGCACATCAAGCAGCTAGAGCAAGCCACTCGTACTAAGCTAATTGAGCGAAACCCTGTGCAACTGACTCAAGCCGGAAAGCGCTTATTGGCTACGGCGCAGCTTATGTTGAACGAGCTACAGATCTGCCAGTCGGATCTCAACGCGATCAACGATCTCACTCAGGGCACGCTTTCTATTGCAGCCAGCGATATTGTCTCGCGCTTGTTACTCATAAAACCGTTTCAGCAGTTTAAAAATGAGTATCCGGGTATCGACTTAGCGCTGTTCAACACCACCTCGTCTCAAGCGGTAGATTTAGTGAAACGAGCTCGTGCAGACATTGGTTTTGTAATCGCGCAGAAAGAGAGCCAGCCCCTTCATTTTACACCTCTTACTCAAATTCATTGGTGTGCTTTTGGAGACAATATTTTTGATTGGCAAGAGAACAAACAAGAAAGCCAGACGCTCATTCTGCTGGGGCATGATACGCGTACTCGTGAATTGATTGATGCCTCGTTACCAGAGCTGAATCTGCCAAAGCACAGAGTCATGGAAGTAGGCAGTGTGGAAGCGCAAATCGACTGGGCAGAAGCCGGTTTCGGTACCGCGATTGTTCCGGACTTTTCAATCGATCCAAGACTGAAGTTATCCAGAGAAGTGACGCCTTTACCGAGCTTTCCTAACACTGACTTTGGCTATATCGTGCGTCAAAATCAGGTGTTATCCAAAGCTGCCAAACAATTGCTAACCTGGGTTGGAGAGAATGTTTCCGTGGTTGGCTGACTCTGGCTAGGAGTCAGTTCGCTGGCCATAGCTTGAAATTCTGCTGTGTGGTTGGTGAAGTCGTTGCCCATTTTATGCGTCAGCAACGAATGCTGTGTTGGTAGATAAACAATGCCGCAAACTCGGTTGTGGCATTGTTTTTTACACTGAAAATAGATTGAAAACAGTGCATTGCAAACGTTAACGGCTAATTTCCGTCACGATAGCGTTGTTCCACTTCATCCTGAGCTTCAAACTCTTGATGAATAACTTCAGTGACTTCTTTGCTGGTATAGCTGACTGTCGTAGGTAACGAGTAGTTTGGTACGTCATCGTAGCTGAATACTGAGTAGTATTTGGCGAGGTTGGCGTTACCAAAGCGATCGTAAGTGAAATCGTCTTTACCGGCGTAAAGTTTTACACCATCCAGTGGGTTTCTGGGTGGGTGAAAGCTGTTACGTACGACAAAGCTGCCAACCCATACTGGGTGATCTGGGTTATCCCAAGTGAGTTTGACCACGCCATTTTCCACATTGGCTTGCAGATTGGTTGGTGCAGCTAAGGCTTCTTTGCGTCGCTCGACATAGGTTAGCATTAGTTTTGGGGTGACGGATTCTTCATTTATCTGAGTTTTCCATGTCACGCGGCTATCCATGGTGTCGGATTCCGACGTAGGGATGATGATCAAACGAATTGAGCGCCCCCGGTCGTGCAAGTCTTCAACATATTGACGTGCTGAACTATCAAATAAGAAGGTTTGGCGTGGGTTACGGTTGAGCTCTAGTGAGCTTACTTCATAGCCTACGTATTCCAACTGATCAAAATCTTGCGGCAACTCATCAAGCTGAGTTTCATTGTCCACAAGCGCCACGCTAAAGCGCATCGAGTGGTTCAAGGCATGCGTGCTTTCCATATCAAGGATGATGGCAGCTTCGGTGATCACCAGCTCCTTTGGATTGGTTAGTTGCGGTAGCTCAAACACCATTTGACCAATTTCAGCGTTACCATGGCTGTCATAGCCAGTCGTAAGTCGATTATCGATCAATTCACTGTGTTGGAAAGTTTGGCATTGAGCCGCAGACAACTGCAGCGTGGTGGTTTTACGGCGATAGATCACATACAAGCTTGGGCGATAGTGAATACCACCGCCAAAGCGGCCATATCCAATATCAAATTGCATCATTTGGGAGTCATTACCGAGAGGTAATGTATCAGGGCCTTGAATGCGCAGCAGCAAACGTCCACGTTTTAACTGCTCTTCAAGGATGCGTTTTTCTATCGCACTAAATTGCCAACTATGCCAAATACCCTGTGTTAAACGATCGGAATCTATGGTCTCGCCCAGGGTTTGGATTGGAGTGGCTTGATGAATTTGCTCAAAGTTGCTGATGTCGGTGATGTCTGCAGGGTTGAGTATCGACACTGACCACTCGCCATAATTTTCAATTTTAGCGCCAACGCGGTTCATTGGATAAAGTGAAAACTCAGCCAGACTAATATGCGAGTCTTCAGACAAGCGGCTGAGATCATAATCGATCACGCCATAACAAATGCCTTTGGTGTTATTTACGCCAACAAACAGAGAATTATGACCAAAATGTTCGCTATTGCTCTTGGTGAGCTCGCCAACATAGCCTATTTTTTCTGGTGTCGGGAACAACGTAAAGGAACAATCGGCTTTATCCAGCGGCGTTTTGATGCGGATTTCTGGTGCGAAAGGGGAAGCAATGTTCTTGAACTTATCTACGCGGCGCAGGTAATAAAAATATCGCTTACCGGCTTTAAGTTGCTTATCTGTGAATTCGGTTTGTGAAGTGATAGCAATCAGGTTTTCCTTGGTACAAGATGCTTTCGGAGATTCGCTTCGGTAAACCTGATAGTGACAACCGCTGCCACTATCATCCGCTTCTTGCCACACTAATTCTGCCTGGGTGGCATCGACGCGTTTTACCGAAAAATACTCGGGTCTTTTGGGCGCTAAATCCGAATAATTAATCGTGCTGCGCAAGGCGTAAAGTAGTGCTGGGATGTTTTCATCCACACTTTGCGACATGTTGATCAGGTAATCTGGGATATTACGGCTGCCCACTTCCACCACAGTCGCAAGAATGCCACGGCTGTAATACCACTCGCGCCCACTTCCGTGGATTAAGTTGGCTGGTGGCTTACCTCTGTGGATACCATATTGGCGCTTGGTAACCTTATAGATCTCCTGCGCCATATTGGCACACAACACATTAAGATCGGTGCCTTCAATTTCGGCCTCGTGGTGAAACTTATGCGCCGGGAAAAACACGTTACCTTGTGAATGGTAATCAAGCGCGATGCAGATATTGTCATGCTGCTCTACAAAGTGTTTGATCGCGCGGGTTTCTGGCTCTGAAAAGGCTTCTGGACCACCGTAAATATTAGAGCTGGTTTGAGTTGTGTGGCGGAAGTTCACCCCAAAGTTACGGTTTAAATCCACGCCAAAAGTGCCGTCACCATTATCACGGCGGTTTTTACGCCAGAAAGAAAAGTGTTTATGCGAATATTCAAACCCATCAGGATTGAGGCAAGGCACCATATACAAGGTATTGCGACTTAATGCCTCAATCACATCTGGATTGGTTTGGTGGTTATCCAGCAAATATTGGATAAAGCTAACAGCCAGCTCATTTCCTATCCATTCCCGTGCATGGATGGTACCCGTGTAGAGCAGTGCAGGCTTGAGGTGAGCATAGGCCACATTTTGAGAAATGGTGGCCAGTAGGATTGGCCGTCCCTCATGGGTTTCCCCAATACTTTCGAGACGGATCAAATCCGGGTGCTTCGCCATCGCTTGCTCGAGAAACTTTTGGGTTTGCTCATAGCAAAGGTATTGTTTTTTCATTCGTTTACCTCTGCTCAAGCCAGTGCTTTGCAGTGTAAATTCCAGTGCAGACTAATCGCATCGCATTTTTTCTGCTTAATCCCTGGGACTGTCATCAACAGATTTGGGGCAGATTTTAGCGCGGTTAAGGTTTGCTCAAAGCCCAGATGAGTGATGATTTTGTTCGCTTGCTCGAAGCCTATACCTTTAATACTAGTGAAAAATGCCACCAATTGTGTTTGATTCATCGCACCAATAGGCTTTCGCTCTGATGAATTAAGTAAGTATTCACTAGCCCTTTGCGCTTCTGAATCAAGGTGGTCTAGGCTTTCAATACCAGTATCAATCTCTTCAAGGCGAGATTGTTCACCCAACTTCGGTGCGGATGGTGCGATTAACTGATGGGCAAGTAAGCCCTGTCGATTCCAGACTTCACTTGGCCACTCTTCTCCATGCTCCTGGTATGTGCGAACAAGTGGATAAGCTGAGTTGTGTGGCGCGTATTCGCCTGTATCGGTAGAAATGCTGGTTTCACCAAAACTTAGATGGCGCATTGTGCGGAGCAAAGATGAATGAATTTTTCCCAACTCTTCCCAGTTCCGATGCGCGAAATACGGCTTTTTAAAGCACTCTGGTGCCAATAACCACATCAGATATTGACCGATCCAGTCACGGATATAAGGGAAAGCAGCAAATGCACTGGCACATTCTAAAATGGTGTAATCATCGTCCATGCTGACTGCGATATCACACGCCCAATACTCAGCATTAGCTGCTTTAGAAGCCTTCACTGCAAGGTCGAGTACTTTTTCTGGTACGGCTTGGTAATCCATGCTGCCGCCCTGGCTAGTATTGGTGAGCCATTCTCCTTCCGGAGGACGACGCCAAAACGCGCATACAGGTTGATGGCCCACTAACATGACGCGAATGTCGGCCTTCATTGGTACAAAGTCCTGAATATAAGCGGGATAATATTGTTTCTGCGCAAACAGGCGTAAAGCCTCGGCTTCTGAGTCCACTTTGTGCACAAAATAGCCACCATAATTGGAAGGGCCATAGGAGCGCTTCACAATTTTGGGATAAGTGGTATGGCTTAAATAATCCAGAGCTTCATCAACTTGATAAAAGATTTCAGTACGCGGAATCGGCAGGGAATGTTTATGACAAAAGTGAGTGACATTCTCTTTCGATTTATTACAAAACTGGCTGTCGAGTGACGGAACAAATTGCACTTCAGGCAAGGCGCGGCTGATCTCACGGAAGGTTTCATACGCGGTGGCAGGAATATTGCCGACCAGTACGTCGATCTTTTTGCGTTTGATTTCATTGATAAAGCGTTGCTTGTCATTTCCCCAATGATAAACAACTTGTTCAATTTTATCGGGCCAACCTTTGAAGTTTGAGCGATCAAAAAAGCGTAATACGTGATCTAGATATAGCAAGCCAAGCTTGGGGCGAGTGGAGCCATGAGATGTCATAATGAGATTTCTACCTGCTGAGTGTTAGAGTGATTGGCATTTAAATGAATGAAGCTGGTGTCTAAGGTCGCCGTCATAGACTGGCTTTGGGCCGGATTAACGTTGCGATCAATCAGATCTACGATGTAGTTGATTTTTGTATCATTGAAATTCAGGCCCAAGGCTTCTTGATCTGGCGTAGCAAAAGCAGGAATACCATTGACTTCAATAACAACATAACGTTGTTTTTCAATGTCATAAATAATATCAACGCCAGCGATTTCGAGCCCGGTTACGAATGCAGCTTGTTGAGCGAGTTCAACCACTTCTGGCAAAGGTTCACGTAGGATGACATGGCCACCGCTGGAAATATTGGTTTTCCAGCTACCTGCGGCTGCTTTGCGGCCATAGCAGGCGACAAATTTACCATCAACAATGTCAACGCGATAATCAGAAAAATCGTTTTGAATGACACGTTCAAGATAAAACTGATGACTAGGGTGAGTTTTTAAAAACGGCGCCAGCAGATCAATGTCTCGCGCTTGTTCGAGCTTGATGATGCCATTGCCACCCCAACCATCAACGGGTTTACAAATGGCTTGGCCGCCCCATGCGATTAACTGATCTCGAATCTGATCAACGTTGTCGCGGTTACATACGACGTAATCGGTCGTGTTCACTCCCGCTTGCTTAAGTTTATGAGCGGTACGGAATTTGTCTTCCGTCAACGCAAATGATGCATAGTTGTTGATCATCGGCATCATGCTGTCGATCGTTTGGTAGAGGTAAACCTGGTAGGGCGTTTGTTCTCCAGCGTTGTAAGAGAAAAACAGTTCCAGTTCAGACAGGTCCTTGCCTTGACAGAAAACGGTTCCGTCTTTGGCGCTCGCTTGCGCAAGGTTCAGACCACAAACAGACTCGATTTCGCGCTCGCGCAGTTGATCCACCATTTTCTTCTGAATTTGGCTACCACCGCTATTTTCATACATCCAAATGCCAACTTGTTTCCGTGTCATGTATAGCTCCATTATTTGATATTCCCCTTCATATTTGAGCCTGTGAACTAACTATTTCGGGGGGTTGGATTTATGTTAATTGTTTGTTTCTTCTGCTTTGCTTATTAATGCCTTTGTCACAATAGGGCTATATGTTTACATCCTTTCATTGAATATTTATTACACATTAATCGAATGTTATAGGCTCTGGACAAGCTATAACTTCTAGACACATGGAAGGTCGTTTACGCATGTTGGACTTTGGTGATTTGAAACAATTGGTAGAAATAAACTCCTGGACACATAACAAATCCGGAGTAGATCAGACAGGCCAACTTATGCAGCAGTGGTTGGGAGAATTAGGCTTTGGTTGTGAGCGCTATCAGCGTCAACATATTGGGGATCATTTGCTATTTAGCACTAATAGTCGTGAAAATGTACCGAAATTGTTGTTATTAGGCCATTTAGATACAGTGTTTGCACCAGGGACGTTCGAAGGTTTTAGCCAAGATCAATCTTGGGTCTACGGCCCAGGCGTGTGTGATATGAAAGGTGGCAACTTTGTTGCTCTGCAAGCTCTGCGCAATGTATTTGCACAGAGAGGGGCGATCAGCAATGTTGACTTTCTGCTCGTCAGTGATGAAGAGATAGGCAGTGATGACAGCCGTGAATTGACTAAAGCACTTTCGACTAATTATGCAGCTTGTATTGATTTTGAAGCGGCAGGTGAGAACCACGAAGTGGTGATTGGTCGAAAAGGCGTGGCGACTTACCATATTGATCTAATCGGTAAAGCTGCCCATGCGGGTAATTGCTACGCACAGGGATGTGACGCAAACCTTGCCGCAGCTAAGATGATGATTACGCTAAGTGAATTAACTGATTTAGCTGCGGGTACTACGGTAAATGTCGGTAAAATTGAAGGCGGTATTGGCGCTAATACCATCTCACCACAAGCCCACCTTACGGTAGAGGCTAGATTTACTTCGCTTGAAGAGCAATTGCGTGTACTTGAAAGTATTGAAAGCATAGTTCAGCATCCTCAAGTGAACGGCGTGAAAACTGAACTCAGCGGGGGCCTGCAGCGCGATGTCATGTCTCCAACTGCTGCTCAAGCTGAGTTTCTGGCACAGATTGAATCTGCACTGGGGTATTCGTTACTGACCGAGCAGCGTGGTGGGGTGAGTGATGCTAATGTGGTGGCTGGAATGGGCGTTGCCACTTTAGACGGTTTTGGCCCGTTTGGCGATGGCGATCATACTCACCATGAGCGTGCATTAAAAACGAGCTTTACTCGCCGCATTGATGAAGTGACAAAAATCCTCACGCTTTATAGTGTGTGAGAACTACATTTACGATAGCCATTTATGGTTAAGAAGAATGGTCTCGCCACAGTGTCACCGCTAGGGCGAGATCTTCGAATCGTTGCCTGAATCGCATGAAATGAAGTAATAAGTTTCAGACGGTATTAGCTACTGTGGCGCAATGATTAAGTATCTCTGCTTTGTTCGACTAACCAGTCGACTAATTTACCAACCATCATATTGCCTTTTTGTGTAGGGTTAATCAGATGATAACCATTACCCGACGCCACATAGCTGTCGAATGGCCGAATTAATCGCTTTGACTTCAAGTCTTGTGCGGCCAGTGTAATATCACCTATCGCCATTCCAAACCCTTGTTGAGCCGCATTAACTGCCTGATCCAATGTGGCGAAGGTTTGATTACCTCTACCCTGAATATTGCTATGGCCTCTCGATGCCAGCCACATCGACCAGTCTGATTGCTCCGTATTGGCGTGCAGCCATGTGCAGCGCTTGAGGAGGTTCAATTCATCCAGCTCGTTGCCCGAACCTTGTGTAGCTATCGTATCCCATAGCTGTGGAGCGCAGACCGGAGCTAAAATCTCATCGAAGAGCAACACCTGATCAATGGTTTTACTGCGAATAGGCTTTCCGTAAGAGATGACTAAGTCGAAACTATCAAAGTTGGGGATAGCCTGATGCTTGGTTGTCGAGGTCAACTCCACGTTTACATCGGGGTAGGCTTGTTGAAAGTTGGCTATGTGACCTAACAGCCATGAAGTAATACAACTAGGCGCGTTGAGCTTGATGCGGTTCGCACTATCAACTACTTCTCGAATCGATGCTTGTAAGAGCAGGATGATCTCTTCTGCCAGTGGAATAAACTTTGCGCCTTCCGGAGTTAAGGCTAAACCTCGAGCCTGACGATAAAACAGTGTGACACCCATCAAACTCTCTATCGACTGAATCTGACGACTTATCGCGCCCTGCGTCATATTAAGGGCTTCAGCCGCATGAGTGAAATTCAGGTGCTGGGCTGTAGCCAGAAAAGCTTGTAGGTTTTTTGTCGAAGGAAGTCTGCTTTGCATGTCATCTACCCATTATTATTTTGCATGGCTAGTATGCCTTTATTTCGATTTAACCGAAAGAGATTATTGACTAATTTATTACCAATAAAGAAATTAAATTTAATTTAATCGGATAAAACTGATTATGTATTCATATTGGGATGATAATTATAATGTCATTAGCTGAGAAGTTAGCTCCTGAGAGCATAAAAAAGTTAATACCATATCAATCGGCAAGACGTATTGGTGGGTCAGGAAGATTATGGCTTAACGCCAACGAACTTGAAGAGCCGTTGCTTTACAAAGAACATCAGTCACCACTGCATCGATATCCAGATTTTCTACCTCACGACATTGCGGCTGCGTATCAAGCTTATTGCTCTACGTCGCAACCTATCCTAGCGGTACGTGGTGCGGACGAAGCGATCGATTTGCTTATCCGTACCTTTTGCCAGCCAGGAAAAGACAGCATCGCTATTTGCACTCCGACCTATGCGATGTACGAGTTTTGTGCCGAGTCGCTCTCTATTGACGTGATAGATAGCCCACTACTTCTGCCAAACTTTGACCTTGACGTTGAGAGTGTTGTGAAAGCAGCAGAACAGGCTAACCTCGTATTTTTGTGTTCACCAAACAATCCAACCGGTCAGCTTCTGAGCTACGCAAAGATCGTTGACATATTGGAGCAGACACAACAGAGCGCGATAGTGGTTGTAGACGAGGCATATATTGAATTTGAGATTGACCACAGCGTGGTTGAGCTGATTGACCGTTATCCGAATCTGGTTGTGATTCGCACCTTGTCCAAAGCCTTTGGACTTGCAGCGGTACGATGCGGATTTATTATTGCCCAGCAATCGATAATGGACTTTGTGTGTAAACTTATCCCGCCTTATCCAATGCCTGATAGTTCAGCGGAAATCGTATTACAAGCGTTAAGCGCGGAAGGATTAAAAAAGGTAGCGGAGCATACCCATACCTTAATTGAATCTCGTCAACGTTTTATAGAGCGTATTAAAAATGTGGACTGGATAGAAACCATTTATCCGTCAGCGACTAACTTCGTATTGATTCGCACTAAACCGCACGTCAATCTTTTTGAATACTTGCGTCAACAAGGAATTGTGACTCGTAACCAAACTCATGAGCCAAGTCTGCAGAATTGCGTTCGAATCACGATCGGTTCGGAAAAGAGCATGCTGGAAGTGGCGGAAACTATATGTAACTTGCATCTCGAGCAATCAACTGACACCATCAACTGAAATATAATAAGGACATTACACATGAAGAAAATGCTGAGCGCATTAGCTTGTACTGCTGCACTACTATCTACACCTTTGATGGCGAAAGAAGTTCGTCTGGCTTCTGACTTTACTTACCCACCATTTAATTACATGGATGCCAACGGTACGCCAGTCGGTTTTGATATCGAAATCGCTGATGCCTTATGCCAAGAGGCAAAGTTAGAATGTACCTGGGTTTCACAGGGATGGGATTCTCTGATTCCTGGTTTGCTTGCACGTAAGTCAGACGTGATTATGGCTTCAATGCGTATTACGGATGATCGTAAAAAACGCGTACTATTTACCAATAAGTACTACCAGACTCCAGCGCGTTTTGTTGCTAAAGAAGGCAGCAATATTGAAATTAGTGAAGCTGGTTTAAAAGATAAAGTGATTGGCGTGCAAAGCGGTACTATTCATGATCTTTACGTGACAGATAAATTTGGTTCAGTTGCAACAATCAAGCGCTACTCAGGTCAGGATGAAGTGTATCTGGACATGGCGAACGGTCGTTTGGATGCTACCTTTGGTAACTCAGATCAGCTTGCTTTGGCGTTCCTGGAGAAAGAAATTGGTCAAGGCCATGAATTTGTCGGTGAAGCGGTTACTGATAAAGCTTACATCGGTGAGGGTACCGCTTTGGCACTGCGTCAAAACGATAAAGAATTAGCTGAGAAGTTTAACCAAGCTATTAAGACGATTCGCACGAATGGCACCTACGATAAGATCGCTGCGAAATACTTCTCCTTCGATATCTATGGCGAAGAGCTGTAAGCTTTAATCAAAAACACTAAGCCTATCTCGCTCAGCAGGGTAGGCTTTTTTGTATTCACTGATCCTGACTGGTTCTTAATTTCTACATCACAACAATTCAGTCGTTAGGATAGGAGCTGTTTAATCGTCAAAGGCGCGTCTGTAACTTCGAGTCTTTGAGCCGCAGTGAGACCTTGTTTATCTTGATAACACAAATTATGCCAAGCTCTGAATATGTCCAGAAGCGGTAAAATACCACCAGGTCTTAATTTACGTCGTGGTTCGTTAATGAAGCTTTCGAACAGTAGCTGGAATCGCTTTTGGTAGAACTGTACTTGACGTGTCGTCGCGACATTGAACCATTTTTCCGGCTCATTGTTATCACCAGCAAGGTAACAAATGCCTTTGCTTCTATCTCCTTGATTTGATATAGCCCCTTGGTTTGAGATACCCCCTTGGTTTGAGATACCCCCTTGATTTGAGATAGCCCAACGGTCTCTCCACCAACTCATGTAAACGATATCGATTTTGCCAAATGGCAAGCTCATGTCCCAGGCTGGATCTTCTTCCACATACATTAAATCGACAGTTTTATTTTTAATGCGAGATAAGCAGACACTCAACGCTGCCGAACGGAGGAGAGGATCTTGAGGCATGTAAATAGCAACGTGCTTATTTGACCCGCACATATCAAGTACGTGCAGATAATGAGCGTACGACGTGTAAGGTGGACGAATGAGTGCACCTTTTGACGGATAGTGGAATGTCGCAAGATTTCCTAGCGGGTCTTCGACATTAGCCCGAGCCAAAATGGTCTGATATTTCTGGTCGATGCGTTCACGAAGCTTGCTTGAAGGCTCTGCTGGTGGTTCGCTGGCTTCGGCTGTGTATTCTTGAGAAACAAACCGAGAAACCTGATCGTATGGGTTGTGATCAAGCGTACCTATTGGCTCCTCGTCTGATGAGTAGTTCACGTGCTGACAGAGAATATAACCGGAATGTGCTTCACCGGAGACAATCCAGTACACGCCATTATTACTTTTTGGTTGCAGAGCGATGTAATTCGACGCTAATTCATAATGATTAGCGTGGTTTACCCAACGCGCATCAATAGTCGCGAGTTTCCGGCGACAGCGACTCGCAATGTGATCAACATGATCGTAAAACGTTTTAGGGTTGATGCTGAGTTTACGACAGATTTCGCGCACGGAATAACCAGTGAACAACAAAGCCATTAAGTTCTCTTGGAACTGAAGCTTTTTATTTGCACCGGACCATTTATCGACGAACGTACTTTGGCATGCTTTGCAGCGGTAACGTTGGCGGTCTCCACTGTAACCAAAAGCGTGGTAGAGGTGTTTGTGAGTGTGGACAGAGAGTCCAAAGTTGTCGCATTCATTATTACGACAGGCAGGCAACCCGTCACTATGGACGTGCCGCAGACGATGAAGTTCGTTAACTACATCGCGGTTGTTAAGTAAAGGGGGGAAAGCTCCACATTCACGGCAAACCATCGCCGGGCGCTTGGGGTTAGCATGCTGCAGAACGTAACGTTTCGCATCACTCAATCCAAAGTTGTCACACGCCAATGTTTTACAAAAGTTGAGTTGTAACCCATCTGCATCTTTTGGCAGTTCGCCGTTAGACACGATCGCCCCCTCTGGGTAATTCGGGCAGCCAGTCAGGCACCGGCTGCAAATGATTAATTAGATGTTGATTGCGGTTTCTAAAGCAACTTTCATCATGTCGTTGAACGATTTTTGACGTTCTTCTGAGCTTAGTTTTTCACCACGGATGATGTGGTCAGAAACGGTCAGGATAGTCAGCGCTTTTGCACCCAGGTCTGCAGCGACACCGTAGATACCAGCGGCTTCCATATCTACACCCAGGATGCCTAGTTTTTCCATCTTCGCGAACAGGTCGGCTTCAGGTGTGTAGAACAGATCTGCAGAGAACACGTTACCCACTTTTACTGGTACTTCTTGCAGACGAGCTTGTTTTACTGCTTCTTCTAAAAGGTCGTAGTCAGCAATTGCCGCGAAGTCGTGGTTGTTGAAACGGATACGGTTAACTTTTGAGTCAGTAGAAGCACCCATACCGATCACAACGTCCATCAGATTGACATCGTCACGTACCGCGCCACAGCTACCTACGCGGATAACGTTTTTCACGCCGAACTCAGCGATCAACTCGTGTACGTAGATACAGCATGAAGGGATCCCCATACCGTGACCCATTACGGATACTTTTTTGCCTTTGTAAGTGCCAGTGAAGCCGAACATGTTTCGAACATCACAAACTTGCTTCACATCTTCCAGGAACGTTTCTGCAATGTACTTAGCTCGCAAAGGATCGCCAGGCATTAGAACTGTTTCAGCGAAATCACCTGGTTGTGCGTTGATGTGTGGGGTTGCCATAAGTGCTCTCCAAAGTCTTGTTTGGTAAAACGCATCTAGTATAGATGGCTGTTACCAATTCTGTTGAATTCGTTCGTTTTCGTTGAGGCAATAATATCGGGGAGTAAGCCACATCCTTGAGATATTGGTCACAAAAACAACCCTTATGGGAACTAAGTTTGATGATTATAACGAAATATGTTGAAAGCCAAAAGGCAATCGATTTGCTTAGAGACGATTTATTGATGTCGCACGCAAAATCAAAGTATAAGGCGGCATGACTTCTTTGTATTCGCGGTGATCTAAGTCCAGTTCGAGCGTGTAAAATGTTTAAATTGTACAACTAAATTTCTTGTACAATCTTGGCAAGATTGCTATAAGTTATACAACAAAACCTTTTGTATAGGGATGGCGTAATCATGGAATCTTCAATCAAAGTAGGTATCAGTTCTTGTGTGTTAGGTGAACGTGTCCGTTTCGACTCTGGTCATAAGGTGAGTAACTTCGTAACGAAAGAGCTCAGTAATTACTTCGACTTTGTGTCTGTTTGCCCTGAGGTCGGCGTTGGTATGCCAGTACCTAGACCTACGATTCGGTTGATCTCTAATGAAGAACGCCTGGCACTGGTGGAAACAAAAAATCCTGAAAATGACCACACTGACAATATGTTGGCATACTCCGCGAACAAAGTTGATGAGCTAGAGAAGCAGAATTTATGTGGCTACATCGTCTGTGCCAAATCGCCAACCTGCGGTATGGAGCGTGTTAAAGTGTACAGCAATCATAATGCTTCAAAAGAAGGGGTAGGCTTGTACACTCAAACACTAATGCAGAAGATGCCATGGTTACCGATCGAGGAAGATGGACGTCTGAATGACTCTGTGCTTAAAGAGAACTTCATTACTCGCGTGTACTGTCTCAATGATTTTTATGAGTCAATGTCAGGAGAGCCAACCCGAGGCAAAATCATTGATTTCCACTCCCGCTATAAATTAACGCTAATGGCGCATCATCCTGAATCGTATCGTTCGCTGGGGCGTTTGGTGGCTGATGTTGCACGCTACGACATTGAATACTTTTTTACAGCATATCGCTTAGGGTTAATGAAAGCCCTCACAAACCGAGCGAGCCGCAAAAATAACACCAATGTTCTGATGCATCTTCAGGGGTATTTCAAACGCTCCCTGAATAAAGGAGAAAAGGAAGAGCTGGCGACCGTCATTCATGATTATCGAACCGGTTTGTTGCCGTTGCTTGCTCCGCTAACCCTGATTAAGCATTATCTAAATACTTATCCGGACGAGTATTTACAAAAGCAAAAATACTTAGAGCCACACCCGCAGGAGATGAGATTACGTTATGGCTTGTAGTTCAGAAGAAAAACTATACGCAATTAGAGATGTCGCAGAGTTGACGGGCGTAAAACCCGTCACGCTGAGAGCATGGCAGAGAAGATATAACCTTATTCAACCGCAACGGACAGAAAAAGGTCATCGCTTATATCGCCAGCAGGATATTGACACGATCCGAGAAATACAAAGCTGGTTGGTGAAAGGTATCGCTATCGGCAAAGTAAAAGGCTTGCTAGGAAAAGCAGATGATGTAGAAATCAGTTCGGAACCGCACGTATTAGAAGAAGTTGAGACCTTGTTGTCCGCTTTGTCTCAACTTAATAGCGCTAAGATAGAGAGCGTTCTGACGTCCGTGATGAAGGAGTATCCTTTTAACTTAGTCGTTGAGCAATTTATTAATCCGGTGTTTGATGCATTGGAGTTAGTCAAAGGCTCGCTTCGATCCTTGCAGAAGGGACTTTTCCAAACCTGCCTCATCAAGCGACTCGCACTCGTGATTGATTCTGAAAATAAGGCAGCTTCGAAAGGGAAGTGTTTGCTCGTCAGTTTTGAACAGCTTCGGGAATCGGAAAGCTGGATTCAAGCGGCGAAGCTTTGTGAACTGGGATATCACGTCACCTTAATTGACAAAGTAAACGACATTTCTGGCTTAATCGAACACGAGGTAATTGAGCGTTATCATCAAGTATTTCTGTTCTCCAACAAAGCACTACCAGTCAAACAAGTAGAAGCGTTAAAAGCGTTACAGACTCAATTCCCGAATCAAATTCAGTGCTCAGAGGTGATCGAAAAACTCCACCTAGGCCACACGCAGAGTAGTTAAGGAGTCAGTATGGTTCTGGTCTGGTTTCGACGTGATCTAAGAACGTTAGACCACACAGCACTAAAGGCGGCGCTGGATTCCGGGCAGCCTGTTGTCGCGTGTTTTATTGCAACGCCGCAGCAGTGGAGAGAGCATCACATGGCTCCAATGCAAGCGGATCTCGTCGCCCGTCGGTTAGAGCACCTTAACAGAGAACTTCACGAACTCAATATTCCGTTTCTATATGCTGAAGTCGAACAATTCAATGACTGCATCGATGTGATTAGTGGCTGGGCAGAATTGTTAAACGTGACCAGCGTGATGGCGAATATTCATTATGAAGTCAATGAGCAGGAGCTGGATCGCAAGGTATCAGACTCGTTAAGTCAAGCCAGCATTGGCTTTGAGCTCTTTCATGATAAGTGTGTTCACGCACCAACGACCGTTCTTAATAAGCAAGGTGACTATTTTAAGGTATTTACCCCTTTTAAAAGAGCCTGGTTGCAAATGTTCCAAGTACCTATAGTCTCGAAACCTCAGGTTCAGGAAGAGCTTTCGAACAAAGTGTTGCGAGTTCTGGAGGGAAAGTGCTTCGATGACTGTTTCACATTCAGTTATCCGCGAGAGTCCAGTGATCATTGGTTTGCGTCGACGAATGACATTCTGAAACAGCTGAGAATGTTCGTTCGTGAATGCAGTGATGATTATCGGGATCAGCGTGATTTCCCGGCTATTGATGGCACCAGTCAACTCTCTCCTTATTTAGCGATAGGCGCTTTGTCACCCAGGCAGTGTCTTGCTCGGTTGTATGCTGAGAGTGCACATCCGGACTTGTCTGAAGGAAAAGCGACATGGCTAAGCGAAATCATTTGGCGAGAGTTCTATCAACATTTGCTGGTTTTTGAACCAAAATTAGTTAAAGGAAAAGGCTTTATTGAATGGGAAGACAAGATTCAGTGGTCATACGACGAGCCAGCTTTCGAGCGCTGGAAAACCGGGACTACGGGATATCCTATCGTTGATGCCGCCATGCGCCAGCTAAATCAAACAGGCTGGATGCATAATCGCTTACGTATGATAGTCGCGAGCTTTTTGACTAAAGATCTGCACATTGATTGGCGGTGGGGAGAAGTCTACTTTATGAGCAAACTTGTCGATGGTGATTTTGCGGCTAATAATGGAGGTTGGCAATGGTCTGCATCGACCGGTTGTGATGGTCAGCCTTACTTCCGAATTTTCAATCCCGTCAGCCAAGGCGAAAAGTTTGATGCGGATGGTACCTTTGTTCGTTATTGGGTGCCGGAAATTAAGCGTGTGCCAAACAAGTTCGTCCACAAACCATGGATGTGGGAGGGGTTTTCTTTACTGGATTATCACACTCCGGTGGTTGATCACAAAGTGGAAAGAGAGATAACCTTACAGCTCTTCAAAAGCGCCAAGGAATAAAGTGAAATGCTTAGCAAAAAGCGATCAATGAGTATCGCAAAACGAACCCTGTTATCAGTATCGTTGTCATTAGTAAGTGGATTGTCATTTGCTAAGATGTACGATTTGCCAACAGACAACAGTCGTCTTATTGGTCGTATTGAGAACCACGTGGTGCAAGATGGCGAAACGATGGCTAACATTGCTAAGCACTATGATGTCGGTATGCTCGCTTTAATGGCGGCGAATAAAGGTGTGGATCCTTTCCTTCCTCAAGCCGGACATGTTCTTACTGTTCCAACCCAGCTTATTCTGCCGGATGTCCCGCGCCAAGGTATTGTCATTAATCTGGCAGAGCTACGTCTGTACTACTTCCCATCACAAGGGGGGATAGTCCACGTATTTCCCGTTGGTATTGGTCGTATCGGACGAGATACGCCAGTGATGACCACAAGCGTTAGCCAAAAACGCCCTAACCCTACCTGGACGCCTCCTGCTTCAATTCGGGCTGAATACCGAGCGAAGGGGATTGATCTGCCGGCGGTTGTTCCTGCCGGGCCTGATAACCCTCTGGGTATGTTTGCGCTTCGCTTAGCCTATGGAAACGGAGAATATCTGATTCACGGTACCAATAAAGATTTCGGTATTGGTATGCGTGTAAGCGCTGGCTGTATCCGCATGGATCCAAGTGATATCGAATGGTTGTTTGAGCAAGTTCGCCGCGGGGAAAAAGTGCAGGTTATTAACCAACCGGTTAAAGTGGCACTAGAGCCTGATCGAAGTGTCTTTATTGAAGCTCATGAGCCGTTAACTCGCAGTAATGGTAAGAAAGATGACCTGGAATTGCCGAAAGAGTTAGGCTGGTGGCTGAGTGAATTTGGATTGAAAGATGTAAAGGCAAAAGCAGTGATTGCCGCACAGAATGGTGTACCAGTAGAAATAACCGCGCCGTGAGGCGCGGCATAACACTATGAATTACTTAGTGTAAGATTGAGCGATGTTGTCAATACGCTCATTAGCACGTGCAGCTTCTTCTTGAGCAGCCATTGCTGCGTCATTTGACTTTTGAACGTCAGATTGAAGAGATTGCACGTCTTGGCTTAGTTGGCTAACTTGATTACTTAGATCATCTAGTTTAGCTGAAGTTGCGTCATCAGAAGATGCACAACCTGCTAGTAGAAGTACTGAAGCTGCTGCAGCTGCGATCAACGTTTTGTTCATATAAGAACTCCTTGCTTATAGTGAAATTCTCGCTCGTTTATTGTTTTTGAAGCGAGGTTAAATGTGTACACATTGTATCAGTACATGATGTAGCAAAAGTCAAAAAAACCCAAGAATTTCATGGGTTACCCGACGTTAACTTTTACCTGAGCCTAACAAAAGACAACACTTCCGCTTTCATTTACTCCACAACAGTCTTCATAGCAGGTATTTTTTGCCACGTTCCTGATATCAATAATTTAGACGATATTGACGCAAATGGAAGCTCCTGTTCGCAAATATCCATAATACGCTTTGATAATTCAGGACAATTTGGGCAAATGGCACGGCAGCGATGTCTTGACTCCCTTAAGTTTAGGGCATAGATAGTAGGTGTGTTTTTAAAGTTGCTACTGTCTCAAAAGTAACTTTATTTTTTATACCAGAATTAGTTTGTGTGATCTCTATCTATACTCCTATGATTTGCGCTATTATATCGGGCTTTTATTTTTTGCCATGTTTAGTGCGAAAACGCCATCATGAGCACTAATACTGACTGATTTATTGGAGAATACTTTGCAATTTAAAGATCTAGGCCTAGACAACCGATTGTTGAAGAACCTAAAACACTACGATTTTAAAAAAGCGACTGAAATTCAGCAGCAGGCGATTCCTGTTGCGATTGCAGGCAAGGATCTATTGGCGTCTTCGAAAACGGGCTCAGGCAAGACTTTAGCGTTTGTATTGCCAATGCTTCATAAGTCGCTTAAGACAAAATCGTTTTCGGCGAAAGATCCCCGAGCGGTGATTTTGGCTCCAACACGAGAGTTGGCTAAGCAGGTCTATGGTGAACTTCGTTCAATGCTTGCTGGTCTGTCTTACGATGCAGCTCTGATACTTGGCGGTGAAAATTTTAACGATCAAGTGAAAGCACTGCGACGTTATCCAAAATTCATTGTGGCAACACCAGGGCGTTTAGCTGACCACTTAGAACATCGTTCTCTTTTTCTTGATGGTTTAGAAACGCTCATTCTGGATGAAGCTGACCGTATGCTAGACCTTGGTTTTGCTCCTGAGCTACGTCGTATTCACAAGGCCGCTAAACACCGTCGTCGCCAGACGTTGATGTTCTCTGCAACTTTGGATCATGCTGAAGTAAACGGTATTGCAGCAGAAATGCTTAACGCGCCAAAACGCATTGCTATTGGCGTATCTAACGAAGAACACAAAGACATCACACAAAAATTCTATCTGTGCGATCACCTTGATCATAAAGAAGCGATTCTTGAACGTGTGCTTTCAGAAGCCGACTACCGTCAGGTGATTATCTTTACGGCGACTCGTGATGATACCGAGCGCCTGACAAACAAACTGAACGAGAAGAAACTTAAAGCGGTAGCGCTGAGCGGTAACTTAAACCAGACTCAACGTAACACTATTATGAGTCAGTTTGAGCGAGCGGTGTTTAAGATCCTGGTAACCACGGATGTTGCTTCTCGTGGTCTGGACATCGCAACAGTGACTCACGTAATCAACTTTGACATGCCTAAGCACACAGAAGAGTACGTTCACCGGGTGGGTCGAACTGGCCGTGCTGGTAATAAGGGCGATGCGGTGTCACTGGTTGGTCCAAAAGACTGGGATAGTTTTAAACGTGTTGAAGCTTACCTACAACAAGATCTGACTTTCTCTGAATTTGACGATCTTAAAGGTAAGTTCAAAGGCTTGAAGCCTCGCAAACCCGCTTTCCGCAACAAGAACGTCGTAGCCAAGAAAGCACGCCCTCAAGCAAAAAAAGTTGCGAAGTCACCAGTTAAACGCGACAAGAGCTTCTACAAAAACGTGTCAGTGGGTGACGATGTTTTCATTCCTAAGAAGAAGCCAGCAGAACCAAGTTCAGAAGATTAATCTCTGGAATCTATTCAGGAGAGCTCCGCAAAATCGCGGAGCTTTTTTATTTCTAAAACTAAAAAACAGCAAGAATAGTCACTGATTCGGGCAGTGCATAGAATGCCAGTGAATTAAAAAGATAAATGTAAGCGCCAGATTATTCGTTCAATTTTCATACGGGATTGGAAATGTGTCATAGAGGCTTCAATTAAGTGAAACACAACTGTCACATTTGGGTTCTAAAGTGGGCACCGTTCAAGTGAAACACAACGGCAATAAAGCCACTTTAAGGAAATTGTGATGAAAAAGACAGTAATCGGTGCAATCGCACTTCTAGGCGCAATGGCAGTGACTTCTGTTTCTGCTAAAGAAACTATCTCTGCTGTGGGTTCTAGCAGCGTAACTCCACTGATGGAAGTTTTCTCTGAAACATACATGAAAAAGAACCCTGAAGTATTTATCGAGGTTCAAGGCCCTGGTTCATCAGCTGGTGTTAAAGCGGCTAAAAACGGTTCTGCAGATCTAGGCATGTCTTCTCGCGACCTAAAAGATTCTGAAAAAGAGCCAACTCTTATCGAAGAAGTTGTTGCGCGTGACGGTATCGCAGTAGTTGTTAACCCACAAAACAATCTAAAAGGCTTAACAGCTGAGCAAGTAACTGCAATTTACAAAGGCGAAGTATCTAACTGGAAAGAAGTTGGTGGTGAAGACAAGCCAATCGTAGCAATCACTCGTGACACAGCATCTGGTACTCGTGGCGCATTCGAAGATATCATGTCTCTTAAAATGAAAGTTTCTGATAAGGAAGTTTCTGCTATCTCTCAACGTGCTCAAGTTGCTAACGGTAACGGTGCGCTAAAAACTATGGTTGCTTCTAACCCATACGCAATCGGCTACATCTCTCTGGGTACTGTTGATAACACAGTTCACGCTCTAGCAATCGACAGTGTTGATGCAACAGTTGCTAACGTTAAGAACGGTTCTTACAAAGTAGCTCGTCCATTCCTTGTTCTTTACAAAGAAGGCCAGCCTTCTGCAGAAACGCAAAAATTCCTAGATTGGATGCTTACTGAAGATGCTCAAAAACTAGTTGACCAAAACGGTTACATCTCAGTTCACTAATCCTACGGGACTCTTAAATTTGCTCAGCCCGCCATTTAGGGCTGAGCCTTTTCATCCATAGCGTTCGTCGGCTAAAGACCAGAACCGTGAGATTTCTAAATGACCATCGCAACAAATAGTGAAAAGCTTATGAATACTGACGCTAAAGCTATCAGCAAGCCACGTCTGCGCGAGAAGCGTCGTGTAGACTGGAAAGAGCGTATCTTCCACGGCTTGTTCCTTACCAGTGCTGTTATCGGTATCGTATCGTTAGCGGTAATCGCATACTTCATCATTCGAGAGAGTATTCCTGCATTTCAGGAAGCAGGGGTTTCGGGCATTGTATTTGGCCAAAACTGGCTTCCACCTGCGCTTTATGGTGTCGCAACCATGATTGTTGCTTCTGTGGTGTCTACCGCAGGTGCCGTTATGGTGGGGGTTCCTATCGGCGTATTAACCGCAATCTTCATCGCTGAAATCGCACCTAAGCGCTTGGCTGACGTCATCCGCCCTGCAGTTGAACTCCTGGCTGGTATCCCTTCTGTGGTATATGGCTTCTTCGGTCTGGTCATCATCGTACCTTTGATTCAAAACATCTTTAACGTTCCTGCGGGTAACACGATTCTGGCGGGTATCATCGTTCTTGGTGTCATGATTTTACCGACGGTAATTACGGTCTCTGAAACGTCTATTCGTGCTGTGCCTCGTGCATACAAAGAAGGCTCACTAGCACTCGGCGCTTCAAAAATCTACACCATTTTCAAATTGCTCGTTCCTGCAGCTCGTTCAGGCATTATGACCGGTGTGATTCTTGGTATCGGGCGCGCTTTGGGTGAGACGATGGCAATCATCATGGTTATGGGTAACGCCCCAGCGATGCCGGAAGGTATTCTAGATTCAGCTCGTACGCTGACGGCTAACATTGCGATTGAAATGTCTTACGCAAGTGGTGTTCACGCCAACGCGCTGTACGCAACGGGTGTGGTACTGCTGGTCTTTATCATGTCGTTGAACGCTGTACTTCTTTACCTAAACCGAGAAAAAGCGAAGTAATCGCGAGTTAAAGGTGACTATTATGGATCGCGCAAAACTAAAACAAGCTCGCCAGTTCAAAGATAACGTCTTCAGCGCTTTGGTTTGGATTTCGGCAGCACTAACGGTAGGTTTTCTATTCTGGATTATCTGGTACATCCTATCGAACGGTCTACAGCACGTAGACTGGAAATTTATTTCTGATGACTACACACGCACTGGTGACGAGCACGGTATCTTCCCAATGATTGTGTCAACCATTTACATGGTTATCGCTTCAATTGCAGTGGCAGCACCGATGGGTATCATGACGGCAATCTACCTGACTGAATACGCAAAAGTGGGCAGCCGTTTGGTGAAAGTGATTCGATTCTGTACTGAATCTCTGGCAGGTATCCCGTCGATCATCTTCGGTCTGTTTGGTATGACTTTCTTCGTGGCTATTCTTGGTTTGGGCTTCTCGATTCTATCGGGTGCACTGACACTAAGTATTCTGATTCTGCCAGTTATCATCCGTACAACGGAAGAGGCTCTGATGGCAGTGCCACAAACCTATCGCGAAGGTTCTTATGGCCTTGGCGCTTCTAAAATTTACACAATCTGGCGTTTGATTCTTCCGAGTGCAATGCCAGGTATCTTAACCTCGGTCATTCTAAGTATTGGTCGTGTCATTGGTGAGTCTGCTCCGGTATTCCTGACAGCAGGTATGGTTGCTCGTATTCCTGATTCTTTATTGGATTCAGGTCGTACGTTAACCGTTCACCTTTACAAACTGACTACCGAACTGTTTACCGTTGAGGAATGGAATCAGGCTTACGGTACGGCAACAGTGCTGATCGTCGTTGTTCTTTTGATCAACATGGTGACTAAACTGATTGCAAGACGTTTTAACACTGCAACTTACTAACAAAACAAATTAAGAACGCACGTTAAAAGACACGAATTCAAGATTTAAGAGATTAAGAACATGAACAAGTTTGATATTGAAAACCTAGACCTATTTTACGGTGAAAACCAAGCACTGAAATCGATCAACCTGCCTATTCCTGTTCGTCAGGTAACGGCACTAATAGGCCCTTCAGGCTGTGGTAAGTCAACCCTGCTACGTTGTCTGAACCGCATGAACGATCTTATCGAGGGCGTTAAGATCACTGGTAAGCTGGCAATGGATGGCGAAAACATCTACGGCAACATTGATGTCGCGGATCTGCGTATCAAAGTAGGTATGGTATTTCAGAAGCCGAACCCATTCCCAATGAGCATCTATGAGAACGTGGCTTACGGCCTGCGTGCTCAAGGTGTTAAAGACAAAAAGTACATCGATGAAGTGGTTGAGCGTTCACTGCGTGGCGCAGCCCTTTGGGACGAAGTAAAAGATCGTCTGAAATCGCACGCTTTTGGTCTTTCTGGTGGTCAGCAACAGCGTTTGTGTATCGCACGCACGATCGCGATGGAACCGGATGTGATCTTAATGGATGAACCAACTTCGGCACTTGATCCAATTGCAACGCATAAAATTGAAGAGTTGATGGAAGAGCTGAAGAAGGATTACACCATTGTTATCGTAACTCACTCAATGCAGCAGGCTCGTCGTATCTCAGACCGCACTGCGTTCTTCCTGATGGGAGAGCTGGTTGAGCATAACGATACGCAAGTTATCTTCAACAACCCACAAGATGACCGAACTCAAGGCTATGTAAACGGTGACTTCGGTTAATCGAAGGCACGGTTTAATCGAAGACATTTACTGACATAACAACATAACTATAAGCGATGGTAACTTTGCCCCTCTTTATGAGGGGCTTTTTTTGTTTATAGCCTTTCAAGCTGGGGGCTGGAGTGCGTTCTTTTAACTTTTGCCAGTTTTCCTATATTGGCTAGTAGCGAATTTGAATGCCAAGGCTGTTGATTGGCACTGAATCGAGCGCGATTCATCGCTTCAAGTTCGTATTTGACCGCTGCGACTACTTGCGGATTCAATTGTTCAGCGTAAGTAGTTAAAAATTCGTTAATGACTCGGTCGATTTTTGCAGCGTCGCCTTCTCTGACGACTTTCTTAAGCTCTTCAACGCTAAGTGAATGGGATATTTGCACCTCTTTTGCTGTTGTGACCGCGGGACGCTTTTTCCAAACCATGACAGTGATGATTAACGTCACGACCCAAAGTCCGGCAAAGACAAAAGTGAGGATTCTCCAAATCTCATTGACGCCGCTTTGTGGAACAGCGATTGCGTCTGATCTTGGCGTTTGAGGTATTGAGGCTTCTGGCAACGTAATCAAGCCAATATCACTTTGTTCAACATCCAACTTAAGAGAATCGAGCGTTGCTGTTTTTGCTTCGTCGAAGTTGCTGTTCCACCAGTTGAGTAAATAGCCTGGCAGCGTATATGACCCCGCTTCTGTTGGTATGATAACTTGCTTGAGTGTCATTGCGACCATACCATCTGTTGTTGTTTCAAATTTTGGCTGCTCTGGATATACACGCAATGAACCCGGATATTCCATTGCTATCCTTGGTAAGTACTCTGCTTGGGTGCCTCGTGCTTTGATTTGAATTGTACGAGTAACTGATGAGCCTTGTTTCACTTTATTCAAAGCATTTGGCGACAACGTATTACCTTTATCATCTTGCCAGCTTTGTGTTAGCTCTAGTGCGGATGCCGGCAACCATTTGCCTTGGAACTCACTCGGAATTGCTTTCACCGTAATAGGCATCTGCTCAACGTTGGTTTTGAGAGGAATGATTTGGGTGGAACCAGATAAACTATCACCATAAATGTACGAGCCTGTGAGTTGAGGTCCGTTTAGCGTGTAAGACCCTGCGTTATCGGCGGTTAAACGAAAAGACTGCTCTACCACGGTGACTTCAAGGCCATCCATGACACGCTGACCTTGCTGCATTTCACCAACAGGCTCAAGCTTCATGCCATCAATGCTAGGTGGAATGATCTTAGGGTTGTCTAAACGTCGGGTATCCGCCTTGATAATCAGTTGCATACGTAAATTCGCGGATTGTTGTGGGTATAAAGTATGATTGTCTACACGCATCGTGAAACTGAATAGATCTTCGATATCAGGTTCCTGTTGACTCGCGGTAACGTGCAGTTTTATCGGTTCAGTTTTCATGCCATCTACCGAGAAGCTTGGAATGGTTAAGATACCTTCCTTCATCGGTGCAATCGCGATGCTCCATTCGGTACGCAAAAATTTACGGCCGTTGATTGTATTACTAGAGCGTCCATAACGAGGTTGCCCTAAGAAGAAATCTTTTTCTAATACACTGAAATCGATCGCATCGGAGCTCAATTCTGTGTCCGCCATGACTCTTAGATTGATCACTTCGTTTTTAACGGCTTGAGTTTTGTTAACACTCGCTTCCAGACTTTGAGCCATAACTGAAACGCTAGTTAACAGGCTGGTCAAAAGAATAAAGACCAGTTTTATGCCTTTGTTCATCACTGGCTTACCACTCCTTTTGAGATTGTTGTGGACGTTGTTTTTGCTGCGCTTGCAACTGCATTTGGGCACGAATCAGAAAGCTTGGATCTCGGGCACTTTCCACCGCTTCTAAACGGCGGAAATCAGGGTCATCCTGATGCGATTTTGCTGCTTGAGCCTGTACCTTCATCGCTTGGCCGTCTTGCTCAGAAGATTCATTTTCAGTTGGCTTGACTGGCTTGGGCTTAGCTTGTTGATTTTCTTTTTTATTTTCAGAATCTTGCTGGTTTTGTGACTGTTGCCCTTGCTCTTGGTTTTCGTCACTTTGAGACTGTTGCTGCTGTTGCTGCTGTTGCTGCTGTTGCTGCTGTTGCTGCTGTTGCTGCTGTTGCTGCTGTTGCTGCTGTTGCTGCTGTT
>NZ_JBSUGF010000014.1:0-54104 GCF_054064025.1 Vibrio limimangrovi
GCTGCTGCTGCTGTTGCTGCTGTTGCTGTTGCTGCTGTTGCTGTTGCTGCTGTTGCTGCTGTTGCTTCAGTTTCTCCTCCACAACCGAAAGGTTTTTCTTTGCAGCGTCGAAATCAGGCTGTTCTTTAATTAAGGCTTTGTATAAGTCTGCGGCTTCTTCGAGCTGACCATTTTGCGCCAGCGCATTCGCCAGATTATAGCGGCCTTCGGTTGAAGGATTATCCGCAAATGCTTTGATAGCAGACTCGTAATCACCGATCTGATAACTCGCAGCCCCTTTCCAATTTGAGTCAGTAAAAAGGCGTTGTGCTTTTTCAAAGTCCCCCTGCTGATAGAGCTGCGCACCTTGTTGGTTTTCATTTAGGAATGGATTTGCTTCAACTTTAGCTGTCCAAGTCATAGGCGTGAGTCCTGCGATAAATAGCCAAAGTACACCACGTCGAAATAGCAGCGCGGCAGGCAGCAATAACAATGGCAATAGCCAGAACCCGTCGTTCATTCTAGAGCCAGTTTTCACTTCGTCGTTTTGCTTGGCTGCAAGGCTACTCGAATTATTGGTAAAAGCGGCGATGCTTTCAACGTCACGATTGCTATATTGAATCGGGACAAAGAGTCCACCTGTGTTATTGGCTAACTTCTGTAAGTTTTTCAGGTTTGTTTTCGCGACGACCGTTGTGCCTTGACTATTTTTGAGCAGAGAGCCATCTGGCAAGGCGATAGGTGCTCCGTTTGCTGTCCCGATCGCAAGTACAGACACTCGGAAACGTTTATTTTTTAATAACTCCAGTGCGCTATCCAGTTCTGAATCGTCGAGATCATCAGCTAAAAGAATGATGTCGCCTTGATTGGTTCCTGCCTGAGAGAACTGATTTAACGCTAACTGAATTGCAGAAGGCAGATTAGCCCCCTGAAAAGGCATCAACTCCGGGGACAGGTTCTCTATCATTACTGATAATGTGTTTGAGTCTGTCGTGAGCGGACTCAAGCTGTATGCATCACCTGCATAAGCGACAAGACCTGTTGAGCCTTCTTTCCAGTTTGGCAGTAAGTCCAGAGCTTTATAACGCGTTTGCGCGAGTCGATTCGGTTTTATATCCGTAGCGTACATTGAGCGTGACATATCAAGCACCAACATACGATTTTGACTCAATTTAAAGCTCGGGCGTTCATTGGATTGCCAACTTGGTCCTGCCAGTGCAATACAGGCCAAGGACCATGAGATTCCCCAAATGATAAAGTAGTGCTTCGATTGCACTGAATGTCCGAGTATTTTGGCTAAATGCGGTGCAATCAGGGAAGACTTTTTTTCTGCGAACTTGCTATTTAAAATCAGCCCAATAGGTATCACGATAAGTCCAATGAGCCAATATGGATTGAGGAAGATAAACTCAGCCATGTTTTCTCCTTAGGAAGAATAACAATACAGAAAGCAACAGAGCACTGCCCAATGGATATGGGAACCACTCGGATTGAGGTCGCCATGTTTGTGTGTCGATCGAGACGGGTTCTAATTGGTTAATGGTCTCGTAGATACTTTTAAGTTGGTCTGTATCTCTTGCGCGGAAGTATTGACCTCCAGTTAGTTCGGCAATCTTGGTTAAGGTTTGTTCATCAAGATCGGCAGCAGTATCGACTTTACGAGTCATGAAAAAGTCTTTCACCATCATTTCACCCGCACCAACACCAACGGTATAAATGGTGGCGTTATATTTTTTCGCAATTTCTGCTGCTTCAACCGGATCAAGCACGCCTGCCGTGTTGCTACCATCGCTAAGTAAAATCATGACACGCTGAGGTGCATCGCTATCGACAAAAGTTTTGGTTCCTAAGCCAATACCGTCGCCCATTGCCGTTCTTTGGCCTACTAAACCGATAACTGTTTGGTTGATTTGCTGTATGACTGTTTCCCTGTCTGCCGTCAGGGGAGTTTGAAGATAAGCGTGGTCACCGAACAGTACAACACCTAAGCGATCGCCTTTACGTTTCTCAACAAAATCAGACAAGACTTTTTTCACGGCGCTGAGTCGGTCGGTGTACTCACCATCAACGTTCATGTCCTCTTTTTGCATTGAACCCGAAAGGTCTACGACCAACATCAAGTCACGGTATTTGGGTTGAAACTCTACGGGTTCACCAAACCAAACGGGACGTGCACAGGCGATAACAATCAGAATCCAAATACCAATGCACAAGGATTTTTGCAGTAATTGTTTGGGCTTACCGTGGTGTGTGTTGTCAGGCAGATAAGCCAGCTTAATTTCTGCTTGATGGCTTTCTTGTGGCAAAAGCTTGTATATCAGCAGTGGTAAGGGCAACAAAAAGAGTGCCCACCACCAGACAAGCTCAATATTCAACCAATGGTTAATGTCCGTCATGAATGAGGCTTCAGTCACGGGTGTTGGCCTTTTTCTTCGGCGGCAATGCGTGGTTAATCCAGAAAGCACAATCATCAATGAGATCTTGATGCTGCCCTAAAGGGGATTTCTGATACAACGCGGCTTGCCACTGTTGTTGTTTGTCTACAAATCGGGTTTCGTCAGTATGATTATCAAGGAATTCATACCATGCTGATCCAGTCAGCGGTGCGATATCCTCACGAGGGAAGTAGCTCAACGCAGCCTGACGTAAAATCTCCAAAGCGGAAGAAGGCGTATGGGGTGTTACAGAATGCGTTAAAAGCTTTAAAGCGGTTCTTTTGGCAAGCAGGCGCTTGGTACGCCATTTAAAGTAAAGGTATAAGCTCAAAACGATAATACAGATGCCCACTAATACGGCCCACCAACCCCATGCAAGTGGGAACCACTCTGGGGCGTTAGGCAATATCAATGGTTCAAGGTTTAGGTTTTGGGTATTTGTTGTCATTGTTGTTACTGCTTAAGTTAATTATGGCTTGCTAGCTTAATTGTTGAATCAATGGAGAGCCACTGGACAAGCTGTTAAATGGAATCGCCATCGAATGACACAGATGCTTGATGGATTTTTGGTGATTTATAAAGTGCGATTCGAGCTCTTTCCTTTGTCCTTTTGAGCCGAAATTAAACCATTGGCTCCGGTGGCCGTCAGATGCTTTTACTTGTCCTCGGAAGTTTGTGTCTCCTCGTTCTAACGGGTCATAAAATTGAATGGCTCTCACGCTGTTGTGTTGCTTGAGTCGGCGTAATTGCGCTAACTCTTTTTCACCCATTTGCGCAAAATCACTGAGTAAGATCAGCTCACTGCTTTTTGGTGTTAACGTATGAAGTGACTCGAAGACCTCTGAATAAGGCATAGAACGTTCGTCACCTTTTTCATTGCTGGCGAAGTGCGCATTGTGTGTGCTGAGTATGGCATTGAGAATGCGAAGTCCCTGCTTTTGAAGTGAAGAGGGGCGAAATTCCAAACATTGCTGACCATCATCAATGACTGCGCCGATACGGTCTTTTTTCGCCAGGGTGAGCCAAATTAACACACTGGCAAAATGAGCCAGTTGTACGGACTTTAGGACATAACGTGAACCAAAGTGCAGGCTAGAACACAGGTCTATGTACAAAATCACGGCTTGCTCTTTATCTTCGGCAAACAGTTTTGTGTGGGCTTTTCCTGTGCGTGCGGTCACTCGCCAATCGATACTGCGAATATCATCTCCGGCTTGGTATTGGCGAACTTCCATAAAGTCCATACCACGACCTTTCTGGCGGCTGGAATGGTTGCCACTCATTTGTGACCAGATGCTTTGCGCGGGTGGTAGCCAGCGTACCGATTGAGTTCGGTAATGCAGCAGTTCTTCGAGTGTTAATGTCACCCCATTTGCATGAGGTGGTAATGATTCTATTACAGACATATCACTTACCTGTTTATGCACTGCCTACAAGATTAAGTAGCTTGTCGATGACTTGATTCGCGGTAATGCCTTCAGCTTGAGCGTGATAACTCAATAGCAGTCGGTGACGCAACACTGGGTAAGCCATCGTCTGCACGTCTTCCGGTGAAACAAAATCACGCCCATTTAGCCAGGCATGAGCTCGGGCGCAACGATCTAGGGCAATCGTAGCGCGAGGACTGACGCCCATTGCTAACCATTTATCGAGTTCACTGTCATAGTTGTTCGCTTGTCGAGTTGCCATCACGAGTCGTACGATGTACTGCTCAATGGTTTCGGCCATATGGATATCGAGTACTTCATTTCGTGCTGTAAAAATATCTTGTTGGCTGATGCTCGGACGCTCGAGTGCTGCTTCGCCTTTTGCTTCACCTCGATTGATGCGCAAAATTGCTAATTCATGCTCGGCATCAGGGTAATTCACTTCTAAGTGCAGCAAGAAGCGGTCGAGTTGCGCTTCTGGAAGCGGGTAAGTACCTTCCTGCTCAATGGGGTTCTGAGTCGCCATTACTAGGAATAAATCCGGCAGCGGATAGGTATGTCGTCCTGCAGTCACCTGTTTCTCTGCCATGGCTTCAAGCATGGCAGCCTGAACTTTGGCTGGTGCCCGGTTTATCTCATCTGCGAGAATGAGTGAGTTGAAAATAGGACCTGACTGAAACGTGAATTGGCCTGTTTCTGGTCGGTAAATGTCGGTACCCGTTAAATCGGCTGGTAACAAATCGGGAGTGAACTGAATGCGGTGGAAGTCACCTTCAACACAGTCTGACAAAGATTTAACGGCACGGGTTTTTGCTAATCCAGGAGGACCTTCGACCAAAATATGTCCGTCGGCAAGAAGGGCGATCAACAATTGCTTGACCAGATCCTGCTGGCCAATGATCTGAGACTCTAGGTATCGTTGAAGAGTTTCGAAGTTAGATTTATGCATGTTGTGGACTCTCGATATCCATTTGATTTTAATTTTAGTTATCAGTATTGGTCATTCGGCATCAGGAAAAAGTTCCAGTGCGAGATTGAAAACTATCTTTTCAATATTGGGGTACTATAAAGATTGCAAGCCAGCTAGATCAAGGAATGGCTTAGAATGACAACGTATTGTAGGTGTTTCGTCTAATAATGGGCAACGACTCGGCGTATTGCGGATGTGACAAGAGCGGTTGGAATTCTGGTCGTAGTGAAGAGACAGTCTGACTATTCCGTCATTTCAGCCTTGTCGTTTAGATGCTTGGTAGCGTCAGCCGCCAGACTTGGATAGAATAGACAAAGTTAACCGTTCAATGACTAAATTTAGGTAAGTATTATGAATGACTTCGAACAAGAGCTAGAGCAAATTTCTCAAGAAGTTGCTCAGGAAGAAGAAGTAAAATTGCCTTCGCTGGAAGAGCAAAAGGCGATCGTAGCTGAGCTGAAGAAACTAGAAGCGGAAGGTAAACTGACACCAGAGGTTCTAGAGCAGCATTTTGGTCAGTTTAATCAGAAGAACGCAGTGCCAATCCATTGATAAGAAGGGAGTATTTACTCCCTTTTTTAGTTTATTAATATCGCCATTTGAATAAAAAACCATAGAAGTATCAATCTATTAATCACTAGTATTAGTTGTTTTCATACTTGACAATATTAGCGCTCTATCCAAATCTATTACACAGATTCAATCTAAATGACTAAGGAATGCAAGCGGGATGGAGCATCATAATATAAGGAATATCATTTTAATTACTGAGGGCAGTTTGCAGTCGTCTTTACTGAAAGATGTTTTAGAAACGAAACTCGGTATAAACGTTATTTTGATAACTCCAGAAAACCTTGCCAACTGGTCCGTCAAGGATCAACATATCTCTGCGATTATTTTAGACTTCAGCATTGTTACCGAAGATACACATGCTCGTTATATGGACTTCAAGGCATCTGAAGCCAAAGGAATTCGGGAAATCCTGATAAACTGTGATAAGTCTATTTCTACCGATGACCTTTTTATCTGGCATACTTTAGCGGGTGTTTTTTATACGTCAGATGATATCCAGACCTTGCAAACAGGTATCGATAAGATCCTGAGAGGGGATATGTGGTTCAGCCGAAAATTTTCTCAGCAGTACATTACACACTTACGCCAGAACAGCAGGCCCCTTAACAAGAATGTCCCAACGATTTTGACCAAAAGAGAGCGTCAGATAATCACTTTCCTTTCGATGGGGGCATCGAATCAACAAATTGCCGAGCAGTTATTTGTCAGTGAGAACACTGTAAAAACACACTTGCATAATATTTTTAAGAAGATTGACGTTAAAAATAGAGTTCAGGCCCTTATCTGGGCGAAAGAAAATATTTCGGAATATTCGATGTCTGTCTAAATTTACAGAAATATCATCATACTAATTTAGACTTGACTTATATTAGGCGAATCTTAAGTACTGGAAAAAGTGTTTCTTTTATGAGAAACGCTTTTTTTGTTTCCATTTTTAATTATTTTTGAATTTTAAACTAACCGAAATAACTTTACTCTATCCCTCATAATACTTAGAAGGATTAGATAGCTAATGATTTACTACTAATTCATGGATATTAAATCAATGAAAGTATGAGACACATTATGGAACAGCAAACGGAAAAGCCGGAAGTCCTAATGATCACCCAGCAAAGCTTACAGAGTGAAAACTTCAAAGTAATGCTTGCTAAAAATACTGAGACCAAGATAACGATCTTAGATTCTAAAAATCCTAGTTATCATGAACGTATTCCAGAACGTTATTTTCTATTGGTTGATTTTTCTGTTGATATGAATTCTGAAACTTTAGTTTATGTAAAAAATAGTAATAAAGTATTAGGAACGGTCATGTTCAATTTGAGCTACGACCTCGATATTGAAGAATTAGCCTCTTGGCCTAATGTTAAGGGAATTTTTGGTCCCAAAGATTCCATGGACAGGGTATGCCAAGGATTGAGTTCAATTATCCATGGCGACAACTGGCTTCCTCGCAGGCTTCTGGAAGAATTGGTGTGTTATTATAAAGGAAAAGAAATGGATCCTATTGTCGAGCCAGCGGTAGAAGTAGAGCTGACGAGACGAGAGATCCAGGTATTGAAAATGTTAAAAGATGGCGGATCTAATATGGAGATTGCAGATTCATTATTTATTAGCGAGCACACAATTAAATCACATTTATATAACATTTTTAGAAAATTAGAAGTAAAGAATAGAACCCAAGCAACGAGTTGGGCGAAAAGGAATTTGTAGTATTAGAGATAGTAGTAACATAAAAAAATAAAGTACTACGTTTTGTAAGTCATTAAATTAGTATTAGCTTTAAAATTCATTCCTTATTCAAACTCGTGCACCTTCATTTGCCTACTAGACTTCTCATGTCTGCAAATATTCCAAATCAGACAGAAATAAAGGGTCTAATCAATTATTGAGCCTAGGCAAAGGGAGTGAAAAATGAGCATTTATATAGGTACACCAGAAGTAGATGAAATCTCTGACTTCGAGGGTGGCGATGATCTATTTATTGGATTCGGCGGCGATGACGTTTTTGTTGGCGGTGCTGGTAACGACTTATTGATTGGTGGTGCTGGCAATGACCGCTTAATCGGTGGTGCTGGAAACGATATTCTAAGAGGTGGCACCGGTGATGACTATCTGGGCGGCGGCTTTGGCGATGATATATTGCTAGGGCTTCTTGGTAACAATACGCTAAATGGTAGTGTCGGAGACGATATATTGGTTGCTGGTTCCGGTGACAACTTTATGGTTGGCGGAGTTGGTAGTGACATATTTGTGTTTACTGATAAATTTGGTGGTCACGGCGAAGCAAAAATTGCTGACTTTACCATCGGCGAGGATACCATTCGTATTAACAGTTCCACAGTAACTGATTTTGCTGACTTAAGTTTTAGCTACGATGCGGCTGGTAATGCAGTGTTTACTGACGGTGCTGACTTAACCGTAAAACTTATTGGTATTACAGAGACAGATATCGACACCTACGGCGCTGATTTATTTGTTATTTAGGATGTTAAGCAGAGTACTAGGTACGCTAGTGCTCTGTATTTTCGATATAAACGGAAAATATCGTGCATAAAACGGTTTTCAAACTAGTCCGACATAAACTATTTGCGCTGATGAGTTTGCTAATTGGCTTTAGTCTTTTTATCAATTTGCTCATTCTTTCTATTCCGTTGTACATGATGCAAGTGTACAACCGAGTTCTCTCTTCCTACTCAATAGATACATTAGTTGTGCTTACTGTGATTGTAGTGGCTGCTCTGTTTACTATGTCAGTTGTTGATATTGCTCGTGCCCAGATGAGCAAGTCGTTTGGCTATTGGATGGATACGACACTCTCTGCGTTTATGCTCAAACGCAGTATTCAATATCAATCACATACTGGTAAAAGTTTCACTTCTCAAGTGCTTAGAGACATTCAAAACATCAAAGGATTTTTAAGTAGTCAAGCACCTTACCCATTACTGGACGCACCCTGGACGCCATTGTTTATATTTTTCGTCTATCTGCTTCACCCTCTATTGGGGCATATCGCATTGTTTGGCTCTATTGTTCTTTTTGGGTTGGGTATACTCAATGAGTTTATGGCTAAAAAGACAATTCGAGAAAGTGAGGTTAAAGCGCTCACCCAAATAAATGATGCTGAACTTGCTACTCAAAACTCCAACTCCATCCTTGCAATGGGAATGATGAATGCGTTTCTGGAAAGGTGGCAATCACGTTCTGGCCAAGTTAATTTACTTGAAGAAAAGGTGGCAGGGAAAACCATTTATATCACCAATTTGTCTAAATTTGTTCGCAGTACACTGCAGGTCTTATTACTTGGAGGCGGAGCATGGTTAGTTATTCAACATGAAATCACCGCTGGTGCCATGATCGCCAGTTCCATTCTTATGAGCAGGGCGTTATCCCCTATGGAACAAGCAATCGGTACATGGCGAGGCGCTATGTCAGCTAGGCATTCATATCAACGCTTAATGGAGATTGATGAAATTGTGCGACCAGAAGAGTCTGATATGCCGTTACCTAAACCTCAGGGTCAATATGAACTAACAGGGCTCACTTATCGACATTTTGGCTCAACAGAACCCGTACTTTCGTCAATTTCTTTATCTATTCCGGCTGGATCTTCGATTGGACTTATCGGCCCTTCGGGTACAGGCAAATCAACATTAGCGCGGTTGCTACTCGGAAATATTAAACCTTCTGCGGGAAAAGTGACGCTGGATGGTATGGAGGTTTCGACCTGGGCCCCTGAGGATCGTGGTGCTCACTTTGGTTATCTTGCGCAAGAAGTGGAACTTTTCCCCGGTACGATTAGAGAGAATATCGCCCGGTTTAAAGAAGAGAATCCAGAAAAAGTGATTCGGGCAGCACAGTTGGCTGGGTGCCATGAGTTGATCCTCAAAAAGAATAAAGGCTATGACTTTAAGATTGGAGAACATGGTAGGGGTCTCTCTGGAGGAGAGCGTCAGAGAATCGCTCTAGCGCGCGCGGTATATGGTGATCCATCAGTAGCGGTGTTCGATGAGGCAAACGCCAATCTGGACGGAGAAGGTGAGGCCGCGTTTCAACGTCTGATTAAACATTTAAAAGAACAAGGTTCAACCACTATTGTGATAGCGCACAACGCGAGCACACTAAGGCAGATGGATCGGTTACTTTATTTGGCAGATGGACGTGCCCAACTATATGGCGCACGCGATGAAGTACTGAAGCGTTTAATGGGTAAAGATAAGACAGACATACCGAGGGTGACCAATGAGCAATCAACTGCCAGCAGTCAATGAGCTTTCCACCGAGAGTGTGTATCGCTATTGCCCGGAACCCAAGCTAAGTTACAGAAAACCTATTTTGCTTGCCTTGGTGGCTACTTTTCTTTTTATAGGTGGCTTAGGTTATTGGGCGGTGACCGCAAAGTTAGAAAGTGCTGCGATAGCATACGGTGATTTATCCGTTCTGTCTAAACGACAAGAAATCCAGCATCTGGAAGGTGGGATTATTGACAAGCTTTATGTGCAGGAAGGGGATTTGGTAGAGAAAGGCCAGCTACTGATTCAACTCTCTATGCGTCAACCCATGGCTAAATTGGATGCGCTAAGTGGGCAGTTCATCCATACACTCGCCAAAGAAAATCGCCTGAGTTCAGAGTTAGACGATCTGCCGACGATCATTTGGTCAGACGCCTTTGATAGCATCACTCGAACGGAAGTTGTGCGCGAAGCACAGTTGGTGCAAAACAATATATTTGAGGCCAGAAAACGCTTCTTTGATAGCAAGCTCAGTATTATTGAACAGAGTATATCCGGAGCGAACCTAGAGCTAGAAAACTTAAAGCAAACTAAACTCATTGAAAGAGAAAGACTTAATTTTATTGAAGAAGAAATCGATAGTAACCAAGCATTGGTTCAAAAAGGTTTTTCAGGTAAATCAACCTTACTACAACTCAAGCGTCTTGCTGCTGAAGTCCGGAGCGATCTTAGTCAGTTAGATAGGCAATCGTTGACGGTCAGTAAACGGCTTGATGAGAGTCAGGCCCAGATAGAAGAGTTGAGACTTGAAAGACTCAATGAAATTGTTGAACAGTTAAGAGACACCCAAACTGAAATGGTGGCTGTTCGTGAGGAATACCATTCTGCCCAGGATATTGTGGCAAGGACTTCAATTAAAGCGCCTATATCTGGTCGTGTCGTTAATATGCAGGTCTTTACGGAAAAGGGCGTGATTGGTTCGGGGCAAACGTTATTAGAACTGGTTCCACAAGATGACAAGTTATTGGTGGAAGCCAAAGTGAATCCTCAAGATATTGATTTAGTGAGTGTTGGTCAACAAGCTCGAATTCGACTTACTGCTTTTAACGCACGTAGCCTGGCTCCATTGGATGGTACAGTGCTCACCATTTCAGCAGATAAGCTCTCTGATGAAAATCAAGAGGATTTCTATTTGGCCAGAATTGCTATTTCTGACGAAGATACGACAAGATATCGCCTCACTTCAGGAATGAATGCTGAAGTGCTGATTTTGTCAGAGCCCCGAACCCCGCTGAGTTATTTGCTAAAACCACTGACAGAAAGTATGAACCGCGCGTTTAGAGAAGAGTAACCGTCAAGGGGAGGGGTATGCCTTCCCCATTAACTTCTAATTTACTTCAAACTAACACCATTCAAATATTTACCGTGAATCAAACTTATTGATCTCATTTGGGTAAAAATTTCTTTAATTTAAAGTGCGTTAGCACGGACAACCAACCAGATAATTTGCTATGGTTGCTTCCTCCACGGGTATGTACCTAATCAAAAAATAATAATCTAATCAAAAGGGAGCTGGGTAATGGAGAAAGTACTGTTGGTTGTCGATTTTCTGCTCACCCATAAAATGTTATTTACCACGCTAATTCTTATCGCAGTGTGGTTCATTCGTCGTTCTATTCTCGCCATGATTCGTGGTGAGCATACGTTACTTACAGAAAAACAGCGCAGTTGGATGTCGAGGACCAAAAATGGCACCTTTATCATCACGCTGCTGATTCTTTTTGTGCTTTGGCAATCTGAAATTAGCGAATTCGCGTTAAGTGTGACAGCGATTGCTGTTGCCATCGTAGTGGCTTCAAAAGAAATTATTCTTTGTTTTACGGGTTCTATCCAAAGAGCGAGTTCACGTTCTTTCCGAGTTGGTGACTGGATTGAAGTGGGTAAGTTATGTGGTGAAGTGATTGAACACAACATGATGGCTACTGTGATTCAAGAAATCGATCTTCACCATGGTCAATACCATTACACGGGTAAAACCGCTACTTTGCCAAATAGCATGTTTTTTACTTTTCCGGTAAAAAACCTTAATTTTATGAAGCGATATGTCTACCATAATTTTTCGGTAGTGGTCCGTGAGTTTGTCAACTTATATCCTTTACTTACGCCGCTGACAGAGAAAATTGAGGAGCATTGTCGTTACTTCAGTGATGTAGCACATCGCTACAATGCTATGATTGAAAAACATGCGGGTGTTGACCTTCCTGGAGCGGAACCACACATTCATATTTCTAGTAATGCGACGGGCGAGCAGATAGTTCACGTGATGATTTTCTGCCCAACGGACAAAGCCAATCATTTGGAACATCTGATTCGCCAAGACTTTATGGAGCTCTATGAGCAACGTTTTCCGCCAGAGATCAAATAACCCATATATAAAATAAAACCCGCTTTGTTGAGAGCGGGTTTTGTTGATCTAGCTAAACTTACTTTTGAGCATCAGGAATAGGAAGTAAGTACTACCTAAAATTGCGACTAAGGTACCCGCTGCAACTTGACTTGGATAAATGGCAATCTGTCCAAGCCAGTCAGCCCAAAGCATAAGTGTCGCACCGATTAAACTGCCAACCAAAAGTTGTTGTTTTACTTTTCTCGCGCCCAGCATGATTGCCATGTGAGGAGCTACTAAGCCCACAAATGCAATTGGCCCTACCGTTGCGGTAGAAAAGGCACACAACAAGGCAACGATAGTCAGCATCACACTGTTGGCCGTTGAAGGGTTTAAACCTCGGGCGTTGGAAAATGCGCGACCAATCGAAATTAAGGTCAGCCATCGCGAAATAGCTAGCACGCCGATAACCAGCACGCATACAGAAATCATTAGCATAATTGCTGTTTGGGAAGTCACTCTATAAATTGACCCTGTTAACCACAAAAGGATCTTGTAGCTGTCACCTGATCCCTGAGCTAGGGCAAATTGAACTAGTGCTTGTAGAAGTGCAGATAGTGCAATACCGGACAAGACAAAGTTAGAAGGATTGAACTGGCTTCGTTTACCGATAAATAGCAGAAGCATTAATACCGCCAAGCTACCCAAAAAAGCCACGCCCCAGCTAAAAGAAGAAAGAAGCGATCCTGACAACACTCCTGTGATAATGATGGCGAATGTAGCGCCGGAAGAGACACCAAGAATATCTGGGCTGGCTAGAGGGTTATAAACGATACGTTGCAAAATGATCCCTGCAACAGCAAGTGCGATGCCGACTGATATCGCTGTCATCATACGTGGCCAACGTAGCTGCCACTGAAATTCACCTGGCAGCGCTATTTGGATTCCATTCGATCCGTGTGTAATCAGTGAATAGACAAGTATGCCAGCTATGCTCAGCGCGATAATGCTCCAGATTGTCAGTTTTGATAGCTGAATCTTCCCCTGACTCATAGAAAGGTTGAGCTGATCGGTCACTGTTAGTTTTTTACGAGTAAACCATATCAACGCAGGAGCGCCAATGACTGCGGCGGCCACACCACTAGGGATTGTCTCTTTAAACCACAGGCTCAATGTGATGGCGAGCGAGTCTGTTACAAGTAGTAATACAGAACCAAGTAGCAAGCTGCTTATCAATTCCTCGCGAGGTGTTCTCGCGCCCATAGCTCGAGCGATGTTGGGTGTTAATAAACCAATAAAGCTGATGATACCCACCGCGGTGATCGAAGCCGAGACCAGCCAAATTCCCATGACCATTAGTGCACCAAATGCTGGAAGCACCGCTAAACCTCTGGCAGCTGCGCCTTCTTGTCCGAGTTTAAGAAGCGTGAGTATACGCGGGGCAATCAGAATAATAATGAGCGCAATTGCTGAGCGTGGTAATAGCCATTCAAACCAGTCCCAACTGTATTGCGAGAGGTCACCGGCACCCCACATGAAGATATTTTGCGCGTATTGTGTATTAAGAATGATAATGGCGGTTGCGATTGAACCAAGCAGAATGTTGATGACCATCCCCGATACGACGAGAGGCAATCCTGTCATATTTCGAATGCCGGCAATCGATACGATCAGTCCAAACGCGATAAGTGAGCCTGCCATTGCTGCCAGAGCCGAGTAATCCGCCACCCAATCCACAAACCAGATATTCACTACGACAAGCGCAAGCCAGGCACCAGATGAAGTGCCTAATGTGAGTGGTGAGGTTAAATGGTTCTGGGTTAATTGCTGCATCAAACTGCCTGTTAAACCGAGCATAGCTCCGACCAGTAGCGTAATGCACAACCGCGGCAACTGAGATTGCATGAAGAATACGTCACGAAATTCGCTGGCAGGCTGTTGTTGTGTTAACAAATTCCACTGCTCAATGGCTGTTAAACTTGTATCAAGTTGCAGGCTCAAAATGCTGAGCAATAAAATCAGTGCAAGGTAACCTATGTATTGTTTCATTCTCATTGTTCTTGTGCCAACTCAATCAAACTGTCGGTTATCGCTTCGGCCATATATTGCAGAGACATAGCACCACCATATGCCCAAACGGCTTTTACGGAATTGACGTGTTGTTTTTTAACAAATGGCATCGCTTGCCAAAGAGGAGAGTCTTTCAATTTCTTTTCTTGGGGGAAAGGCTGCACATAGAGGATGTAGCTATCTTTGAGATCCTGAAGACGGTTAATTCGATCTTGTTTTATTCCCCAGGCACGCGCTGATTCTTTTATCGGGCTGCTTAAGCCCAGTTGTTCAACAACATAGTCAGTAGTCGAGTTTTCTGTGGAAAGAAATACAGAATTAGGAGTAGAAAAACGCATCACTAGTACTTCTAGTGGCTGTGGGTAATATTGGTGGATGCGCGAACGCAGCTGTTCAAACGAGTGAAATAAAGCTGTCAACTTATCTTCTGCAAGGCTCTGTTTTTCAAGTAGTTTTCCTAGTGTGCGAAAATGTCGAATAGCGGTGTCTGCCGCTTCTTCTTGTTCCGAAAAGTTTGGTAGATAGATCACGGGCGCAATTTGCTTAAGCAGCGGGATTAAATCCTGCTGCGGAGAGGCTGCGAGAATCACATCCGGTTTCAAACTGGCAATTTTCTCTAAGTTAGGCTCTGCTCGTGTGCCAATGTCTTCAATCGACTCTGGAGCATAAGGGTTAACAACCCATTGACGGTATCCCGGTAAATTTGGTGCTGCTATGGGTTCTACATCTAGCGCAAGCACCTGTTCGAGAATATCCCAGTTTAAGACAACCACCCGTTGAGGCGCTTGCTCAAATGTGTGGGTGCCGTAGTCGTCGGTAATAGTTATCCTAGCCTGAGCCTGGACTAGTAAAGATCCAATCAGGATTGCGCTTATACCGAGATTTTTTAGTACACTCCTGACTAAGCGCATACAACCGCAACCTTACGACTGGCAAGCGTATCAGCCGGAGCAGGGTGGTCGATCAAGGTAATTGGCGACTCATAAAGTGCGGACAAACGTTGTTCGTCGAGAAGCATTTCGGCATTGCCTTCAAAAGCGATGTGACCTTTTTTGAGAGCCACGATATGAGTTGCATATCGTAAGGCCAGATTCAGGTCGTGAAGGATTACGATGATGCCAACGTTCTCGGTTTCATTGAGTTCCGCGAGTAACGCCATGAGCTGAAACTGATGGTGAACATCAAGTGCTGAAGTCGGTTCATCAAGGATCAGTATTGGTGACTGTTGAGCGAGTAACATGGATACCCAAGCTCTTTGACGTTCACCGCCAGATAAGTCATCAGCCAGAGACTGAGCGAATGAAGTCACGCCGGTACACTGCATAGCCTGCGCAATAATCTGCTTATCTTCTGAGTTCCAACGTCCGAGTGCTCCACGCCAGGGAAAACGGCCTAGGCGTACCAGTTCTTCAACCGTTAAACCTGCTGAAGAGGGCAATTTCTGCGGCAGATAGGCGACTTGTTTTGCCAGTTCTTTGGTTTTTAGGGATGAGAGGGATTGGCCGTTGAGTTCAACACTGCCTTTGTCTGGTGCCATTTGACCTGAGAGCAAATTGACTAATGTCGATTTCCCGGAACCATTGTGACCGAGTACGACAGTAAGCGCATTGGTTGGAATGTTGAGTTGTTCGATTGCGAGGATTTGACGTCCACCTCGAACAATCTGAATATTAGATAGTTGAAACATGGATAGGTCTCAAGATGATACTCCCCTCAAAAAGAGAGGGGAGTTGGAAGAACAATTACCAGCGGTAGTTAGCGTTTAGCATCACAGAGCGAGACTGACCGAAGTAACAGTAGTAATCGCAGCCAGAGATAAACTCTTTGTCTAAGATGTTGTTCACATTTAGCTGTGCCTGCCATTGTGATGTGATGTCATATGTTACGGATGCATCCCATAGCGTTACGGATGGTACTGTCAGATCTGAACTCGCCGGGTTGTCTTTAGATTCACCCACGTAACGAACACCTGTTCCAACGTTCAGGCCTGGGATTAAGCTATATGCGCTATAATCCAACCATGCCGATGCCTGGTGTTTTGGAATAAGGCCTGCTTGTTGAGTTCCCTTGCCGTAAGTCTCGTCAGTTTCCGCTTTAGTGTAGGTGTAACTTGCCATCAGTTTAAGGTCTTCGGTTAACTGAGCAGTACCTTCAACTTCGACACCAGTTGATGTCACTTCACCAGTCTGAGTTGCCACCCAAGTTGATGGGTTAGTTACCAGTGCATTTTTCTGCGTGATATCGAACCATGCTATGTTAACGAAGCCATCCATAAAGCTTGGTTCATATTTCACACCCACTTCAACTTGCTCACCCTCAAGTGGTTTGTAGAGCTTACCGGTTGCTGTGTCGATGGTGCTGATCACTTCAAATGATTGAGAGTAGTTGGCGTATGGAGAAAGCCCGTTGTCTGCAAGGTACATTAGGCCAGCGCTCAGAGACAGTTCGCTATCATCGCGAGACTCACTCTGATCGACGCTTGCACCTTTACCACTGTTTTCTGTTTTCACCCAATCGTAACGGGCGCCAACATTACCAATCCATTGTTCGTGGAATTTGAGTTGGTATTGTGAGTACACACTGGCCTGATACTTGTCGATCTCACGCTTGATGTTGTCCGCGGAGTCCAGTGGTGTGTAGTTTCCGTAGCTTGGATTAAATGGGTTTACGGTACCGAATGAATAGTTGTCTTGTTCGTCACCTTTCGTGTTGTGATATTGCAGATCAACACCGACCAACACCGTGTGCTCGGCATTGTCCGTCATCCAGTTACCAACCGCATTGTTGTCGAAGGTGAAACTTTGGTTTTTGCCGTCACGGAATACAATTCCACGATAGTAAAGCGAGTCGTCGTTTAAATCCCAGCCTGGAGATGGCATGCTGTATACGCTACGTAGGAAGAGCTCGTTAGAACCGTAGTTTGCGTTCTGCGAGAATGTCCAAGTGTCGTTTATATCATGTTCAAGCAAGTAACCAAGTGAGATTTGAGTACGTTCATACTTGTCGTAATCTGGCTCACCTAAGTTAGTTGATGGATCGATCTTGCCGTATTCCGCGTCGACTAGTGTACCTGTAGCTGGGAAGAATGGGTTAGTTGGCACACCATCATCCTTTAGATAGGTCGCCATCAGGGTCAACATGGTACGATCTGAAACATCGATTTCCAGGCTCGGAGCGATGTAGAAACGTTCATTTTCTGTATCGTCCAATTCACCATCCTGACTGGTCATCAAGCCAACCAAGCGGTAACGCATCGTACCTGAATCATTAGCTTCGTCAGCAATGTCAAAGCCTATTGACTGATGATTGTTGTTGCCGACTTCAACCTTTACTTCACCTTGTGGTGTGAACGTTGGCTTTTTCTGAACGGCGTTTACTACGCCACCTGGTGCCGATTCACCGAATAGTATAGCTGATGGGCCTTTTACGACTTCAACGCTTTCCAAACCGTATGGTTCAACGAGCCAGGTGTAGTAGCCGTCACGGAACAAACGGTTGCCGTTCAAATAAGTTGCGGCATCGAAGCCACGTACTTTAAACCAATCTGTGTCGTTATCAGCGCCATAAGGTTGAGATGTGACACCTGATGTATAGCGTAACGCTTCATCTAGCTTTTGTGGTGCACGAACGCGCAGTTCATCTTCAGAGATAATAGAAACGCTGCGTGGTGTTTCTTTGGCTGGTGTTTCGACTTTAAGTGCTTGTGCTGTGACTGTGATGGTTTCCATCTCAGTTAAATCATCTTGTTGTGCGTGTGCCATAAACGATACCACTGCAGCTGGCGCGATAGCACAAACCAACGCTTTACGAACAGCGATGGCGAGATAGTTATGATTTGTCATTAATACATTCCCGACAATTATTTCAAACAAAAAACTTAATTGTAATTATTATCATTTAATCTATTGTTTGCGTATTTTACTGACTTTTGCTTCAAAAGATAGTAAAACGTCTGCAAATTTGATCGATGTAACTGAAGTAGTTGTTATGTTTAATTGGTTTGAAAAACTTACCCAACCTTTTCCTCTGAATGAGACCGAAAAGCCACCCAAGACATTGTTTGGCTTTTGTCGTTTTTATACTCGTGGATTTGAAGTGCCGCTTATTATCATGGCGGTGTTTAGTGCGCTGATTGCGATCACTGAAGTCACCCTGTTGCGCTACATGGGTGAGCTAGTCGATATATTGTCTAACCAGGATCGTGCCACTTTCTGGCAAGATCAGGGCGATCAGATGTTGATGATGCTCTTCCTGGTGGTCGTCGTTATGCCAGCATTAGGTTTTGTGCATTCGATGGTGATGCATCAAACGCTGTTGGGTAACTACCCAATGTCGATTCGCTGGCTTATTCACCGTTACTTACTGAAACAAGCGGTTGGATTTTTCCAGCGCGATTTTGCTGGACGTGTTGCAACCAAAGTCATGCAAAGTGCGTTGGCGGTTCGAGAAACCGTAATGAAGCTTCTGGATGTTTTAGTCTACATCAGCGTCTATTTTCTTTCGATGATATGGATGATGGGTGAGGCTGACGGCTTATTAATGTTGCCTATCGTTATTTGGTTGGCTCTGTATGTGTTAATTCAGCTCTACTTTATTCCAAAAATGAAGCGAGTTGCGACGGATCAGGCAGATGCACGCTCAGTCATGACCGGACGTATTGTTGATTCGTACACTAACATCTCAACAGTGAAGTTGTTTGCCCATTCTCAGCGCGAATTGGAATACGCAGAAAGCAGCATGAAGCAGTTTTTGGTTACTGTTTACCGCCAAATGCGAATGGTGACTTGCTTGCTGTTCAGTGTCGATGCAATCAACTATCTGTTGTTACTGTCTATTGGCGTGATTTCCGTTTATCTGTGGCTGGATGCGGCGGTTACGATTGGCGCGATTGCCATCGGGATCAGTATTGCTTTGCGTGTGCAAGGGATGTCGAAATGGATCATGTGGGAAGTGAGTGCTCTATTTGAGAATATTGGTACCGTTGTGGATGGTATCAGCACCATTTCTAACGATGTTGAAGTGAAAGATGTACCGAATGCAAAACCATTGCAAATTCAGCAAGGTGAAATCTGTTTCGATAAGGTGGGCTTTAACTACAGCGAAGAAAAAGCCGTATTCGAGAACCTAAATCTGGCGATTAAACCGGGTGAGAAAGTTGGTATTGTTGGTCGATCTGGTGCAGGTAAGTCAACGCTGGTTAACTTATTGCTGCGTTTCTACGATGTGAATTCAGGTAAAATCAGCATCGACGGACAGGACATTTCTCAGGTAGAACAAGAGTCATTGCGTCAACATATCGGCATGATCACTCAGGACACGTCATTGCTGCATCGCTCTATCAAAGAAAACATCTTATATGGCGATCCAGATGCCTCAATGGAAGATGTGATTGCAGCAGCTGAGAAAGCACATGCGCACGACTTTATTCAAACGCTCAAAGACGAGCAAGGCAATGTCGGTTACGACGTAGAAGTGGGAGAGCGCGGTGTCAAACTGTCTGGTGGTCAACGCCAACGTGTTGCTATCGCCCGTGTTCTGCTTAAAAATGCGCCTATTTTGATAATGGATGAAGCGACGTCAGCATTGGATTCTGAAGTTGAATCAGCAATTCAGGAAAACCTCGAAGTGTTGATGGAAGGAAAAACCGTTATTGCAATAGCACACCGTCTTTCTACTATCGCAGCGATGGACCGTTTGATTGTGATGGACGATGGTCAGGTTATTGAGCAAGGATCTCATCAGGAGTTGCTGAAACTAGACGGGATTTATGCCGGATTGTGGAAACATCAGACAGGCGGTTTCCTTACCGAGTAATCATGAACTAAGTGACTGAACATTCAAAGTAAAAGGGAAGCTATTATTGCATCCCTTTTACTTATTCAACTGAAGTAACGCTCTTCTTGTTTATTTGAATTCGAACTTACCTTGCATGATAGCCCAATGACCTGGGAACGAGCAGAAGAATGAGTAGTCACCGCCCGCGGTCATTTTCTCGGTGCTAAAGGTGATCGTGGTACTTTCGCCACCACCAACCACATCGGTGTGCGCATACACTCGGTCATCTTCTGGTTTTACGTAGTTGTTTTCTGCTCCGGCAGACATACCATCGGTTCCGATTGCCTGAATGTTTGCAGTATCAGCGATCACGACGTTATGACCCATAGACTGTGCTGGCATTTTCCCAGTGTGGTTAAGAGTCAACGTTACTTCGCTACATGTAGCTGGAACACTCAACGTTTTTTCTGAAAATTGCATCATATCGTTGGCATCGATTGAAACCTCACACTCAGTACTGGCTTGTGCACCGAAGCTCATTCCGATAAGGGCGAAGGTTGCTGCTAATAAACGTAACTTCATTTAACACTCTCCATTTTATATTTTTGGCTGACTGGTTTCTTATGAACCAATAGTTCCTATTATCAACGGGTTACTCCTGAGAAACTGTGCTGTGAGCAGTACGTTGACACTTTGTTGCAAATTTATACTCGTTTATCTCTTTGAATGATCACATGCCTTGTGCGTTACTAACGTACAGAACAAGAGACAGATAAAAAATAGCAGGCAAATTGGAATTAGGCTAAAAATGAAAAAGCTCAACCACGAGGCTGAGCTTATTTAAATGACTGAGTGTTAACGCTATCTTTTTAATTCTTTCAATACATCGTGCAGTGAAGGGACGATTGAGTGACCAAACTGACGGACTTCGTCACATGGCTCAACCAAATCCGGAATTTGATATGTCGACATTTGAGCGGCTACGGCGGCTTTTACACCGTTATTTGAATCTTCAAACGCTAAGCATTTTGTTGGATCAACATTTAAACGGTTGGCCGCGAGCAGGTAGATTTCTGGGTCAGGTTTGCCATTGCTTACCTCACAGCCAGTCGTGACGTTATCGAAATATTTACTCAACCCTGCCAATTCGAGCTTAATCTTGGCGACATCTTTCGCTGTTGATGTGGCTACAGCGGTAGGTACGTTTTGCCCTTTCATCCACTCCAATAGCTCGACAACCCCGTCTTTTATCGGAATAGCCTGATGCTTTACTACCGCGTTGTAGCGAGTACGCCATTCTTGATGTAAGCGATCCAGATCATTTCCATAAGCTTTACGGAAAATAGCTTCGATACCCACCGCATTGCGTCCAATGATGGACAGATAAACCTCTTTATAAAACGGAAGTTCTTGCACGTCACAGGCTTCTTGGAATACACGCATACAGACTCGTTCGGTGTCCAGCAGTAAACCGTCCATGTCGAAAATAGCAGCTTGGTAATTCATTACTTTACAGGGTTGTTGAGTGAGAGGGACATTGTGACATAGCCCGCATTTTATTTCTCGTGAATTTAACCAGGCAGGATACAGAATAAATCACGAGTAATGAGTAGGAATCTTTAGTAGCATGTTACAAAACGTCACAATTCAGTTGATTAGGGGAGCAGGCAATGGAAAAACTACGTGTAGCATTTATTGGTTTGGGTGTAATGGGCTACCCAATGGCAGGCTATTTAAGTAAAGCGGGCTATGAAACGAAAGTATACAACCGCACAAAGGCGAAGGCGGATAAATGGGCCGCAGAATATAACGGTGTTGCCTGTGAAACTCCCGCTGAAGCGGCTGAAGGATGCGATATTGTTTTCACCTGTGTAGGCAATGATGATGATGTCCGCAGTGTTGTGTATGGAGAAGAAGGACTTCTTGTTGGTCTGAAAGCAGGTGCGGTTCTGGTTGATCACACTACGACTTCTGCAGATTTGGCTGTTGAACTGGCAGACGCTTGTACCAAGGTCGGAAATCACTTTATTGACGCCCCTGTTTCCGGCGGTCAGGCGGGCGCGGAAAATGGTGTCTTGACGATCATGTGTGGCGGTGATTCGAGTGTATTTGAACAGGTTGCGCCTGTGATGGATGTATACGCGAAACAGATTACGTTACTGGGAGAGAACGGGCAGGGTCAGCGTTGTAAAATGGTCAATCAGATTTGTATTGCCGGTGTTTTACAAGGTCTGAGTGAGGCGTTATTACTGGCCAAAAAGTCAGGTTTAGATATTGAACAAGTCGTCGAAACGCTGAAGCATGGTGCCGCTGGGTCATGGCAAATGGAAAATCGTGCCACGACCATGGCGCAAGATAAGTTTGATTTCGGCTTTGCAATTGACTGGATGCGCAAAGACCTTGGTTTCTGCCTGGATGAGGCAAAGCGTGTCGGACTAGAGCTTCCTTTGACTAAAATGGTTGACGAGCAATACGCAGACCTGCAACGTGATGGTTTGGGGCGTATGGATACCTCTGTATTGATTAAAGCAGTGGCTAAAAATTAGTAGTAGATAAATAATTCTCTAGTATCAAAGAGTTTAAAAAAGTCGAAGCTACTCATATTGATTTCCTTCTAAATTAAGAGGTACGTAATGTGCCTCTTTTTATTTGTCTTAATCTCAGAACCTGTAGGGAAGATTATGACGGAATTAATTCGGTGAAAAGCTGATTGTACTTATTGAATTGATAGTCGGTGACTATGCTCCAGAACTCGATGAAATCAGACAAGTACTACTTAAAATTTGTTGATTTCTCATCCTCTTAAGTACTTCAATTCTATGGAAGGAAATATAAAGCCCTCTGGTATTTTGTTCTACCAAAGGGCTTATCCGATTTAAGGAATGTCTCTTTGCGTTATAGAGGATCGTTTACCTGTACAACAAGTTTGCCGAAATTTTTGCCTTCTAACAGACCCATAAACGCTTCTGGTGCGTTCTCCAATCCCTGAACGAGTTGTTCACGGTATTGGATCTTTCCTTCCGCTAACCATTGGTTCATGTCTTGCGCGAATTCATCGTAACGGTGTCCATAGTCATCAAAAATGATGAACCCCTGAACTTTCATTCTCTTTGTCAGAATGTTTCCCATTAGTAGTGGTAAGTGGTCAGTACCCTGTGGAAGCCCAGTCGCATTGTATTGAGAAATCAAACCACACACAGGAATACGGGCGTTTGTATTTAGCAGCGGAAGTACTGCGTCAAATACCTTGCCACCTACGTTTTCGAAGTAAACATCGATGCCATTGCCACACGCATTTTGTAACTGTTGTGCGAAATCATCCGCTTTATGATCAATACACTCATCGAAGCCAAGCACTTCTTTTGCGTAGCGACACTTCTCTTCACCACCTGCAATACCAACAACGCGGCAGCCTTTAATCTTACCAATTTGACCCACCGTTGAACCTACAGGTCCAGTAGCTGACGCAACGACGATGGTCTCTCCTGTTTTTGGCTGACCGATATCAAGTAAGCCCATATAAGCCGTAAAACCAGGCATGCCAGCAACACCCAGTGCATAGGATGGGTTTTGTGGTGCTTTACCCAGTTTAATGACCATTTCGCCGGCTGAAATCGCGTAATCTTGCCAGCCAACGGTGTAAGCGAGTACCCATTCGCCTGCTTCGTAATCTGGGTGGTTTGATACTTCTACCTGACACACGGTGCCTGCAACCATTACGTCGTCAATCGCTACTGGCTCTGCGTAAGATTTAGCGTCGCTCATACGACCACGCATGTAGGGATCTAGTGATAAGTAAACGGTTCTTAACAACATTTCACCGTCTTGTGGGACTGGTTTTGCTACTTCTTCGAGCCTAAAGTTTTCAGCTGTTGGTGCACCGTATGGACGTGATGCAAGTACGATTCTACGGTTGAATGCGTTTGTCATGTTATTTCTCACCTTAAATTAGACCGGTCGTCTAGTTTTTTGTTTAAAAATATCCCGCTATCTGGGCGGGAAGGATTTTTGTGTCACAAATGAAGTGATTCTTAATCGGACACTTGTAGCGTAACTATCTTGCGGTTTTCACTTTCACTTAAGATAAAGTTCGTGTGTTTTGCAGGATATGTTGAGTATAGGTCAGGCTCTCTGTTAGTGCTGCCTGATCTTGATACAGTTTGTTAAGTAAACTTGCGCCATTCCAAAGATAGTAGAGTTGCCTTGCTAATAAAGCGCTATTACCATCTGCAATAGAACCATCTTGGATTCCAATCTCAATGCATTCCGCGATGGCTTGAATGGTTTTATCGGCTCCACGACGCAGTGCAATACGCATCGGCTCGGAAAGATCAGAGACTTCAGCACTAAGTTTCACTAACAGACATTTGTTCGCATTACACACATTTTGATCTACTTTCACTAACTCTTCAAAGTAGCTCATTAGACGTTGATAGCCATTCAGATCTTTATTCGCAAAGCGTTTATTCAATCCATCAAAATACTTATGAAAGTAATCCTGGATCAAGGCTTCACCAAACTGCTCTTTAGATTTGAAGTAATGATAAAACGAGCCTTTCGGCACCGCGGCCGTTTTTAGGAGCTCTGAAAGTCCAACACTGGTAAACCCTCGGGTTACGATAAGTTCGTACCCGACGTCGAGAATATGTTGGCGTGTGTCGTTAGTTTTTGCGTTCATGTAGCGTACTTTATTTTAAATTAGACCAGTCGTCTAGTTGTTTTTGATCAGTTCATATTCGATAACAAAAAGGGTTTCAGTGTCTGGATAAATTTCGCGGATTAGTTGCTTTAATTTCGGCAGTTCAATGGCTTCTTGTTCCGCATGAAACTCATTGATGTTATCGAAACTCAGAGGTTCTACAGACAAGATCTTGATATTGCAGACTTTACGATTCGTTTCTAAGGTAAATACTTCTACTTCGGTATTGGGTACGTAATGACTTTCTGATTCATCGCGAATCGTGATGGTCTTTTTACCCGATGTAATCAACGGAGTCAGAAATTCAAAGAAAGTGATCGTTGTTGGATGGGATGACATGGTGAACTCGTTTCTCAAGGTTATTGGGCTAGATTATAACTCCAAATAACCCTGAAATGTTTGGTTCACTAGAGGGATGGTTATTTAAAGAACTAATGCTGACGAACTACCTTAAGTATTTTGGCCGCAAAGTAGCCAAGCAGCATACCAGTCCAATTGGTATTTAAGTCATTGAAGCTAAATGTGCGATTGGCTATAAACAACTGACTAAATTCATCAGCTGAAATGACTAGCAGTAAGCAGATCAGTAATCGAATCCCAAAAGCGTCGGTTTGGTTGGGTTGAGCAGCTTTAGGAAACGTAAAAACGGCAAAAAAGCCAATCATCAAACTGAAGGTAAAATGAAGCGTTGTCGAGCCGCCGACATAGTTCTCCATCGATACATAGGCGGTATGGTTTATTTCGGAACTCTTCCATATAGAGAGACTGACAGTCAGAAGTGAAACGAGAACAAAACTAATGCGTGCAATCTTAGATGACATAGTTAGCCTACCGGAAAGAAACCTAAATAACGTTTAACGAAGTAAAGAGCGGCAAGATTTTGAATCGCCATACCGGTTGCCATCGCCCAGGCTGCACCTATGACGCCATGGCTTTGACACAGCATTATCAACAGCAAAATGGAAATCGTTCCAGAACAGATAGTGATGTATTTCATGGTTCGTTCATGGCCGCTCATTAGCAACAAGTATCCTACAGAACCCGTTGCCACATTAATCAATTGGCCGAGAGAGAGCGCAACCAAAAGCGGCGCAGCGGAAACATACTCTTCGCCAAAAAGCGCCATCACAAATGTAGGAAATAGCATGCAGATTAATACTGGAATTAGGGCCGCAGCGATATTCAGTCGGCAAGCCATTCTGCTTAAGTTGCGCAGTTTATTCATCTCACCTTCTTTGTAAAGAGAGGCAAACATCGGAGCAACGATGAAATTAATCGTAATGAGAACAAAACCAATCAGTAGCGACGTTCGCTGAGCCGCGCCTAATAGGCCCATCTCGGAAGCCGAAATGAAAAAACCTGCAATCACTAAACTTCCCCACTGAAGGATGTTGTTGAATATACTCCCTATCCAGACTTGCCTCGCAGAAGCGACCAGATTTAAGTTAGGTGCGGTAGAAGGCTTGGTATATTGACCTGAACGACGCCAGTTGATGGTTGATGATGTGGCGACAATGCTGGTTGCCAGTAATAGGGCAGCCATCAAATAGTTGATGCTTTGCTTGCCTAAAGTATCTACCGCAAAAATAAAAATCACCATCAGCAAACTTACACCTAATTGGAGTGCAAACAGGGACGATACGACTTTTTTACTCGCTTGTAAGACTCGGCTATTTGTCTGTGCGAGAACCAGAAAAGGGACACAGAATAGTGCGAGCGTGATTGCCATGAGCGGAGAGTTAGTCTGATTCACTTGGTCGGGAAAGAGATAAAATCCGGCAAATAGCACTACGCTCGCTAAGCAGCAAAATGTTAGGCTACGCGAGAGTGCAGTTCGGTAATTATCACTTTGTTGCTGAGTATCGGCATTATTAAACGCGATCGCGTTGTATCTCACTAACGTCACGTCAAAACCCATTTGTGAAATAATGGCGGTAAGTGAAACCAGATTAAAGAGAAAGAAAAACTGTCCTGCTACAGATGCATCCGTAGTGCGAGAAACGGACATAGTGAGTAGAAAGACAAACAGGGCACCCAGTACTTTGGTTATTGCGGCTTTTAAGCCTAGAGAGATCAGGCTGTTTTGTCCTTGAGATTTGGACTGCAATTTTTGTTGAATGGCTTGAAACATGTATTTTCTCTAGCTGTAGATGTTGTTCAGAGCGAGACGCTGCTTTTCTTCGCTAAACGTTTCATTCAATTCGGTCGTGTATCGGCAAAAATCAATTTCACTATAATGATTGATACAGTGAGCCATATGTTTGGCCATATCTTCTGGTGTTTGTGCTAAGAACGGATAATTCAGATCTTTAGTCGCACCAATCGAACGGATAACCATCGGAAGGTGCAATTTCGCCGCTTCGAGGATCGTTAAAGGCATTCCTTCCCAGGCTGCGGTATGCAGATAGATATCTGACGCCTTCAATTGTTTAACAACTTCATCACGCGGTAGCATGCCTGTCACCTGTACTCCGGCATCTTTTAAACGCTGCTCAAGGTCTCTGTCACCGCCGCCTATCCATTTGATTTCCAACTGACGATTTAGCCCAACCAGATCGAGGTGTGAAAGGGTGCTAATCAGGAACAGAGGGTCTTTCTGAGGCGCAACTCGGCCAAGTACCACGACCTTCAATGTGGCGTTTTCCTGTCTACCTTCGCGCTCCTCAGTTTTATAGGAGACATAGTTATTGAGTAGCTCTGCACGCTTAGCCCCGATGCTGATCGCTAAGTCACACTCACGCTGACTGCAGCCGGCGACCACATCGATCTTATTTAACCTCACTTTTTCTAACGCTTTGTAGAGTTGTTGAGCTAAGCCGGAAATATCCTCTCGTTCAAATGCATAGCAGTGAGGTGTATAGACTAAACGAGCGTTGTTGAGTTTTAAAAAGCGCCCTAAGAAGCCTGCTTTGCTCGAGTGCAAGTGCACAATATCTGGTTTGACTTCGGCAATTGTCTGGTTTGCGTCTCGCATAAATTGCAGCAAACCACCTTTTACCCAACGCGATTTAACAAAAACGTTGTCATTACTGTCATTGGTCAAATCATTTTGGCGCGCTCTTGCTACGAGAAAATGGCTGTACGGTTCACGACGAGAAGAGTGGACGTAGCTATACAGCGCAGTTTGAACGCCACCACCAAAGGACTCTGTGATATGAAGTACTTTTTTCATCATGACTTTGTTCCCGGGGTTTGCTGCCATTTTGCTTTAAAGGCTTCTCGCTCCTGGTCTGAATATACATGTCGGTAGAGCGGCAAATCATACATGTAAAATAATTTGGAAAAGTCGTAATGCTGTTTAAAGTATTGATAAATATGGGAGTACCATTTATTTTTTGCCTCATTGCTGTTCTTGAGGACAAAATTATCTAAGTTGAGAAACTCACCAATTTCTTTATTCAACGAGCTAAGCTTCTCGCATTTAATTAAAATGACCTCCGCCTGCTCATTACTAAACGTGAAGAAGGGAAGCGTGTTATCGACTTCTTGACGCATGACATCAATAGTAAAGTTACGTTTTAGTTCGTTATCGAACCAGTCTGCAAAGTAATTCAGGTTGATGTAGTTATCGAAGCAGTGTTCAAGATGTTTGTAGGTGACTTCTAAATCGTTATGAATGGCTTCATTTTTTTTACCTTCAATAAATTGGAAGTGAAGATCCTGAAAAAAACGAGAGAAGACTGTAGCGATAGGATCGCGCACTAACGTTATTATTTTTATCTGTTTACGCTTTTGTAAAATACGTTTTCTCTGGTTGAGAACAAGACGGTAAATAGCACGATTTTTAAAGTCGAAGAATTTACTCACATCTTTTTTATTGTGATACATATGAAACTCTTCATGATCATCAAAGGTGTGAATATGGTAACTCGGTATATTACGTTCCCCTAAAGTGTGTTCAATGGAAGAAGAACCGACTTTGCCCATTTGATACACCAATACAAAATTGTCGGCCCGAAGTTCTCGGTTTTTTTCAAATTGTCGAGCGATTGAATATTTCATTTATCGAATCCTTGATTTATTAATATCACTGCTGTTGGTATCGTTTTTGTACAATGATGCTGTGGGTTACATGAGTTCGTTTAATGCTGATCATTATTGGCAGTAAGAGTATTAAAATAATGGTGGTATTGACGGCGACGAAGAACACCATAATAAGTGCGTAGACCGCTAGTAAAAGGCTTTTCCTGTTTTCGTTTAGGCTGCGAAAACAATCTCTCATAAATAAGAAGTACCCGCCGAATAAGATCGTAATACCGAGTAAACCATATTCGATCGCAGTATCAAGAACGAAGTTATGAGTATAAATAGCCAATTCATCATAGTTAAAATAACTGAGCATGAAGTTGGGTAACATTTTGGCTCCGACGCCTAGAATAGGGTGCTGCAGCAGGATATCGATACCATTGGCGAGTAGCAGTTTTCGGTGCAGATTCGATACCCATCTTGCTTCACTTTGATTAGCGAATAAAATGTCAGCTTGGGTAATTTCTAACTGGTCAGCCAACGTATCAAAACCGACATAGAGTGTGGTGGAAACCGCGGCTAAAATCATCAAAGAGAACACGAACACAATAGCCCAGGTGTAGGTTTCATTGAACGTTTGCTTTATCAAGTGTTTGACGTAGAGATGGTCTAATAAGAACAGTAAGCAGAAGCCAAGTAGTGCTTTTCGTTCTTGTGATAACACTAGTAAAACCAACGCGATGAGCATTAATACTGGATAAGCACGGATCTTGTCTCGATAAAGATAAAGTATCGAACAGAGCACTCCGAAAGCATATTTACTCACGCCAAGAAGCTTAAAGCCGTTTTGGTACCCCTGAGAGAAGTGCCATACAGCTACCAGAGAACAGATGACAAACAGAGCGTAAGATAAATACACCATGATTCGGTCATCATCAAACGCACCGTATGCATACAAAATACCGAGTAAACTAAGAATCGCAACCCATTGAACGGTTTCTGTCACTAAAGGCAAAAGCGGCACACGATTGAGCACGCCGCTGATAAACACATAGCCAGTAAACAACAACACGAAGCCAATGCACGGATGGAACAACTTGCGTGCTTTACTCTCGAGAACAACAAGAGCGCTCAATCCAAGCGAGAGAAGGCTCACGATGTCGCTAGGCGCTAATGCTATGCCTCCGGCTTGAATTTTTACCGGTACAAAGAATAGTGCTAAGGCAATTGCTGCCAGCAAAGAGATGCGATTACTTACTGGCATAGAGTTCATCATAAGCTTTGTAGTAACTATCTCTGAATTGCTCCAGAGTAAAAGATTTACAACGTTCTACAAAATAGCGGGTGGCCATTTCATAGTGGGATTGGTTGTTGCAGATTAACTCAATTTTATCGGCTAATTCTTGCTCGTTTCCTAGTTCAAATAAATATGCGTCATTACCGATAACTTCATCTAACCCTGGAACATCTGAGCCCAAGACGGGTAGTCCTTCTGCCATCGCTTCTACGGCTGCAAGTCCAAAGCCTTCAATGATTGAAGATTGAACATACACATCCAGATTAGATAAAAAAGTGGGTACATCAGAGATAACACCATGCCAGTGAACTCGGTGATCACAATTCAATTGCGCCGCCAAAGTTTGAAGCTCTTGTTTTTTTTCACCATCACCAGCTAAATGAAGATGGTAGTATTCTGGCAGTTTCGCTAGCGCCCGTATGAGAGTCGGGTGATCTTTATATCCATGAAGTCTTCCTGCCATACCGATATTAATAGGACTGTCCGGTTTAGTATTTTTATATAATTTGGCTTTTCTAGAAAAACGATTTAAGTCTACACCGTTATAGATAACGTCATATCGTTGTTTATATCTAGGAAGAAATCTGATTAATTCCTCCTTAACTTTATTGGTTATACAGATCGTTTTCTCGTGCCTTTGGTACATAAGATATTCCATAAACTTCAAGGCAGGGTAATCCCTTCGCCTATTCGTCGTATTGTGTTCTGTTTGTACCCGCTTTTTCCCGATAGCTAATAAAGCGATATATATCGAAGGGAATAAATGACTATGAATTAAGTCAGGCCAACGTAAGATATTCCATTTCTCTTTTAGTGAAAGTGATGGCCAGTAATAAAAGCTAACACCGTTCTCTTTTAACTGTGCTTCGAAATCATTATCTTCATTTAGAACCAGTATTTTTATTTCGTAATGTGGTTTGTGTTTAACAACGAGGTCAACCAGAAAGCGTTGAGCTCCCCCATTATTAGACAAGTCATTAATTATATGGAGTATTTTCATGTATCTATCCAATTATTAGGCTGAATACTTGTTTTTAATACTGTTAATTTCAGAAGCAGTGAAAAAGTGCTTAGTTAGCTTTGCCGAGAGCATTTCTTCTACAAATTCTGGCTTTAGTTGATACGAACGTTTGAACTCATCGGCAAGTGGTGAGTACCACTTGTTTTCAGATTGATTGTCATGAACCACTTGGATGTCATGCTGCAAAAATTCACTGATGGCTTGCTGTGACTGATCCAATTTATCCGTTCTGATTACCATTAGAGAGAAATTACCTTTTTGGTAAGTTTGATAACCAAGCTCATGATTAAACGGATGAATAAAGACATCAATTCCAGTCAGTGCTTTAATTTCATTGTCAAACCACTCAAGGGGGTAATGATGATTAACATGATTTTCAAAGGTTTCATGGAGTAGTTGAGGACGTTCAGATCGTACGGCGCTGTCGTCTTTTAGATACTTATCTGCCACCCAAAAAGGTAGGGATTGAAATAACATTGAGATGTTTCTACCAATAGGTTCCCTTACCAGTGAGATAATACGTACTTGCTCTTTACGCTTGAGCATTCTGGTCATAAGAGTACGTTTGAGCATGCGTTTTATGTAATTGGTTTTTGGCCTATGTAGATTTGCCCTCACCGGAGATATCTGCTTGTGAGCTTGAATTGCCATTAAGTCATGCAGGTGAATCGAATTGGGAATCGATTTTTCAAGCGCACTCGAACCCACTTTACCCATTTGATAAATCAATACTGGGCACTTAGCGTGCTTTACGTTTTTATACCACGACATTTTTTGATCAGTATGCGTATTTTTGGACATAAGCTGTCTCTCCTGTCTTGGACTTCGTTTGGGTAAGCAGAGCGCCTAGTGAAGGTATCGAGTGCTGAATTTGCTTGGATAACGCTAAGTTAACCATCGCTGTTTTGGTTGACTCAGAGCGGATTACGGTAATCAAACCGTTCGCGTATTTACCAAGGATTAATGCATCGCTAACTGACAACAGAGGTGGAGTATCAATAATGATTCGATCGTACTTACTTGCCAGATAATCGAGGAGTTTATTGAAGCGATCGGAAGCCAATAATTCTTGAGGATTTGGCGGTAGTATTCCTGCTGGCAGCACATCGAGGTTTGCCGCATCGATCCGCACAATACAATCTTTAATCGCAGTATCCATGCTGAGTATGTTGGTTAGGCCAGGGCTAGACTCTGGAATGTTGAATCGTTTTGCTATTGATGGTCTACGCAGGTCGCAGTCGATGATCAGTACTTTCTCCATGGTAGAGAATGACGTCGCAATATTAATGCTAGTGGAGGTTTTTCCCTCTTTTGGAATCGCTGACGTAAAAGGTAAAACCTTTTGTTTAGAGTTGGTTAATCTCAGTAGCAAAGATGTTCTAACAGAACGGCAGGCTTCACTGAACAATTTTTCATCTTTATCCAAATAAGCGCTGTAACTAACCCCATTTTTTCTTAAACTGCGCTTTTTCACCGTAGGAATCATCCCTAAACAGGTAACGCCAAGTTTTTTCTCAACATCAGAATCACTTCTTATTACTTCGTTTAGCGTTTCAAATATGATGACCAGTGCGCACGCAATAGCAAATCCGAAGAATGTCGCGATAAGCACAAGCTTCATTCTTTGCGGAGCGATTGGAAACAGAGGGATAATTGCTTTATCCGTAAAACGAGCGGTGACATTTTTGTAATCACTGGTTGCGCTGGTTTCTTTTTCGCGGTTTAAGAATGCTTCGTAGAGGTCTCGGTTAGACTCAACTTCGCGTTTGAGTTGATCATAGCGTGCCTTTTTAGAGCCTAAGGATTGAAATTCCACTTTTTTGCGATCTAATTCTGCACGTAGCATGTCTTCTTGAGATTTCGCTGCGAGTAAGTCTTGTTGTTTACTAAATGAAATTTCGCGAATCAACTGCTGGGTTCGAGTTTGGATAGAAGCTAATTGAGCCTTTGCCTGGACCATACGATCGTGTCTAGGTCCGTAACGCTGAGCCAGCTCAGATAAGTTCTTTTGAGCCTGAGCTTCTGAGAGTTTTAGATCGCGAATCTGTGCCTGATTGGCGAACTCATCAATAGAGAGAAGGCTATCTAAGCTTTGTGATGATTTGCGTCTTAGTAGCTCAATCAAACTTTGCGCTTCAATGCGGTTATTAACTGCGGTATTGAGTTTACGGTTGAGCTCTTCCAGTTCATTAGCATAGATTTCATCGATACCGTTGATATCAATCAGACCTTCTTGTAGCAGAAACTCTTGCAGTACTTGCTCTGAACCTCTTAAACGCTCTTCAAGTTTTTGAGAGTTGTTTGTTAACCAAGTTGCTGCATTTTGCGTGACGACCAGTTTCGCTTCGAAGTTAGCGTCGATATAGGCTTGCCCTACCGCATTGGCGATTTGAGTTGCAAGTATTGGGTCAGCAGAGCGGAAGCTGATTTTGACCATCTGAGTATTGCGTACGGGGTCAATATCGAGTTGCTCTTTAAATACTTGCAAGGCTCGGTAATAAGACTGAGAGTACTGTGCGGTTTCTGTTGGGTTTGGGGCGACGTTGAGTAAGTCCTGTATCAGTGGGACCGATTTTAATTCATCAATCTTCTGTTTTAGCCCCCCGGTACGTGAAAATTCAGGGTACTGAGTCAGGTTCAGGTTGTAAATCACTTTATCGGCAATATGATTTGACTGTAATATCGCCACTTGAGTTTGGAAGTACTCTTTTTTGGTGGTATCGACGCCGTAGACTTCTTCTATGGATAGGGCGCTTTTTTGTTCTTCCTGAATCAAAAGCGTTGCCGTCGCTTGGTAAATTGACGTTTTTGAATAGATGTACCAAGTGCATGCCAAAGAGAAAATCAACGTAAAAGCAGCAATGCTTAACCCGTTCTTTTTAAGCGTATTATAGTGATGGCCAAAACGAATCAATTCTACTTTGTTCATCTGGAAGTTGTGTGGATGAGTTCCGTTCATTTGAGTACCTATCACTTAAAAGAAACTTTGATCAATAAATACAATGTCACCAGGCTCAACATTCAGGTCCATGCTGACGCTTTCTACTGTTTTTCCGGTTTTATGTTTGGTGAGATTTACACCCTTGCGTGATGCTCTGTCCGTAAGTCCACCCGCTAATGCGATGGCTTTTTCAATCGTCAAACCGGGGCGATATTCGAAACCGCCGGGTTTGCGAACTTCGCCATTTACGTAAAAAAGGCGAAAGGTATTGATCGTGACCATTACTTTAGGGTTGATGAGGTAATCGCCTTTCAGTCCTGTTTCTATCTCGTCTTTGATCTGCTTAGGCGTTTTCTGGATGGCTTTAATTCGGCCTAGGTAAGGGTAATCAAAGTAGCCATCTGATGTGATCAGGATGTTTTTGATCGAGAGATCCTCTTCTCCATAGACTTGTACCGAAATGGTATCCCCGGTGTCGAGTAAATAGTCTTGTTCATTAGAACTAGCAGTAGCAAGCGTGCTGAATAGCAAAAACACCAAGCTAATAAACTTAATTAATGGGTTCATTAAAAATCCTTGTTATAACGAAAATTGAGCGCTTAATGTCCAAGTATTCTGGTTGAAGCTATAGTCTGGTCGATCCGAAGTTTTGTCTTGGTATTGCCAGTTTGCCTGTAACAATATCCAGCGCTTTATTTGATAATCGATACCTGTAGACAGAGCGTAACGTTCACTATCTCTGTTCCCCGTAAATTCCCCGGTATAATCATCTTCCTGGTATAAAGCACCGAACTGTGTAGAGAGGTAGCTGTTCCAATCATGTTTCAAGTCGACTCGATAGCGTGTTTGTAGGTTATAGTCGCCATCTTGATCGGGATTAACCGCAGCCTGGGTTGTTTTTACCGTAATGAGAGTGTGTTCTTGAGGTAGCCACTCGAAGCCGATATCCCAGCTGAAACCTTTAAACGTCTCTCTCTCGTTGCTGTCAAAATCTTTAATTTGGTAGCCAAGTCGAGCGATACCTTGTGTTTTTCCGGTCACTTCCCACTCAGCCCCGGTATAGTAAAAGCCAGTCGTGTTGTCTCTGGAAGATGCGTCTGGGTTTTGGTGCTGATAATCAGTTTGGATTTGTCTGCTACCTACCAACCAATAAGTTCTTGGCGTTGCTCGCAAATAAAACTCAGCATGAGCACTGGGTGCTCTAAAGTCGTTGTATTTGGTTTTCTGATCCGATGAGGACGTTAAGCCGTCGCGATAGTTTTGATAGGTTTTGTCACTGTAGTCGATACCGAACTCAAACCGCCCTTTCGCTCCTTGGGAACCAAAAATGTAATTGGTTTTAATATCATTACGGTGAAATCTAATTGGTGTATCCACGGCACCACCATTGCCTTCCGTAATATTTTCACCTCTCACTTCGTGCTGGGCACGGAATTGGTAATCGATAACCAGACGATTGCGATGGTTAAACTCGAGGAAATTGGCAAATTGAAACGTATGATCATCGAAATCATTGCGGTCATCAGATGAGAATCCCGCTTTCAGTTTATACAGAATATTTGCGCGGTATTGGTTGCGTTCGATACGTGCAAGCAGGCTTGGTTCAAGCCCCCAGGTATTGATGGATTTAGCATTTTCTTCGTCTTTATTCACGTTGTCATCGCCTTCGTAAAAGACGTTAACTTGAGGAATAAATTCAATACCTGACTCGGTTGTCACGGCCATGGGTTCTGCTACAGAGAACGTAGACCAAAACGCTAGTGCAATGATTGGCGTTGCCTTCTTCATTGTTTTGACCTTAGTAAGCATTAGAACCAGTGAAGCCTTTAAACACGGTGAGGAAGATAATTTTGATATCCATCCAGACAGACCACTGATGGATGTAATCCAAATCGAACTCAACACGTTTTTCCATCTTATCCAGAGTATCGGTTTCGCCGCGATAACCGTTTATTTGCGCCCAGCCAGTGATGCCTGGTTTTACTTTGTGTCTAAGCATGTAGCGGTCAACAATTCGGCGGTACTCTTCGTTATGCGCAACGGCATGAGGTCGAGGTCCTACGATGGACATAGTGCCTTGTAAGACGTTAAAAAATTGCGGTAATTCGTCAAGCGAGGTACGACGAAGAAAGCCGCCAAATGGGGTAATGCGAGGATCGTTTTTAGTCGCCTGTTTGATGTGAGAACCTTGATCCATGGTGGTCATGGAGCGAAATTTCCAGACATCAATCTTGCGTCCATCTAAGCCATAGCGGTACTGCTTAAAGATTACTGGTCCTTTGGACGTCAGTTTAATACCAATAGCGATGGCGAGCAGGATAGGGGAGATCAACACCAAGATGATGCTGGAGAAGATGATATCTTCGATTCGTTTTATCCAGGAAGAAAACCCAGCAAATGGCGTATCGAAAACACTCAGAGTTTGTACTTGACCAATTTGATCCCAGCGAGAATGCAGTAAGTTGTAGGTAAAGAAGTCCGGGATTAAATAAGTATTTGCCGTCGTATCAGAGAATTGGTTAAGAATAGAGACGATACGTTCTTTGGCATGCATTGGCATCGCAATATAAACGTAATCGACTTCTCCACGCTTGGCTCGCTCTAATGCCTGACTTACTCCCCCTTTGATAGGGTATTCCGAGTTTGGTACTCGACCTGCAGTACGCTCGTCATAAAATCCATCGAACAGGACGCCATGCTCTGCATGGTTTTGGATCTCATTGGCTAGGGTAATGCCATGAGGTGTTTGACCAACAATAATTGCAGTACGCGTGTTAAAGCCCATTTTTCGTAAGTAAGCTAAACCCGTACGGAATGTAATTCTCCACACCAAAAGTAAAATCGGCGTAATGGTTACCCATAGAGCTAACGTATTGCGGTCAAATAGTGGGTAGACTTCAGCGAAATAAAGAACAACAAAAAGCAATGCGACGGTGAATAGCCAGGACATACATGCGATAAGCACTTGCACTCGGAATGAACTGGTGCGCCAAGAACGATAAAGACTTCCGCTTTCAGCCATGATCACGAATGAGATTCCTCCCACGAATGACAATAGGAGATAGTCTTTACCTATGAAGGTATTCATACGCTCGAATACCAGAAACAGCATGAAGGAGACAATGACCGCAAGATCTGCGATTCGATATAAAAAAGCGAACTCTGCCTCATGAGAACGAATAAGTCCTTTGTGTTTCATTACCTAGATTCCCTTCTGACACGCTACCGCCACTGGGGTTATTACCCAATAGCTGCTTCGTAAACGTTTTAATTAGTGAACAGATTCTGCAACGAAATTTTTGTGCTGTTCTAACACTTAAATTCCGAGTTAAGTTTAAAAATTCGGCTTCGCGAGGTAAGTGGAATTAAGAATGAAATTTAGACCTAGGTCGAAGTTTCTTGTTTAGGAAAAAGCTGGTACTTAGAAGGTATGGTTGAGTAAAAGTATTATGAATTCGGGCTAAACATTTAAACTAAGGTTTAGTCTGGTAGTTGTCTAATGAACTAATTTTGGAACGAAAAGGTAATGGATAAGTTGTGGGTGTAATTATATTTGGCCATGAGTGTTCCAGAGGGGAAATGGTCAATTACTCCCGATCCATTATTAGGCTAGATATAAAAAATCCCTCTCGATTGAGAGGGATTGATAACCAATAATGAAAATAAATTATTTGACGTCTACGCCATTCTCTTTAAATAGGCGACGACATGCGCGACCATCGCTGTGGAATAGGTGACAACGGTGTGCCGGGATGCCAATTTCTAATTTATCGCCAAGGTCGACAGCTAGCGTATCTGGTTGACGGAAAATAACGTCAGCATCTGCACCTTCAAGGTTCAGGTATACCTGAGTTTCGTTACCTAGTTTCTCAACAATCATCACTTCACCGTGAATGCTTGCGTCCGCTTCGGTCGCTTGCAGTAGATGCTCAGGGCGAATACCTAAAGACATACGGTCACCGCGGTTCACAGTCGTACCATCAACAGGAATCCAGAAAGATACACCGTTAGAAAGCTGAACTTTTACGCGTTCTGCTTCGGCTTCTTCAATGAAAACACTCATAAAGTTCATTTTTGGAGAGCCGATGAAGCCTGCAACGAAACGGTTTTGAGGGTAGTGGTATAGCTCGAGAGGCTTACCAACCTGAGAGACATAGCCTCCGTCCAGAACGACGATCTTATCAGCCATTGTCATCGCCTCTACCTGATCGTGCGTTACGTAAATCATGGTGCAACCCAACTGGCGTTGTAGCTTGGTGATTTGAGAACGCATGTTTACACGCAGTGCCGCATCAAGGTTAGACAGAGGTTCGTCCAACAGAAATACATCCGGTTGTGAAACCAGTGTACGGCCAATCGCAACGCGTTGACGCTGGCCACCAGAAAGTGCTTTTGGTTGACGCTCAAGAAGGTGGCCAAGTTGTAGAATTTCTGCTGCGTGATCAACGCGTTTGTCGATTTCTGCTTTGTCTGCTTTTGCCAGTTTTAGACCAAAAGACATGTTGTCGTAGAGATTCAAATGTGGGTATAGCGCGTAAGACTGGAAGACCATACCAACACCACGTTTGGATGGTTCAACATCATTCATGCGTTGGTCACCGATATACAGATCACCTGAAGTGATGTCTTCAAGGCCAGCAATACAACGTAAAAGGGTAGATTTACCACAACCTGATGGACCTACGAAAACAACAAATTCGCCTTCGTGTATTTCCAGGTCTACGTTTTTAGAAATCAGTACGTCGCCATACGCTTTACACACATTTTTTAACGTAACACTCGCCATGTAGCTCGTCCTCGATCAAATTTTTATTATGTACCACTCAATTATATGAATTATCTAGCGAGCAGTAACGGTAGGAATTGGTAAGTAATAGTAATGGTGGTTGATAAGAAAAGTTAGGGTAGCACTTCAATAAATTGTCCTAAAAGAAGTGCTACCCATCACAGCCAAGTACGAGTTTCTTTCCCCCACATTAATAGCGTTGTCTCCCCCGTGAAAATAGTAACCACAAACAACGACTATTAATGACATTCCACTCGTATGGCAATGCAAAACCAGCAAGTCTTCTCACCTAACTCTAGGTATTGCTGGGAAAGGGTTCTTACCATCCACTCTTGGATGGGTGAAGTTTCTAAGATTGTTCCAATTGTCACATCCTCCTAATCGAAATAATTGCAGGGGGAGTAGATGGGGAGGAGTAAAAAAGGAGTAGTAATGAAGGAGTTGGGCGGAAATCACATAATTGCGTGGCTTAAACTTGAAGTCGATCACGACATAAGTCTTTTTTGTGATTTAAGTCTCTAATGCATGGCGATGAAGATCACGAAAATACGCCATAATTATGAGGGCGTAGGGATTAGGAGGATGAGACATATTGGATTATTTCAGATGATATGTGTCGAAATACGGCTGAACCTCAATGGACTAGCCCTACATGAAAAATATAACAAAGGATACGAACATGAAAAAGTTAAGCGCTGTAGCACTAGGTACTCTTGTTGCTTTGGGGTCTTTTGGTGCTCATGCTGCCATCGAAGAAGGGCAACTAACTATCTGGATCAACGGCGATAAAGGTTATAACGGCCTTGCGGAAGTTGGTAAGAAGTTTGAAGAAGACACTGGCATTAAAGTTACAGTGGCTCACCCTGACGGTCTTCAAGACCGATTCCCACAAACAGCTGCTACAGGCGATGGTCCTGATATCGTATTCTGGGCGCATGACCGTTTTGGTGGTTACGCAGAAGCTGGCCTTCTGGCTGAGATCAAACCTTCTAAAGAAATCCAGGAAGGCATTGTTGATTTCGCGTGGGATGCTGTGCGTTACGACGGCAAACTTATCGGCTACCCAGTAGCAGTTGAGTCTCTATCTCTAATTTACAACAAAGATCTTGTTCCAAATCCGCCTAAGAGCTGGGAAGAAGTTGCAGAGCTTGACGCGAAGCTTAAGAAAGACGGCAAGTCTGCAATCATGTGGAACCTAAAAGAACCGTACTTCACATGGCCACTAATGGCGGCTGATGGTGGTTACGCGTTCAAATACACTTCTGCAGGTTATGACGTTAAAGACGTTGGTATCGCTAAGCAAGGTGTTAAAGATTCGATGAACTTTGTTAAAGGTCTTGTTGATAAAGGAATCATCTCTCCAGATATGGACTACTCAGTATCTGAGTCTGCGTTCAACCAGGGTGAGACAGCGATGACCATCAACGGCCCATGGTCTTGGGGTAACATCGAGAAGTCTGGTATCAACTACGGCGTAACCACTTTACCTAAATTCCAGGGGCAGTCTTCTAAGCCATTTGTTGGTGTTCTAACTGCGGGTATCAGCACTGCGTCTCCTAACAAAGACCTAGCGGTAGAATTCCTAGAAAACTACCTACTGACTAACGACGGTCTACGCAAAGTTAACGACGACAAGCCTCTAGGTGCAGTAGCGCTTAACTCATTCCAGCGTGAGCTAGATTCAGATGCACGAATCGCAGCAACAATGGATAACGCAATGAACGGCGAAATTATGCCAAATATCCCACAAATGAACGCATTCTGGGGTGCGGCTAAGAACGCAATCATCAACGTAGTAGATGGCCGTCAAACTGTAGATGCAGCGCTTGCAGATGCAGAAAAACAAATGACTAAATAATTCAGTAGTACTTTTTAAGGAGGGGGTAACTCCTCCTTACTTTTCTATATTTATTCTATATTCGCTAGCAGGTTCCCTATGCAGTCAGTTCAAGGTACAAAAGCTATGACAGCACCAGCAGCCAACCTTCCGAGCAGCAAAAAAGTGTTTATCAAATGGGCGCTTTTAGGCACAGTCGGCATTATTAATGGTTACGCAACAATTCTTATGTATTCGCGCGGAGAGATTGCGTTTGCACTACTTACGATCATTCTTACCGCTCTAGCACTGTACATTTTTGGTAGTAAAAAAACTTACGCTCACCGTTATATTTATCCTGGTATCGCAGGGATGATCTTATTCATTCTCTTCCCGTTGGCGTATACGGTAGGTTTGGCCTTTACTAACTACAGTGCGAAAAACCAACTCTCTTTTGAGCGTGCACAAACTGTACTTTTGGACAGAACGTATCAAAGCGGTGATAGCTACCCGTTCAATCTATACAAAACTGAGCAGGGGCATCAAATTGTGGTTGAGAAGGATGGTGAGTTACTTGCCACTCCAACTTTCCAGCTGAATGGTTTTTCCGCAACGGATTTAGATCTAACGCCAATCCAAGAAGCGACGGGTGAAAAAGAACAGATCAAAACCATTGTTGGTAATCGTGATGCGCTGAGTAGTGTTGATCTTCACCTGCCAAATGGTGATGACATCCGCATGAGTGGTTTGCGTAAATTCGCAGCCGTTGTCCCTCTGTACACACTTCAAGAAGATGGTGAGACACTCTTTGATAACCGCACTGAAGAAACGCTTCGCCCTAATATGGAAACGGGTTATTACCAGCCAGTAGATGACAATGGTCAGTTTGTTGGCAGTACCGTGTCTCCGGGTTTCGTGGTGGGTATTGGCTCGCACAACTTTGAACGTGTTTGGAAAGACGATGGAATTAAAGAGCCGTTTATTAGCATCTTTATCTGGACGATTGTTTTCTCTGCACTAACCGTACTATTTACTCTAATCATCGGTTTGGTTCTGGCGAGTGTGGTTCAGTGGGAAGAGCTAAAAGGCCGCTCTGTTTACCGACTTCTACTAATTCTGCCTTATGCGGTTCCAGCGTTTATTTCTATCCTGATCTTTAAAGGTTTGTTTAACCAAAGCTTTGGTGAGATCAACATGCTACTTGAAGGTCTGTTTGGTATTAGCCCTGCTTGGTTCTCTGACCCATTCATGGCGAAAAGCATGATCTTGATTGTAAACACTTGGCTTGGTTTCCCTTACATGATGATTCTATGTATGGGTCTGCTTAAAGCGATTCCGGATGACCTTTACGAGGCGTCTGCTATTGATGGCGCAAACTTCGTCTCTAACTTTACACGCATTACCATGCCAATGATGCTTAAGCCATTGACTCCGCTGTTGATTGCAAGCTTTGCGTTTAACTTCAACAACTTCGTTCTAATCCAGTTGTTGACAGGCGGTGGTCCAAACATGATAGGTACATCTGAACCTGCAGGTTACACCGACCTATTGGTAAGCTACACCTACCGAATCGCGTTTGAAGGTGCTGGTGGTCAAGACTTTGGTCTGGCAAGTGCGGTAGCAACACTTATCTTCCTATTGGTTGGCGCGTTGGCTCTACTAAACCTACGTGTAACTAAAGTAGCTCAAGACTAAGGAGACATTACAATGGCAATGGTACAAGGTCAGTCATTAAAGTATCGTGTTTGGGCTACTCATATCGCAATGTGGGCATTCTTAGCACTAATTATTTTCCCTTTGCTGATGATCATCGCGATTTCATTCCGTGAAGGTAACTTTGCAACAGGTAGCTTGATTCCAGATAACCCAACATTGGATCACTGGAAGCTGGCTCTAGGTTTCTCAATTACGAACGCAGACGGCAGCGTAACACCGCCTCCATTCCCAGTGATGACATGGTTATGGAACTCAGTAAAAGTGGGTGGCATCTCTGCAATCCTGATTGTAGCGCTATCGACGACCTCTGCTTACGCGTTTGCACGTATGAAGTTCAAGGGTAAGAACACCATCCTTAAAGCGATGATGATCTTCCAAATGTTCCCGGCAGTGTTGGCACTGGTTGCCCTTTACGCTCTGTTCGACAAGCTCGGTCAGTACATTCCGTTCTTGGGTTTGAACACTCACGGTGGTTTGATCTTCGCTTACTTAGGTGGTATCGCACTGCACGTATGGACAATCAAAGGTTACTTTGAAAGCATCGATTCGTCGCTGGAAGAAGCGGCGGCACTGGACGGTGCGACACCGTGGCAAGCGTTCCGTTTGGTACTGCTACCATTGTCTGTGCCAATTCTAGCGGTCGTATTTATCCTGTCGTTCATCATGGTGATCGGTGAAGTTCCTGTAGCATCACTCCTGCTTTCTGATGTAAACTCTTACACATTAGCAGTAGGTATGCAGCAATACCTATACCCACAAAACTACTTGTGGGGGGACTTTGCGGCTGCTGCAGTACTTTCGGCAGTGCCAATCACTGCAGTATTCTTACTAGCGCAGCGCTGGTTGGTTGGTGGTCTAACCGCTGGTGGTGTGAAAGGATAATCTCAACTGGTCTGTGAGATTGGAAAGAATAACTAGAAAAGGGCGACCATATGGTCGCCCTTATACTTGGCATTGATATTACACTTTTGGTTTGGCCGCCGATCAGTAATATTGTGCTTATATTGGCGTTACGCATAGCTGGCTGTTAGCTTAGTTCCTTACGACTCAATCACTAACAGTTTCTTGTAACCATAACCTGAGTTTACGCTCAGGTTTTTTTATATCTATACACAGCCTATATGGGGAAACAAGCCAAGATTAGCGGCTTTGTAATGGATTACATAGTTGTACAGAAATGCTGTGCGTAGTACTTCACATAAATAGCTATGGGTGATTCTCTAAACGACTAAGAAGAGAAAAGCAGGCTTAAAACTCACGGCTGGAAGGGGCACATCCAAGATATTGGAGGAGCGTATATAAGCTCTCCTGCTGAAGTGCGACACGACGAAAAAGATTTGCGAATGTAACATCACCACCAAAGCACTTCTGAATATAATGGTTAATTTCAGTCTCGCTATAACCCTCGACATACATTGTTCTTACCCATTGATACTCGACCGCCTTTAAATTGGTCAGTGTCTCTTCACTTAAGGTGGTTTTTACTTGTGCCAAGATCCGAACTCATTTATTGCCAAATTAGTGCAGGGATTTAAGCAAAACAAGGTGAAGGATTTATGACAATTATGGTTGAGTGCGAAACAATTAGCTGAATCATGACATTGCTTCACACATCAACGGGAATTATTTTTTGATAAGAGATAAAAGCTATTTAAGATATTTCACATGCGCTTCCATTTCTTCGCCGATTTCTTTTCTCATGTTCATCAGTGCAATCGCTGAACGTTCTAACGCTTTGTCTTCATCCGATTCAGGGACCCACTTCGGAATGTCTGTCGGTTTGCCTTCTTCATCTACAGCGACCATGATCACAATACAGTGAGTGGTTAAACGGTTTTTCATCTCTTTCGGATCGCTGGCTTGTACATCAATGGCGACATGCATCGAAGTGCGTCCGGTATAAATGACTTTTGCACTCACTTCTACTAGGTTACCGACATGAATCGGGGCAACAAAACGAATCCCACCTGCATAAGCAGTAATGCAGTACTTCCCACTCCATGCTGCCGAACAGGCATAAGCCGCTAAGTCGATCCATTTCATTACAGCGCCACCGTGGACTTTACCACCAAAATTGACGTCGCCCGGTTCCGCTAAAAAGCGAAGGGTAATATTTCTTTGACCACTGCTCATCTGTCATTCCTTTGTGATTTTCTGATGCAACAATTAAGTGATAATTAAAATCATAAATTGATATTTTATACAACCATAAAATGATATTGCCCCTCATTGCTTAAACTTATGTAAGTTTACGACAACTTCATAAAGAGGCTTTGTGAGGTGAATGTTTGCGATAACCTAATCAATTATCAGATTTGACAGGGCGAGCTAAGTCGCACTATCAAATGCGCTCAGCACATTGAATAGAAGAGAGTTTGTACATTTAGAACAAGGTGTTGGTAAGTCCGTCAAGCCAGTGTCTCTATTTACAGACTTTGAAATTGTAACGGACTCCGAGCTTGAACATTACTTGCTTCAATTATCAATAGGCCAATTAGCAGCCTTATTTACAGCGTCGCCACACATAGAGTCACCACATTCAGGATTCAGCGTTTTGGGCTGACGCATTTATGCCCCAAAGCTTAGGTTAATGGCACTTTGTTCAATGTGCCTTAGCGCTTTCCCTATTCAAAGTAATCTGATAATTACTCTTTGGGTTTCAGAAGTTCGCGCTTTTCGATTAAAAAATCCATCAAAACGCGTATTTTTTTAGGCATGTTCTCTCGTGAAGGTATGTATAAATAAAAACCTGGAAACTCTTTACACCAAGGAGCAAGAACTCGAGCTAATCTTCCTTCATTGATGTGTCTATCCACCCATAAATCAATATGCTTCACTAAACCCACACCCTGTATTGCGGCCTGTAACATACTATAGTCATCATTAAAAATAGCATTGCCTTTAGGCTCGAAAACGACGGTGTGCTTTTCAACATCAGGAGAAGTGAGAGACCAATGATCAATTGTTCCGCTTGAGGTAAAACGATAAGCGAGGCAATTGTGTGTTTCTAGATCTTCAGGATTCTGAGGGGTGCCATTTCTTTTGAAATAATCTGGGGAACCGACGATTGCATTTGTTAATGGTGGAGTAATGGGAACTGCGACCATGTGTTCATCCAAGCTTATTCCTAAGCGAATGCCAGCATCAACGCCTTCTGCGACGATGTTAGAAAAACCATCATTCATGATTAACTCTAAGCGTATTTTGGGATAACGAGAGAGGAATTCAGCGAGGTGAGGCTCAATAAGCAGCCTAGCTGCGGTTCTCGATACACTGATACGAATTAATCCTGAAGGTTCTAGATGAGATTCGTTCAGTTCGTTTACGACTTGTTCAATGCTAATCAATGAAGGCTGTAAAATATCAAGCAGACGCTGACCTTCTTCAGTCAACGACATGTTTCTGGTTGTACGATTGATTAATCGTACTTGTAGTTGTTGCTCTAACGCTTTCAGGTGCTGTGATAAGGCAGCACGTGTCACCCCCATTTCTGAGGCCGCTTTAGTGAAACTGCGATGGCGAGCAATATGTGCAAACCATGTCAGTGATGAAAGTAAAGAAGGTTCTATTCGCATTTGTTAAGTATAACTAAACAGTCATGTAGGTAAAACGATATTTATCCGAAACAGTCTGTTGACTAATATTACATCAAAGCTTAGGTCAGCCTGAGATGAACAGTTAACCTCTACTGGAGAATGTCGCTATGTCTAAAGTCACTTTCAAAAATCTAAACGGTCAAGGTATTGAGATTTCTGCGGTGATCAACTTCCCTACAGATTTTGATGCAAGTAAACAATATGCAGCCGTTGTTGTTTCACACCCAGGTGGTGGTGTGAAAGAGCAAACCGCAGGTCTATACGCGAGTAAACTTGCGGAAAACGGCTTAATCGCTATTGCTTTTGACCGTTCATACCAAGGAGAAAGCACAGGTCAACCTCGTCAAATGGAAAACCCTTATACAAGCACGGAAGACGTGAGTGCAGTTGTCGACTATCTAACAACATTGGACTATGTCGATAACGACAAAATTGGTGCGATGGGTATTTGTGCTGGTGCGGGTTACAGCGCAAACGCGGCGATTAATGACCGTCGTATTAAAGCTTTAGGCATGGTTAGCGCAGTTAATATCGGTCAAATGTTCCGTAATGGTTGGGATAATTCGGTTAATGATGCTGATGCCCTTGGTTACTTAGAGTTTGGGTCGAATGCACGTACAACTGACGCTAATGGCTCTGAATTCGCAATCATTCCTCTAGCTCCGATGCGTGAAGAAGATGCACCAAACGCAGAACTGCGAGAAGCATGGGAATATTACCACACACCACGTTGTGAACATCCAAATGCTCCGGGTTTTGCTCTAACCCGTAACTTAAACCAGATCATTACTTACGATGCGTACCACAAAGCGGAAGCATTTTTGACTCAACCAATCCTTGCTGTCGTTGGTAGTGACGCAGGCAGCAAGTGGATGAGTGATGACCTGATGGAGCGAGCTGCGAGTTCAGATAAAACCTTGTATGTCATTGATGGTGCAAACCATATGTCGCTTTATGATGTTGCCGAATACGTCGATGACGCAGTATCCCAACTCGCTTCTTTCTTCCAACGCACTCTTTAATATTCCCCGATGAAAGGCTCGATTTCTTTGAGCCTTTCTACTCTCAAGGCTTTTTACTCTTAAGGTATTGATTATGAACATGCAAAAAATTACTTTCAGAAATGCTGATATGGCTTGGGATGTGTCTGCATTAGTTTTATTCCCAGAAGGCTTTAATGAATCAAAACGCTACCCAACAATGATAAGCGTTCATCCTTTTGGTAGTTGTAAAGAACAAACATCCAGCGCTGTCTATGGTAAGGCTCTTGCTGAGTTAGGTTACGTCGTGATCGCATTTGATGCGAGCTTCCAGGGAGAATCGGGGGGATTGCCTCGTTACGTAGAAGATCCAAGTCAACGTGTTGAAGATATCAGTCGCGTTATCGACTATGCAGTGACTTTACCTTATGTCGATGAGAATAGAATTGGTGGACTCGGTATCTGCGGCGGCGGTGGTTACATCATCAATTCAGCCCTAACCGAAAAGCGCTTGAAAGCTGTCGTAGGTATTACGCCTGTCAACTTAGGCCGCTTGTTCCGTGAAGGTTTTAGTATGTACGACCCTATCGCCAACCTTGAAGCTATGGCTGCACAGCGAACCGCCGAAGCGCGTGGCTCAGAATTGCAAATCAATGAACTTCTTCCTCCAAGTGTTGAATTTGCAAAAGAAAATGGGTTAACAGAGAGAGATGTCTTCGAAGCTACCGAATACTATAAAACGCCACGTGGACAAACCGAAGGTGGAGCAACACGTATGTTGTTTTCACATGCACAAAAAACTCTGAGTTGGGATGCTTTTGCATTCGCAGAAACGTTATTGACTCAGCCTGTTATGGCCGTAGTCGGTCAAAAAGTAGGGGCGTTTGGTGCTTATCGTGATGGACAGGAAATTTATGGTCGCTCTGTTCAATCAAAAGACCGACAACTGGTTAATTTGGAAAACTGGTCTCACTATGAACTGTATGACCATCCCGAAGCGGTAAGCATGGCAATGGACAAGGTTTCTGCATTTCTTGGAACACACCTAAAGTAATACAACAAGTTAGGAGCGTTTTGTATGGCTACAAAGCGCTTTTTTAACACCGTAAGATTGAGTTTGAAGTGGGTAGGTCAGCAAATATGACACGATGGATAATTATAATTGCAGTACTCGCTATTGTAGCGGTCTTCACTGTTGCTTTTGTGGTGACTCGAGTAGAAAACTCGCAGTTTTCAAAGAACAAGTTATTAACGCAAGTTGGCTCTCTTCCCGTAGCGACTAATTCAAAAGTTGCTGTAGTTGTGTTCTCTCGCTCTGGAAATACTGGTGTGCTGGCAAACCATATAGCAGATAAAAGGAGTGGACACCTCTACGAGATTACCGCAGAAGACTATGAACTTGGCATTCCGGGGTGGATAAGTGCGCTAAAGGATGCTCGCAACAATATTGCTGATATCAGTCCTGAAACGATTGACCTATCAACTTATGAAACGATTTATTTAGGCTCGCCTATCTGGTTATACAGCCCAGCAACACCAATATGGCAGTTTGCTAAAAATAGCGATTTCACAGGTAAAAATGTTGTCCTATTCAATACTTTTAACAGCAAGTTTGAAGAAAGTTATATCAGAGACTTTGAATTATTAGTTCGTTCCAAAGGTGCGGTTAGCTTTAAACATCAATATGTGAATCGTGGACGCATGGGTGACCAGATTTCAACTCAGCAAATGCTAAACAACTTTGATAAATTGGAGTGAGGTTACTAGCGTCACGACAGTCAAATAGCATAAAAATGATTTATTTTCCCTTGGTATTTAGTTCACCGACAAAATCGGTTGGTGATCACATGTCGGCACCGTATCGTGTGTCGGCACCGTATCGGCTGACACGAATCTGCCCCGAAACGTGTTGTGAACCAAAGTACGAACATAGATTTTCAGTTAATTTTGACATACAAAAGGGCTCTTCTCCGCTTAGGTGAGCTTGATATTTGGGTAAAAAGTTGAGTGGGTATCAGGAACCGATGTTTGTCTGATCTTCAACTTAAAATAGTCTGTATCTCTCACTCCTCTGGCTCTTCGTCTAAGTAATCCTATTGATACATTACCTGCTTCAACCCGAGCGTTGGTCAGCTTGTATTTTGCGTAATTACAGATGCCTACTTTTCTTTCTAATATGGCGTCGGCAAAGTTGCTTAGTGACAGTATTCGGGTTGATTTCGCTAGGCGACACCATGCTTCAAGAGCCGCTACCATGGTTTCATAACAGGATTCATCCCATATCGTTTGTAGCTGCTCTTTTAGCATATAAATAACGCATAACGTCGTGTTACTCTCGAGCAAGTCATCGAGTCGATCAGACTGCTTGTCATCCAACTTTTGAGCATTTTTTAGTAGGAGAAAGAGTGTTCCTTTAAGCATTCTTTTCTCATCGTGAGAACCCTTTCTAAAAGCTTTTGCCCTCTCTTTTCTGATTAAAATGCAGTAATTTTGCATCACATGGAATCGGTCAAAAACAATGTCTGCATGGGGTAGCATTTTCCTTACTGCTGATTGGTAAGCTTGCCCCATATCCATTGATACTGCTTTAATGCCAGCTTTTGTTTGCTCTGATAACTGCTCGAAAAATGAGACAAGGACTTCTGTTTTTCGACCATGTTCTACCCAAATTAAATGACCAGAAACCAGGTCGTAAACGACGGTCATATAATCGTGTCTTTTAGCTCTGGCTACTTCATCGACGCCAATATGGATCAGGTTATTCAGTTTCTCAGGCTCTAATGCTGGTAGGCTTGAGCGCAAGTATTCTCTATCGATGTTCTTTACTGTCTCCCAGCGAATGCCTAAATGCTGAGAAACTGCATGTATGCTCATGTGGCGGCACAAGCCGCTGATGAACTTGCAAAAGCGAGCGGTATAGCGACCTCCTTTAGCTACATAGTCAGTCGCTTCAATCAATCGTCTTCCTTCTTTATCTCTGGTTTTAGCCAGCTCAACTTCTATCGTGCATGGTCGACCGCTAACAGGCAGGTCCTGAAGTCGTCTTTTAACATAATGGTCTACGGTGCAGGGTGTGCCTGTGATTGGATCTTTGACCTTATATCTTCGGTCTCGACGACAGCGAACGAATACTGATTGAGACACCTCTTCTATTGAACAAGATTCTACACACTGGCCTTTAAAGCAAAACAACGAGGAAGACAAAGACGACAAAATACACTACTGACTTATAATAAAAATAAGCATTATAAATCATGGCTTTATGATAAATGCGTTTTGTTTTCTGACTCATGTAAGCGGAGAAGAGCCCTTTTGGTAATCTGAAATGCTTTCATTAGTGCAAAAATCCTAACACGAAAATGTCCATGGGCGTTCTAGCACACCCTGAACGACTGCTGTGATGATTTTGGTGTGTGATACAGAAGTTTTATTATTAAGAGATCTTTAAACTCTCGTAAATGCAGTTACCATGAGATTCTATATATTGGAGTCTTTCACTTAGAGTTTAAGCATATGCTATTTTAAATATATACTGCACATCACCCTATGCTTTTTTAAATTTTTGTAATCTAAGGTTATACTTTTATTAAATAAAAAGGGATCTGAGTTAAACTCAGATCCCTGTGAGTTATCAGACTAGAAATTTCGCTCTTTTTTCTTCAAAGGCAGTTACGGTAGTGGTTCTAACTTTTCGTAAGAGAAATTGCCTCTTATATTTTCGTTGAAATATGTACCGTGCGATGTTGACCTATATAGATGTTCCCAAGTACCAACTGGCACATCGAAGTATCGATATGCGCCACCATGTTCGAACTCTACGTCTAGAATATTATTTATTTTCGAGTAGCCAATGGATTTTATTGCGGATGAACTGGACGGATGTTGGTCATACATTGGGAAAGGCGTAATTCCCTTGGTTATATCTTCAAACATGCTCGCTAAAATGTCACGTACTGCAGGGCTTTCTAGGTAAGAATATCGTAGTGTATGGCCACTGAAGTCGCGCATAGAACTGCCACTGACTGGATTAGATGGTACTCCACCAAAACTAAATCTAAATGCATTTGTGAAAAGGTCATCTTCATTGGTAAATGTCTTAGCAATAGAAGGGTTGTTAGCACCAGCAGGACCACCGATTTCATGACTTGGATTGGATAGTCCCATATAACCTAGCATAGGAAATTCACTGAGTTCGGGTCCGTAATAGTATTGATACGAGTCGAAAATATCTGAGTAAAGTGTATTACCATAAAAATTTCCTTGCCCATGAGTCAGCAATATTGTTCTATTGCAACGTGCCAATACTGAAAAAAGTCTCGTTCGCATGTTTCTATAATTGGTTTCGTGGATAATGCCCATTATGTTTTCAAAGTTAATAACACTTAATATATTATTCATTTGTTCCAGCATGCCACGAGAAGCTTTGTTGAGCTCTCCTGCTACGAACGAAATCAAAAGCAGTCGTATCGGATCATTTACTTCCATGTCCTTGGTTTTATGTTGCACTAGCTCGAATAATTGGTTTGCTACAATTTCGTCATAGTTGTGGACCCCTTCAGCGTTTCCTGCTTTCTCAAACATGTATAGGTGGTTTTCTTGAAACTCATTGATAGCCGCCAGATCAGTGGTAAAACCTGAAAGTTTCTTGAACATGCCGTTTACATAAAACAGCTGGAGCTTGTCCGCATTCTGCACGCAATATCTGTCGGCCATAGCTGTTGAACTAAATAGCCCACTAGTTAGTATTGTCAGGAGAGTTATAATTTTAGATTTCATCGGTATCTCCTTTATTGTAACCAACGCATGGCTCTGTTGGGATGATGATGAGGTCTGTTCTTTCGCCGATCATTTTTCCTATCCGTTCATGGCCAACACGAGATCTATGAGCCCTTTCAACAGTGTTGTAGTAAGCTAGGTGAGGGTATTCGAAATCTGGGTCTTCTGCTTTGAGTTGTAAAAAGCATTGGTCTAATGCTAGTTCCTCGTTAAACGCAATAGCTGCAGCTTCTGGTGTCATAGTGATAGTGTCATCGAGTGCAACCTCAGTTTGCATCTTCCAAACGAAACTGGCTGCGATGGCTACCTGTGTATAACGTTGTTGGCTTGGTAGATACATGGTTGCAACTGCTTCTTCGTAGTCATCACGTATACCGTTGTTATCTTCGTCGTTTCCGAGTACGGGCGCTATTGGAGTTGTTGGTGGGTCTACATCAAAATCTGATAGCTTTCGCCATGCTGACGAGTCGGAGGGAATGGAGTCTTTAGACCACCATTTCGCAATATAGTAGTCTGCGTTGATCTTAACGAGATCCCCTCCATCATACTCTTTGTTGGGTTCCCAAGATTGTATATCTGAATTTTCAACATACACCCATCCGTCCCAACTAATGTCATTGATGACAGGTTCGATACCATTGGTCCAGTGTGATGAAATGTAAGTTTCTCCTTGCCATGTGACTACATCACCAGCTGTATAAACCTGGTCTGAGACCCACTCACTGCTAGCTAAAGCACTTTGAGAGCACATAAGGGTAATTAACCCTAAACTCTTTATTGACTTCATATTTATCCTTAATTGTTACTTGAAGTTTGTTCTAAATTTGATGCTTAATTAACTTCGACAACAATGCTTTCCGAGCACGTTACCTATGATGAAGACTCATCAGGCAAAAAAAGTAATATTCCTCAAAAAGTATTTTCTATCCCTTCTTGCGAAGATGTGTAGGTAACTGTATGAATTTCTCGCTCATATCGGTCAAGCAGCGTGATTGTGTCCCCGCTGTTGTTCAATGTGACTCCGGAACTGATAGTGAAAGTGGCTTGTTCACCTTTGGCTAAGTTTGCTGTGAGCAACGTGCTTTTATCACTTGCATCCTTAAGCAGTAACTAGCCATTGAATGGCGATCCGGTATTCAGAAGGGTTATGGATTCGTTCTGATAATCGGTACCTACTGGGTTGGCTAACAGAGAAATAATGGCGAGTTTGGGTAGGGGATGTGCATTGATACCGAAAGTAGCTATGACGGGAGTATGATCGGAAGCGCGGGTATCCGCATTACCGGCTACGGCGTCGAGTTCTTCAAAGGTATAGGCATACATTTGGTTGTTGTATGACGATAACAAAGCGGGGGTTGCCAGTATCTGATCATACATTGCATGCGTAACTTCAACGTCGGCTGCATAATTGTCGAGGTTAGTTTGTCGGCTGTCCGGAACAACAGCATCTACAAGCTCAATTAGAGCGTCGGTTTTTGCGTTACTTTTCAGGCCATAGCTCACCAGATTTTGAGCAACTAAAGGCTCAGCCAGATTGACAAAGTAAGTGCCCGGTACGTTTTCAAGCGCTTGAGGTGATAATGCCCCAGTTTCTAAAGTATTCAGAGAAGCGTCATCCGGCGTATCATTAAAATCACCAAGCAGAACGATTTTGTCATAAGAGCTGGAATCGATGAAATCGAGAATATTGAGAGATGCGTTAACCCTTGTAGTCTCCGTGTCCAGTCTACCGCTATATCGTGATTTGGCGTGGTGATTAAGCACGAGGACATCGCCGGCATCAGTTGACACAATCAGCTTCAGAACTCTGCGCTCGTCGATGAAGTTGGGGTTGTGCTTATCAAACGCGAAATCCAGAATTGAATCCGCATTCTTTACGGCTCCGGAGGCAAGTGAGTAATGAATACCTTTTCGTATTGCAAACGCCAGGTTCATGTCATCGGTACTGTCATCGTCTAGAATCACCACCCACTCGGCTGGGTCGAAGTAGTACTCTGCTGCAAAGCGGTCACGGACTTCTTGCAACGCAACAACATCCACGCCTTCAAGATTGTCTACGACTTGCTGGAATTTTTTCTGGCGCTCTTTGTGCATACACGCGGACAGAAATTTAACGTTATAGGTAGCCACTGAAAACGTAACTGTGTCAGCGCCGGAAGGTTCTGCGTGAACAGGTTTCGTTGAAATGATTAAGAAAAATATAGAGTGATAGAGAAGTTTACTGAAAGACATACAGACTCCTTGCTTTAGTAAACAAGAGAATCTGATTTAGATGGTAATTGACCTAATTCATAGTAGGTTTTCACCGAATAATGAGGTAAAAAATGATTTGTGACATACTTATAATTTACTTTTTATTGTTCGTTTAGCCGAAAATTATTTATGTGGAGAGAATAAGTGTCAGTTCACTAATTTAGTTCAAGGCTGGTAGATTGGAATCACCAAAAGCCTTTTAATGCTGCTTAAATTAATAATATCAAACAATTTCTGAATGGCCGCCGAGTCGATAGTTTAAAAATTTTGAGGTTGTAGTTTTGTCCAGAGGCTTGCTAGCGACGATCCTCGCTGAAGCGTTTCTGCCCCATTCCTTATATGGAATCCACGTATTTACAAAGTGATTTAGCAATTCAAAGTTAAGATGCGGTCGTATATTCGGTTTCTTGTGA
>NZ_JBSUGF010000015.1:0-114490 GCF_054064025.1 Vibrio limimangrovi
CGATAATGAATTGACTGTGCCAAGACTAAGTAAACTTAATCTCGATTGGTCACTCAGTTCATTGATACCTAATTTGATACCGAGGTATCTAATTGGATTATCATCAACGAGTGCCCACACAGATTGATAGGTCTATATTGTTAAAGAGCTTGCTTTCGAGAAGCTTTCTTCTCAAAGCGGAGGTGCATTCTAGCGATTTAGCTGTTAGTGTCAAACACTTTTTTCAACTTATTTTCGCAGAAGCTTTTCACCTCTCCGACCTTGCTGAAGCCTTATCGCATCTGCCGTGTCGGTGGATGCGCATTATAGGGAGAAGTATTTCTTTGGCAATACTAAAAATGCATTTTTTCTAAAAAAACATGCCAAACGAACACTTTCTATCCATCTTAAAAGTTACCCCAAATCAACACTCAGTATTTATACAGAATATTCACAAACCCCTGTGGATAACTAATCTTCACTATCAAAGAAATATGATATACGCGAGCGTGGATTGAGATAGTCTTTTATCTTCTCAGGTAATTTGGATGGATGAATTGCATTTATAATTCTTAAGTCTTTTGACGCGAGATCGATGATAGGAGCTTGAGTTCTCGGTACCGACGGGTCATAAACCAAGACATTTGGGAACAGTAGCTTCGAAGCATTCACTGAAATGACTAGCCCAACCATGTTATTCGATAGCTGTACGACAGTCCCCGGCGGAAACACACCCATAAACTTAATCAATATATTTAAGTTTTCTTCTTTATATAAGTGTTTGCAATTCTTATATAGATGAGAGAGCGCCGCATGAGGAATTTTTTGCTCGGAAGCCACGGGGGTATGACACAAGTTGTCAAACGCATTCGCTACGATAACAACTTGTGCGAGCTCGTTTATCTCATCCCCTTGAAGCCCTTTCGGATAGCCGGAGCCATCTCTTAACTCATGATGTTGAGCAATCACTACCTTAGCAGTTTCAGGAAACCCCTCGATTTGATTGGCCAGATCCAAGCCATACTTGGTGTGTAACTTTAAATAATTCGCTTCGGGCTCTGTCAGGCTCGCTTGTTTTCTTATAATCGCCGTTGGAATTTTCACTTTCCCCATATCATGAAAAAGTGCAGCGAAAGACAATGCTTTTAACTTCTCTGCAGAGTAACCTTTTGCTTGGCCAATCATCATCGCTATGACTGCGACGTTCAAAGAATGAAAGTAGATATCTTCAAACTCGTTATTCCCATTCATCAAATGCAATGTGACATTGTCCTCACACATTAGTTTATCGACAATATCTTCTGTTAATTGCCTGGCTTCATCAACGGCGGCTACAGGACGGTTACGAATCTTGGTCATAACAGAGCGCATACGAGCCAGTGATCGCTCAAACTCTTTTTCACATTGCAAAACTCTACGCCGGTAAGCGCTCAGTTTTTCAATACGTTTCTGCTTCTCTTGCCACAATTTTTTAGCTTCTATATCTAACTCCCCGTCATTTTTGGCTGTCTCGAAATTATCCAAATTAACAGGCAGTGGAGAAACGTCACTTTGTTCAGGGTTAAAGTACACGAACTTAACGCCGAGGTGACGAATCATCTCAACCTGTTCTTGGTCTTTAATTTTAAAGCTATTGAGTAGGAAGGGGTGATCGTTCCATTTCAACGGTAAGCGAATATGTAACCCAGGCTGGATACGATCTACGGTAAGTTTAATTGCTGCCACAGCTCACTACCAATTGAATTATCAAGATAAACATTGAATATTAGTAAATTTTGATAACAAGTTCATCAATAAGAACAAAAAACTACGAGGCGTATATCGTCCAAAAGTTATGTATCTGTTCAGACGTTACAACGGTTACGTATCGAGAGAAAAATTGAGACACCAATAAATGAGACGTTTAGTCACAATTCAGCAGTTGAGTAATCCTAAATCCGCTACTTCCATTTGTCGTTTAATTGAAGCAAGGCATAATTAAATTTGGATTTCTTGTTACGTTAACTCGGAGAGAGAATATGAAAGTGCTTGTTACGGGGGCCAGCAGTGGTATTGGGTTTGAACTGGTAAAACAACTATGTGCTGAGCAGCATGACGTTTTTGCCACTGGCAGAAATCAAGATAAGTTAAGCGAATTACACAACATTACCAGTTGTAAGTTTGGCGCTTATGATCTCGCGGATTCACAACAAGTGATTGATATGTTCCACCAAGCGGCTGATGAGCTCGGCGGATTGGACGTTTTGGTGAATAACGCCGGCCTGAACACTCGTAAGTGTGCAATTGAAGAATTCTCTTTAGAAGAGTTCGACCAACAATATGCCATCAACTTAAGAGCTCCAGCCATTCTGTGCAGAGAAGCGCTTTCAATCATGAAAGCACAAAAATCGGGATACATTATTAATGTCACCAGCACAGTTGCCAAACGAGCAAGTGAAACAATGGCGGTTTACACATCAATGAAACAAGGGCTATCCGGTTTTACTGGCGTGCTAATGAAAGAAGCTCAGCCTCATGGGGTCAAAGTCACAAACCTATTACCAGGTGGTACCGACACCAACTTCAGATCCGCCAGCCGTCCTGAGTATATGAGCCCAGAAAGTGTCGCCCGCACAATAATGGGGTTGTTGAAGTTACCTGAAGATGTGGTTGTACATGAAATGGTATTTAGACCACCAGTAGAGCTTGAGTAACTCAATCACCAAACCTTACTGTTTATCTGAACAGGTCAAATTCACCTCCTGAGTACGGGTAAACAGTCAGGAGGTAAATTTGAGAGTCAAGGTGAATACCGCAGGAGAAACACTCCTCACGGGATACATCTTGATATGCTTGAAGCATTTCAACTTATTTAGCTATTGGTTACCGCTTGAGGTTTACGAGTTTTTTTACTCGCCCAGTACCCTGCTAACAAAGAGCCTGAAATATTGTGCCAAACTGAGAATATTGTGCCTGCAATCGCCGATGCAGGTGAGAAGAACTTCATTGCAAGTGCAGTTGCCAAGCCTGAGTTCTGTAACCCCACTTCAAATGCAATCGTCCGACAAGTCGATTCATTAAATCCAAGCAGACGGCAGCAGTAGTAGCCCAACGTCAATCCAAGGCCATTGTGTAACATAACCGCCAAAGCAACTAGTGGCCCAACCGTATTGAGATTCTCAGCGTTTAGAGCAACGACAATTGCGATAATAAGTACAATCGCAACCATTGAGATTAACGGCAAGATAGCATTAACCTTAGCTACAGCCTTAGGAATGAACGTATTGATGATGACCCCAATCGCGACAGGAAGTAATACGATCTTGACCAAGCTCATCAACATCCCCGAGACAGGAACATCAACACTTTGACCAATCAATCCTTCTACAAGCAGTGGCGTTAAGATTACGCCTAATAATGTAGATATAGCCGTCATCGAGATGGAAAGGGCAACGTCACCTTTAGCAAGAAATACCATTACGTTCGATGACGTACCACCAGCAACACTACCAACAAGTACCATACCTACCGTAAGTTCGGTGCTAAATCCTAACAAAAAGCTAATGAACAAGGCCGTAAGAGGCATAATTAAAAACTGGAGAAATACGCCAACGCCCACTGCTTTTTTATGCTTAAGAACATTAAGAAAATCACCTGGTGATAAGCTTATTCCCATGGCAAGCATGATGATGGTAAGTAGCGGTACTATTTGAGACTTTAAATCGACAAAGAGACTAGGTGAAAAGTAAGCAGTTAAGGCAAATACAACAGCCCAAACGGGGAACAACTGGGTTAATCTCCCTATCATTTAGATTATCCTTTTTTTTAATGGTGAAGCAGCGCCCCGCCATACCTTGCTTTTTCATAACAAAGTTGATGGTGCCACAATGAAGATAGTTAAGACGGGCATCTTTTCACATATCGCATTCTCAAAAAAGGCAACCAGACAAATACGGTTTGATATTTCATCATTAAACTCGGGAAGTTAATTATCGCACCAAAAGAGTGAAACCTATCAGTACAAAGTTTGCTAACCGGCACCCCATATTAGTGAATACTACTTTTAGTATCGTCGATACTATTCCTTTGCTGTAGTTTCTAGCAGGAAGCTCCAACTCTAAAAAATATAAATCGAACTTGTCTCCACACCAAAATAGAGCACATATTTAGCAAGCGAGTACCCGGAGTACTTTTCGAAGTAGATAAAGCAGGAGATTAAAGCGGATTATGAAAAACGAATAAAGGATGGGAATAACGAGTGGACCTTGTGAAATCAAACACTTTCAAAGCTTATAAACGACGAAAGGCCGCTATAAAAGCGACCTTTCTATGTATGACTGACTGGGCTCGCATCCGAGCCGCCACGCTGGACTTGAATTTTTAAAACCCAGATACAACAAAGCCCCGACTTTCGTCGAGGCTCTGCCTTAGAATATGGTACCGGTGGGCGGACTTGAACCGCCACTCCCGAAGGAAACGGATTTTGAATTCCTTACATGACCTTTTAACTAGTTGTATTTACAAGGATCTTGTTAGATAAAAGAAGCCAAAAACACAGATATTATAGGATCTAGTTGGATACCTCTGAGAACAAAAACAATACTATTATCGCTTTACAATTTTAGCTAAGAGCTCTTGCGCAAGGTATCTTGCAACAGGCAGAGCTACTGCATCACCCATCGCTCTATAACCATCATTATAACTTCCCGGAAGCACAAAATTGTCACTCGCTCCCATCAATCTAGCAGTCTCTCTCACGGTCAATAACCGAATATCAAAACCACTACCATTATAAATCACAACATACTGACGGCTACTTCCACCAGAAGGAGTTCGCAAACAACCTGCAACGCCATCAAAGCGCAACTCCAGCACTTGCTTCCCTTTTCGCATTCGCTTGTATCCAGGAAAGACTCTCTGACCTAGTTTTACACATTCATGCATTCTAGCCACATGAGCATCTGGAATTAGACTAAGGTTTCTTTGTGCTTTTTCACCACGATCAACTGGTGCATCAAATTCAATAATTGATTCGATGTCGAAGCTGCGTTTGGATGGCATGGGAATATCCCACCAAAGCCATCCTTGAGCACGGTTTGCGACTTTCTTTAGAGCATCGCTATGGCACCAAGTAGCATCTGTTCGTGTAATCGAGTCGACATTGATGTCAGATTGAACACCAATGACAAAAATTCTAGGTCGAGAATGAGGAACCCAATGCACAGCATCTAATAAAACCGCCCCAACTCGATACCCTCGTTCTGTTAAGGCGTTGTGTAGAGCAAGATAGTTTTCGCCACTTTTAGACGTAATTAGACCGACGACATTTTCCGCAACAATAACAGAAGGAAGTTGTTTAACTTCATCCAACACCCTTAACCATTGCCAAACCATACCACTACGGTTTGCTTTAATACCATTTTGATTACCAGCAACAGATAGGTCTTGGCAAGGAAAACTAGCCCATGAGAGTTCATGTTCAGGTAACTCGCCACCATTAATGTTTTCTATTGAGTCTAGGTGAAATACTTGGTCTGAGTGATTTGCGACAAAAACATCTCTCTTCTTATCACAAATGTCATTAGCCCAAACGGTATTAAAAATACCTTTGAGAGCTTCAGATACCAGACCACTTCCAGCGAAAAAATCAAGACTTCTTGGTAAGAAAGCAACACTTTCCTTTTGCAATAAAGAACTTCCTTTAGGCTCACTAATTTCTTTACTGGATAACTCAAACATTTCCTAAATCCAACACTGTATGAATACACAGTTATTTTGCACTAAAACCGAACTGCCCGCCACTATATCTCAGTTTTTTTTACATTTCTAAGAAATTAGCTAGCCGTGAGCACAAACGATTGTAACACCACAACACACTAGCAAGTAAAAAACAACAACCAAGTCATCATAAGCAACTGATATAAATTGACTTAATAAGTATCAACGCTCAACCTAGAACTAATCTGATTGAATCAAATAGCGTGGCTAAAAATGAACGAAAAAACCAAACGAGCATACGGTATTGATGCTGCATATGCGTTTTATAGAAAGCATATTCACAAAGTGGAGCTCATAAACCTACTTGAAGAGCATAATTTAAAGGTTCCAGGGTTGGTCCCCTCGGTTCTCTGGGAGCTTTTTGCAGCAATACTAACGGGACAAAAAGGTACTGGTAACACTGGTGCTGACCTACAAGGCTGGGAAGTAAAATCCGCTACAATGGATTCATCTTTTGAATACCAATATCACCTAAATACTGGCTTAGAAAAGCTAGAAGAAGATTGTACTGTAAACCATCTATTCTGCTCATATTCAAAAGATTACAGCAGGGTAAGTGTGATGGTTATGAAAGGGGAAGACCTAGCAGAATCTCACTTTCATCAATGGAAAGACGGCTATGATAAAAACTATGACCGCAATGTTGACTCTAGCAACAGAAGACAAAGATACAGAAAGTCAATCTCATATGGCCATGTAAGAAATAATGGCGAGCCTATCCTCACGATCGAAGATGGCCAGCTCATACTCAAGAGAGTAGCGACATTAGAGAAATACACAGCGAACTAGAAAGCATTTTAGCCCACCTAGAAGACAGCCTCTAGGTGGATTTCTAATTAATGAGAGAATAAACTACGCTAACGCAAAGTGAAAATAACTTCCATAAAGTAAAGACATAGCGAAAGTTTCAAGATCTAGAAAGATGAACAAACTTCGGAAGAGTGTTCCTTACACAATTATTCAGCAAGCTTTACACCAAAACGATTCTGACAATCGGTGGTTACCCCATACTCTCCCCTGTAAGTAAGGTAACTAGCCCTTTTAAAAAACCAACTGCCAACTGGTGCTTGGACTCAGGATCTCCCATAGTTAAAACCCCTAATGTCAGCACCATAACCAATACACTCGCAACCACACCACTGAAACCACTACCAAGCCACTTTAAAATACCAACCACAAAGTGAGGCTTCTGGTATTCTTGAGCGCTTGATTTAATAGTGTTCACGACTTCTGTTCGGATTTTTCCTTCGAGTTTTTTTAGGCCTTTTTCACGCAAGTCCAGATCTGCTTTCTGTTTTTCAAGCTTTTTATGCTGACTTACATATTCTCTTTTGAGCTGTTCCTGTAATTCATTGTACTGGGCTTCAAGTTTATCGGTAGAAGATTTTATTGCAGTATCTATCAGGCCAGCAGCTCTCTGCTTATATGCCCCCAACCTAGCAGGGCTCATTAAAACTTGATCGTGAAAGTCTTTGAGAGTTTGCTCAACCTTATCGTCCGAAGCTCCGTTTTCTCTCAAGCCATTAGCAGTTTCGTCTTTTTCATGCTTGTAAAGTGCATATGACATGAGTCCAAGATAATCTCGGTTGTCTTTTACTAGCTCCCTAAACACCCATTTTTTACCTACCAAAACTGCCCCCCAACAAAGAAAAAGCGCCTGAATAAAATTCAAGCGCCATTATACTACTTATTGCACATATTTATGTAAGTATTCTAGTATGCGTCAATCAGAGCAGAAAACGAGCTCCGCATCTTCCTAATAGATTCAACCATCGTAATGCTATGCTTGCGAGAATCAGTAAAATCAATATTCTCAAGAGACTCAGCAATAAGCTCTAGTCGCTTCTCTTTAGATATTACTAAAGGTTGACGTTCAGATACATTAGCTTTTTTCTTAGTCATTTGCGTCTCCCTCCTCATAAAAACATAGTATAAAATTTAGGCGGCGATTCTATAGCAGCCCCATCTATGTGTCCACATCTAGTTCCAATATAAAGCTAGGTTAAAAATGTGTCTACCTAACAAACAGCGTGACACTTGTCACGCAATAGTGTTCATAAGCACTATATATAGACATTTTGACTTACACCCTCACATGATGCGCCACTTACTGTCCACTACAACTTCTCTCGACACACCCATAAAAACGTGACACGCATCACATAAAAATCCAGCTTACTTATTAAGTATTGCAAAAAGTGAGGTAAAAGAGCCACTTCATATCAGTCTTAAGTATCACGCATACCACAACAAGTCCCCAGCTAAATTCCGGAAGCAGATTACCCTCAGATGTCCCAAGCAACCACTCAGAGCAAAACCTTCAGCAATATTAACCCACGATTATAAATATCAGCAGCAGTGATTACCGTCCGAGCAGACAATAAAAAAGGGAGCAGTCTCTCAACGCAACTACTCTCTTCAAAACACCAATGTGCACTACTTCAGCTCATAGAACAGCCCGGTCAAAGCCACTTCACCAACTTGCTCAACTAACTGCGCAACAAAACCATCAAACTCATCAGCAAACCCAATTTTCGCAAGACCAAACTCAGCGGCAACTTGATCCAACGACAGATTGTGAACCCCACCCTGATTCTTAGCTCGGCGAGCCTTGTCATTCAGAGAGGTAACAGCCTTACCTAAATCACCACCAGCAACCAGCGCGGGATTAGCAAGCAACAAATGGCGCGCAGACGGATAGAGCTTGTTACCGTAGAACATAGGTTTGGACTGACCGTTTAGTTTCTCTCGGTTGGCGTGGGAAGCCGAAAGCACTTCCTCTACAGATATGCCAGCCTTTATGCGGTTCATCAGCGTACTTTGCGCCACGCCTAACTCTCTAGCCGCTTGGCGCATACTTGAGTACTCAGTCTTGTATATAACTGCTTTATTACCGTAGGTGCTACTTGAACTTGGTTCTAACGCCAAAGAGTGCTCACTACTATGAGACACAATAAAAAAGCGGAGTTGACCAAAAGGCCAACTCCGCTTTTTTAATTTAAATATCAATTAAATCTCATAAATTCGTTTAAAACTACTTTTTGAACACTCGCCCTGTGATTTCATAATGCATTGTAGCCCGCACTCTTCGGTCAGCTGTGGCTAACTTTCTCGATTGAGATTTCGACATAACTTTAGTTTGCCCAACTCCGTCATTTACTAAACCGTCTCTCTCCACCTCCAGCAGCTTAATAAATGGTTTCGGATCTACATACTCGCCAGCAACTATCTTTTTAGCAGCGTTCAGAGTAAGCACGGCTTGATTATCTTTATCGTACAAACTTCGCCATTCACACAGTTTTTGATATTCAGCTTCGGCTTGCTCAACTGACGGGCAGCCCCAGTTAAGCTTCCCACTGTAATTAAAAGTCTGTTTCTCTACATCGCTCCACTCGGTGAACACACCTGTTTGATGTCCTTGCGCTACTACATGTGCTTTTGCTTTTTTAGCCATGATCGGCCTCCTTATTTTTTTGAAGAGTGATAATTGCCACGGATATGTGACTGTAAGTGGAGAGTGTCATGCCACGGGTTACTTACTCCCCTACGGCACAAACACTCAGGTATGAAAAAGCCCTTTAGATAAAGGGCTTTTTTAATTCAATATTTACGATCTCAACTAGATTTGAGCGCTTCTAGCAATGCGAGACGAGCATCAGCGTTGAAGATAAGTTCAACCTCGAAGTTAGGAAACTTCGAAATGATTAAGCGCGCGAGTTTCAAGGTCTGCTCTGTCATTGGCACAGCCCCTTCAATCAGTTTGGATTGTTTCGCACTGCGCACTGCGGTTGGTTTGGTTGGATAGCCAATATCAGTCATCCACTCAGCCAATTCTTTTGCGGTAATCTCATGCTTACTCATACCACCTTGTTCATACGCATAGAACCGCAAGAACAACCGCGCCATTAAGCTATCCGAAGTTTCATCAGCCTTTAGACGCACATCTTTGTTACTAGCAGTCTCAGCCATCACCAAGCGGTCTTGCCAGTCATACCAATCTTCAAGCGCTTTAAGACAATGCTTTTTACGCCAACGATCAAAACGCAATCGCGTAAACTGCATGTCATCTAACGACTGATGAGGCTTGGTTTCCAAAGCAATATGTTGACGGCCTTTAACATCAGTCATGATCGGATTAAAGCTCTGACGTTTCTGATCGTATTCCATGTTCAAGAAGATTGACCGCTTCTCTAACATCAAATCCTTATGCTCTAAAAAGCGCATCCGGTTAGGTGTCAAATAGCTGCCATCAACTTTGTCACCCGATTTGCGATTAAGATACATATCGACCATATGAGAACTTTGATCAGAAACCAAAGGGTCGACCTTAACACCCCCTTTGGCTAACACTGGTTCAAAACCTTCACTTTCGATAACGGTATATTGAGCTCGGGTTTTAGCACCAATTAACTGTTTCGCTTGATGCTTGAGTTCCAGAATTTCACCACCAGCTGGATCGATTCGATGGTATAAATCACGAAACCGTTGACAAATGGCTCCATTAAGTTGAATTTCACTCATTTTCGCATTGGTTAAATAGCCATCAGTTGTCACTGATACAACTACCTTGTCATCGGGGATGCTATGAAGCATTTCTCCTAACAAGGCTCTGGCTAGACCTGTCGTGTAACAGGCGAAAAATGGATTGGTCAAAGTCGATGGAGGTAGTTGCGCGGAGTAGCCAGCTTGGATATCAAACGAACGCTTAGGTCTAAGTGATTGCGCCAGCTTGCCATAACAACTATTTAACATTTCTTTCGTGAGTTTTTCATCAAAGCTTCCTTTAACAAATGACTTACGACGTTCTCTACCCCATTTCATAAACGGCTCGAAAATGCGAACGTCGTTCAGCCAAGGCACAACAAACGCTTGCTTGATAGTTATCTCAGCCCCTTGATTGTAAGCCACTTCAAGTTCATGACCCGTGCAGTGTGTCTCCCCCGAAAGCGGAAACACCAATCCATACTCTGAACGAACTGCCAAGCTAGGAAATCGAGTATGTTCAGGGAACTTAAACTCAACCCAAGCCAAAGCACATTTGTCACCAAAAAGCTCTTGCAGTGCAGTCGTCATATACATACGATGATATGCTAACTCTCGCAGGCCAAGCGTAATCGCAGAGTAACAAGACGGAACATCATAGTCTCGCCACGTATCAATCGACGTAGGCCCAGCAATAAAGCTTTCGTTGCGGCCACCGTGGTAACACTGAGTAGCAAAATTCTCTAACGTCATCCGTGCCGTAACTGGAACATCGCGAGTCAATGTCAAAGGCTTGCTACGGTCAGATGGCCACACCTCTTTGGTCACCTTATCAAAGCCAAACAAGCCACGATAACCACGTTTGTCTTCCAGACTGTTAACAAATGCTTTTACGGCAATACCACCAATAGTGAACGGAACCGACTTTAAGCCAAGAGTATGTTGGCAAAAAGAACTAACCCGTTCGAAGTGACGTGCACTGATAATGGCATCTGTAACCGCGTACTCGGCGAATTGCTCTGGCTCCGCTTCCAAAAACTCATCCATACGTGAGATGGAGTACGGCTCTGGAATCTCAACTTTTGGAACTTTTAAAAGCTCTCCAACCGAGGCTAACGAAGATCCATTAGGTGAAAGCAGCATGGTGTCGTAGAACGTAATGTATAGAGTATGACGATTACGGGATTTGTCGTGGACATTAAGAGGTTTTTTATCGATGCGACGAGACATAACTTTGTCTAGGTCAAGACCATAAACATCATCGAGGCTTGCCACTGTTTTTCGAAGACCGCTAACATGTGTTTTCAACTGGTCAAATGCCTTACTAAAATTAAATAGGTCAGCAGATAACCAATGAGCACACAAGATGATGTCAGTCGGCCATTTATCCAGCACCTCGTCATCCATGGCTTTTTCGATGGCTTGTACCAAACACTTATCCAAAGCGAGACGACCTGATTTTTTAGTTGATTCAGGGAACAAGATTATCGTTGATATCTTGCCCTTGAATAGAACCGCAAATTGGTAGCTCAAGATACGGTTGAAAGTTCCGCACTCGGATTCCACATACTCGGTATCCATCGCCACTATAGGACGCTCAAAGAACGATGTGGCCTCTCGCCGCTTCCGCTTGGCTTCCTTCTTCTTTTTGGACTTGCGTGCCATCAGGGGTCTAGCTTTGCGCTTTACGCTACTAATAGAAGTAGACGCATCTGCCTGAGCTTCATCCCATGTACTAACCACTTTTTCCTCAGTCCAACCCGATGTTGCGATGCTATCCATCGTTAAGTCTGAATCCTGCTCAAGCCAATCAAAACTTTCACTCATAAAAAATTCTCTCTAGTTACGCAAAAAGGCACCCGAAGGTGCCTTTTTGCAAATGTTACGATTTAGATTATTGATACTCTGCCCAATTCACTGTAGGCAAATCATTACCTTCAGAGAACGCTAGCAGCGCCTCAGTAATCGCATCTCGCAAACCTTCTAGATCCGAATATTCTTCTGGAGTAAACATTGCCAAGAGCTTGTCACTGTTCAATGCCGTAATCAAAAGTGCTCCTGATTTACTTGAAATGAAAGCATTGGATATAGCACTTGCGTGTATCCAACCACCACTTTCAAGCATCAGGCTTTTTCCCTGTTCTGGCTTCACCACTTTCGAAACTTTCTCAAACAACTCACCAACATGATCACCCGACTCGTTAAGAATCAAGTTACAGTTTTTATCCAAAACCACTACTCGATCATCAGACGGTAAAACCGTCTTACCATTGGCTAAGTTCGCTACACCAGCTTTCGTTTTTACAAATATTGTGTTCATTTTTAATCACCTTGTATTTTGTTTAAATTGTTAAAGAGCAACGAAGAAGTCATTGCTTCTTCAGTAGCCAATCAAGCCCATCTCAATTGGCAAAAGTAATAGCTAGAAAAACTTGTTAATAACGGCTTATTCTTGTTCTAGTTGTGACACCTCCCACTTGTTAATTTCACTGAGCAGGAAGCGGATACTGCGACCAATACGAAACACCTTCGGCAGACTGTCTGGCTTACGAGTGACATTGGTTCTTACCGTTGCAGGATTCAGGCTGTACGCCGCTGCAAACTCTTCGATTGTTAGTGCTTTTTTCATTCGAATATCCTTAATCGAATTGGAAATTAGCTAGCATTGACTCAACAGTTCGCTGTGAGGCTTGAGCTAGATGGGTATTGTTGTAATAGGCATATCGCTCAGTGACACTCACGTTTGAATGGCCAAGACTTTGCTGCGCTAGACGAATATCATTCGTTGCAATCAACATTTGAGTCGCATAGGTGCGGCGAAGGTCGTGGATAGTAAAAGGTGCGTCTAGTGAACCTTCCGCTTTCATGGCTTGCTGAATGCGTTCCATACAAGAGCGTGGGTATGCAATATGCTCACCTTGGTTCTTTAACGAGGGGAACACCCAATCGTTGAACGACACTTTGAGGCATTTACGGATCAGGCGTTTTGCTGGCTCGGAGAAATAGACGCGCTGCGATTTACCCGACTTAGTCACTGGCAAAAGCACAGAAGACAGATCATCGGCTAACATCGAACGAGACAGACTGATTACGTTACCAATACGCATTCCGGTGAGTAGGCTGAGCATCAACGCACTGGCATGAATGAAGTTAGACTCAGCGCAAGCATGAAAACAGAATCTCTCAATCTCTTTAGCAGAGAACACTCGATCTTTAGCGTTATTCTCCACTAACTTTTTTACCCCTTTCACAGGGCTCTTTTCGATGATGTCGTGCTCTACTGCAATCGAGAAGATCTTGGATAAAACGGATTGGTAGCGGTTTACCGTTGAATTCGACAGCCCTGTCAAGGAGTGAAGAAACTTCTCTACATCACGACGAGTTACGTCAACGATACGCTTATTACCCATTACAGCCATGACACGCTTAGCACGAGATACAAACGTCTTATGATCACGGTGGTATCGTTGACTGAAAGGCAATGCCACTTCATTAAAGAACTGCTGCACAGTCAGACGACTACCTTTGCGGTAAGCTCCAGATTGAACATCCGAAATAAACAGGTAAGCCAACTTCTCAAAGTCAGCAAACTTCATCTCAGGGTAGGTGCCAAACGACTCGTAGTAGCGTTGTCCTTTCCAACTAAGACGAACAATCCAACGCATACTAGAAGCGGTTACGAGTAAGCGAAGTCTTGGATTTTTCTTACAGCGGTACTCAATACCCTGCTCGCCCTTAGCAGGTCGAGGCAGGGTATTGAGTTCCTTTTGGGTCATGTTAATAGCTTTCTTCATACTTACTTCTCAGTGTTTCGTAGTAAAAATTTCGAAGTAGTTTAAGAAAAATAAGTAGATTTGTTCGGGGACCTCAAAAGGGCTCGCCTAGTAGGTATTTCGGCTTAGTTCAGAGGAAGCTCCGCATTTATTGAGCCCTTGTGAACCAAAAAAAAGTTTCATAAAGTAAGTATAATGCGATAAATCTATCCCATATAGCTTGCCCTAGCAGCGGTACTGACAAACAGCTCAAACATCAGTGTCGAGTTATACTCAGAAGCATTTTGCACCACCGACACTGCTACAATTCCAAGTAGACGGGTATAATGAAATTTGAATGGCCTTACGATGAAGATGAAGAAACAAATAGGACAAGAAATTTTCAATGCTAAAGACAGAAAGTAAAAAAGACGAGATGGTACAACTGTTCATCCACAATTCAATTACGAAGCTTTCAGCTAAAGAAAAGTTTTATATTATTACTTTAATAAATAAGATCACAAAAATTAGCCCTGAAAACATAAGCAACATTTTCAACACAAGTAAAAGTAATATTCCATTTAACTTACCTAAGAAAGCAACATATAGTAAGCATAGAAATAAATACATTGTTGAATTTACGAAAGAATATAAACCAAACACTATCACCAACAAAATAAAATACATATCAATTATTAAAAACAAAGAAATCACTCTTAACAATAAAGAATCTGAAGATGAATACTTAAAAATACAATTCCCACTCCAAAGATTATCTGTAGCAAGCAAAAGTAATGCTGAATTCATCCGTTCAATAGCTAGCATTCTTAATATTCAAAACCTAATAAAAAAGTCCCATAAGCCTGAACCTAGCAAAAACAGAGCCTACTATAAGGGCATTGAAAAAGACTTGATAAGAAGAATAGTAAGTGCGACTAAAACACTATATGATACCGGCCCTAAAATTAGTCAATGCCCCGCGAGGTGGTACAAGAAAAACATTGACAAAAATGTCAGGTATAAACTTAGTAAAGATGAATACTTCTACTCATTACTAAGAATAAACTTCGATGATGAAGATTCAGATCCAACAATTCTTTTAATTATTAAAGAAACAAAACACCCAGGCTGTATCTTTATAAAAGTAAACTCGCCAAACTTATTCACCATAGAAAATAGCAAAGAAAAACAAAACATACATGTAAAAATAGAAAAAACGGACAACAAAGAATTATCAAAATTAACCATACATTTAAATTCACTTCCAATATTTAAAACAAATATAAAAGTAACTCTCGACAAAAAAGAAGTATCACTAAATACAATTCGCAATACTAGTGGCGTTTTTTCTTTTGATGGACACTTAACAAAAAACAACAAAAGAATAAATAAAAAACAAGCAAATGAGATAGTTAGCGTAATAAATAAAAAATTAGGCCCTATCGAGAATTATTACCTTAACAAAAAAGGTCCGCTTTATTTAAGCTTAAAATAATCACATTAATAGATGCGGAGAATTATTTTCCCTCCATGGGAGTGAGAGTTCAGAGAGTTAGCGGTCGAAACGTGTTTTTTGTTGATATTACTCATCCCCAACGAACCAATCACACACGACGTTCAAACCCTTTTAATTCAATGGCGGTAAGCACTTTCTATTTACGAAAAAAAAAGATGGTCATGTAAGAGACCACCTTTAAACAGTCTTTAAGCTTCCTGTTTAATCAGACTCTAGAACATACCCAAGTATACCTCCGATACCAGCACCAACAGCCACTCCAACCGGACCAAATGAGCGACCAATCAGCATTCCTGTCGCAGCGCCTTTAAAGGCTCCTTTCGTACTTGGTTTAACTTCAATCTCTACTTCATCTTCTCGCTTATATATCTTTACTGATGCTACTCCTGTAGTTAGTAACGGTTGCATCATCATTCTCCTTTTCTCTGGATGTAAAAAAGCCCGATAAGTACAAGACCTATCGGGCTGCTATTGTTGTTACTACTGATGATCTTTTCTGACGTTTAAAAACCTCCCTTTAGCGTTATGTCAAAACACCAGTACGTACCAACCAAACGGGTTAGAATTAAAATCCTATCGTCATCCTTCCCCCTCCCCATGGAACTACTTCCCTCTGTATTCCGGCTGCAACGTTTAAGTAAAACGTTGTGAAACCAGCTCAAAATGAAAAAGGCTTCCCATCACACCATGACAAGCATGGAACAATGGGAAGCCTTTGTTTCACTAGGAAGTGAACAACAGATTTTATGGTGCATACATGGTGCTTTCAACTTGGTTTGCGGCTGATAAGCTAATCTGCCGTGACTTTTATCTCATCGAATGCGCCCATTTCGATGTAGCTGAGGAAGTTGGATTCCCACATCGAGTAGAACTCCATCACCTCGCTGTTTGTTATCGGCAGTTCCGGCACATAGGAAAAACTTGCTGTTCCAGATGAGAAGTTGAAATCCACCTCTTTAACTAGTTCTGGATATGGACCACCGCAGTACGCAAAGTCCGTGATGTAATCAAATATACACTGGTCATAGAGGCGGACAACTCTGATCTCTACAGGATGCCAACCACCATTCTCAGCACTGTAAGTTGTATCTCGGAAGTTAATCACTAGCGATTGGATCATAGGTGTCCATTTGCTTGAATCGCTGATCACTTTGATTAAAGCATCTTGAAGATCGATGCTGACAGGCAGAACTAATCGCTCAACATCAAAGGTTAAGTTCATAATAGAATCTCGCTTGAATTGTCAGGGAAGCACTCTTGGACTGTACTTGGTATGAAGTTGGCTTTGTAGGTATTAGGAAGTGACGCTAGTCTGTTTCAGGGTTCTGCTTACCGAGCGAGAGAAGTTCGTCTCGGTGTTTATCGAAATCAGGCGCAAGAACGTGCAGGAACACTGACTTTTCAGACTTGATGGTTAACTCCATGCCACGTATACACGCAGCGAGAAATCCCGCATTGTTCGCACTACCACCAGCAAAGACACTCTTAAGTAAACTGCTCTTAAATGGTTTATCTTCTTGAGTTGCAAGTACATCTAGAACATCGCTCAGCTTTATCCATTCTTTACTATGTAGTCCACCACCTTCGTTACCCACTAAGCGAACGTACAGCTCACCATCTACAGGGGCTCGACCTATCTCATAAAAGACATGGTTGGTAGACTTTGGACTAAGCTTTAGCGCCTTACCTTCGCGCAGAATTTCATGTGTGATATCAGCTTCACTCTGAGGTTGTATGTCAGGTTTTACATCGTTGTTTTCGTTCAACACTTCAGATGTTTTATCTTTTACATTGGGTTTACGAGCCATAGTATTTGCTCCTTGTCGTGATTGTAATTTAGGTTGGTTATTCGTTGTCAGTTATTTGCGGGAGTAACTCCCTCGCAGGTAATGTCGGGCTAGTCGTTGGTGCCAACAGATACGCACCACCACCTTCCATCGTGATGATGGCGACCGCCAATATCCAAGGACAGTCTTCATCGTTAAGCAGTAGAACGTATTCGGGATAGTTGGTAACGAATCGAATGAAGTGTTGTGCTTCTTCCATTTCCTCGGCTAATGATTCATCAGTATCAGACGATTCAATGAGGTATAGCGTTGTGCCTACCTCTCGCCAGAATGTTTTCGTCGATTCAATATCACCAAACGGCTCTACCAAGTGGGCTAATAGCTTAGCCTTGATATCGTCTGGTATAGGTAAAGATTCAACGTCTTCAATTGCTTGTATCGTTTTCATTTTTCTAGTCCTTTAAATGCAGAAAGCCCCACTTCGCTTAACTCGAAGTGAGGCTTTCACTAGTGGGTTGTATTATTGGTTAACTCGACTTTCTAAACTCACCATATCAGAGAGCTTAGAGCCTATCTCTCTACGTCGGCCTACAGTGAGCTTTGAGTATCGTCTTGAGCTTGATAAGTCAGCATGATTTAACTGTTTGGCGATATCGTGCAGCGGAACACCTTGGCTCGCGAGCAATGAGCCTACCGTGTGCCTTGCGCTATGTAAGGTAATATTATTCTTGTCTCCTGGAATATCCGGAAACCCCATCTTCGCCTTAATTACTTTGAGAGCATGACGGGCTGGACTGATAGGCTTACGGTGTTTACGGCCAGCAAAGATGTAGGGATTGTTCGTCACTTTAGGTAACGAACGCAATATATCGACCATGTAGTCACTCAAGTAGATCGTGTGGCTAGTGCCGTTCTTAGTATGCGGAATGTTTATTGACTGCTCTTGCCAATTGATATCAGTCCACAACCGAAAACGCAGTTCTTTATCTCTCGCTCCTGTTAAGAACAGTAATGCCAGAAATGCTCCTGTCTGCTTGTCTGGGTAATTAAGTGCATGTCCGATGAACTCTCTAAGCTGTTGCTCCGACAAGTATCCGGTTCGCACATTATCCACCCTAAGCAAGCTGACCTTGTTAGCGATGAATGGTGCATCCATTAACTTGTAAGCAAGTTTGTTGATGGTCTTGAGTAATGCGATAACTCGATTGATAGTAGCTAGAGCATAGGGCTTACCCGTTGTTTTGCTGATAGCTTCCTGCATCACCATTTGCACTTTCACGATATGAGCTGCAGTCAGTTCATTAATGGGGATGTGATGTATCGACTTAGCATGTTGACGGAATCGAGCGACATCATCTTTCCAGCTACGTTTTTGCTTTGCTAACGGTAGGTAAACTTCATCGAAGAAACGTTCCAGTGTCATCGCTTTGTCGACAGATTGATTGTCACGTTCTAGCTTCGGGTCTGTGCCTTCGAGTATTTGTTGACGATACTCTTTGGAGATCCTACGTAGCGTCAGGATATCGGCTTCAGGATGCTTACCTAAACCAATAGACGCTTTTTTACCTGTTACTGGGCTGGTATAGCGCAGCAAGAATCGCTTGTTACCTGACTTACCGACCAAACAGCGAACACCTGTAGGTAATCCACTATCTTTCATAGCAGATAGGTTCACCTCGTAGTCGATAGATTTGGCAGTTGGTGGATTGGGTTTTAAGTTGTTTAGAAAAGCGGTGGTGAGTCGTTGTGATTTACTCATTTACCCTCCTGCATTGTCTGTGAATACAAGAGGTTAATATATGGATAAACGGTCGTTTATTACGATAACTGCCACAGCTATGCCCCACTCAACTTGTGCTGAAGTAAGGCCCTGAAAGGTATGAAAAACTGTAGCGAGAAAAATTCGTGCTGTGTGAAATTGCTAACATCAATGTTAATCATAAAACCCCACAACTAAAGGGCCGCGCAGCTACGCCCTTTAGTTGTGGGGTTTTATATATTAATTTTAAAAATAATTATCCACGCCATACCCAAAACTCACCTCAACTCGCCGCCAACAGGGCTCATGCAAGCAGCCTCCCACGATAGAAATCAGCAATATAACTCATGACATTCTCAACCAATCTAGAGCCAAGGTCGACAGCCAGAACAGATGCGCAGAAGTACCGCTGTGATACTCAGAGCCACCCAGAATCACCGAGATTTTGAGCAACGAATAGGCTGATGGTTAGTAGAACACCTATCCCCCGAACAATCAGTGAACGAACTTATCGCCAGAGCCTAATTTCAGATTCATTAAGCACAGGTTCAACGCGGCTTAAAAATTAAAGAGATACTCGATAGATGGATAGGTGTGGTTGATTGAAACGATCTACTCCCCATCGACCTTACCAAACGTTACAGTTCATTACCTTTATCTACAATGGGAAACCAGAAAGTCGTCGCTACGAAAATTTTCAACACAGCCGTGAAATCAGTATGCGAGTATGCAGTAAACGGACTGGTATAGCGTTTAAGAATAATGGGGTAAAAATTCAAGCTTAGTTAACAGAACTGAACTGCCGTTATTCAATATTGATGCACAACAAAGCACTGTCAAATATGATGAATTATCGACGCTTCACCCAAGGCTTAGGGGATAATGAAAATAATATCAAACATAACAGGCTCCCATCATCACGACTTGCAAGAGTTGATTACCAAAGGCGGTGATAGACTTCTAATTACTTCACCGTTCTTAGCCGCAGATATTGCTAATTTTTTAAGTGGATTTAGCTTCAAAGCAATCAAGAGCCTTGAACTAGTTACCACATTCAAGGCCAACGACCCTGAACAACTAACCAAGCCAAAACAGCTATTAGACTTTCTTGAATACTTCCAGGCCAAATACCCCAAGATAAAGGTAAAAGTTCATGTCGATAATAGCCTCCACGGTAAAATCTATGTCGTAACCAATAGCCATGAACATCAAGCAATCATCACATCGGCTAACTTTACTAATAATGGTTTGCGGAACAATCACGAATGGGGAGTTTTGTCATCCCATAGTGAACAGCTAGACAATCTTGTTGACGAGATTTATGAGGCCATTGAATTTAGAGAGTTGACGTTAACTCAACTGAGAAAAGCTGTGATGTTCGCTGAGCAGTACAGCTCGCAAAAAGCATGGGAAACAAAGCAGCCAACTGCTGATATCGATATCCTGTCACGTGTCTACTCATCAGAAAGCGACTTAGACAAAGAGCCTCTTTACTTCCTCAAGCCAATTGGGACTCAAGATGATCCCGTAATTCTCGAAGAACGCAGAGATTTCTCAGATCTTCACCAGAATTTACACTTTTCCAAGAAAAAGCCTAAAGGCGTAACCAAAGGCGATATAGTCATTACAACTGGCGTAGGATGTGGTTCGTTGCTTAGTTACTTCAAAGTCACTGGTAGTCTTTTCCATGTGACAGATCAAGAGATAAAACAGGAATCATGGAAGGAACGCTGGCCTTGGTATATGGAAGGGCAAAACCGTAGCTGTGATTTCGGTGGTTCATGGTGGGAATATGACATTAAACGTAACGCTGTATTAGAAGAATTCCGCCAACTTTACCCAACAATTCCAGTGACAAAGTCAGGAAACTTCACTCTGGGCACGCTTAACTTCGGTAACGATAAGGTACAGATCACTAAAGAATTTGGTGAGTTTTTAATTGGCAAAATTGAAAGCTGTATGGAATAGAAAATAAAAGCCGAACGATACAACATGAAGCTATATGGTTCGGCTTTACCCACCCCTATCCCTAATAAACCTTGAACCGTTTCAGCTACTTGCCTCAGCGTTTTCACCTAGTCAGTGACAGATTACAAGGTTATCCGAATACCTGTACACGACCTCAACTTTAAAGCTAAGGTGGTGCTCATAATGAAAGGTATTTGTTGTTGAACTGGTATCCAGTTCTGCTTTGAGGATTGAGCCCCTCATAGGCTATTGGGTTTTCGGGTTAATCTTAAAACGGCAATAACTTACTCTGCAAGCCGAGTTTCATTAGTTTCTGATAGAACGCAAACTCCATTGGCCCTACCTCCTTGAAGGTAAAGAAAAGAGAGCTTTTACGATCCCCTGGAAACCGCCCCGTATTATATGCTGCAATATCGACAATATTAGAACTACCTAGAATAAGATTAATTACATTTGAAAATGTATCGATTAGTGAATCAACATCACTACAATCTACAGTCTCCCATAGGCACCAATTACTATCTTCGATATCACTACTAAGTACTCCATCAAGGTCGTCGAGTCTTGGTGAAAAACTAGGTTTTTCACTTTGATTATCGCTTTTCCAAGTGACTAAGCCAGCTCTATATTGAAACAGAAGTTTAAAGCATTTAGCATCCTCAATAACAATGATCCTTATAGCGCTAACGTTCTTACGTTTACTTGAATACCCCCCTCCAACGCGGGAAAAATCCAACTTTATATGATGCTTAAAAATGATATCTCCAGAAAACTTCATATAATTAGTGACTATGCTATTGCCTTGAGGTTGGATCTGATAGTAGAGATGCTCCATTTTCCGCTTAAGTAGGTGACCATAATTGTTTATGAAGTAGCGCATTTGTCGCTCGGTAGCCAAAGCATGACCATTTAGCCATCGAGATGCCAAAGAACTAGAAGAACCACTCAAACCAGCCTTCTTTTCAATCGCTTTATTCGTGTAACCACTTTCTTGTTTAGCAATTTTCAACAACTGCCTTGTATATTTGTATTTTTTATCGTCACTCATAGTCATGCCAACCAACTGTTATTTAAAAGAAAGCCGATAATATTTAATCATCGGCTTTCATCTTAGTCATCTCCTAAATAATCATCGTTGTTAGGGTTGTGAGCATCCGCCCAATCATCCATATCTGCATCATTATTCGGGTTATTGATATCCGACCATAGGTCTAGCTCATCTTGTGACATATCCGAAGTATCAACCATATTGAATCTCCTATTTCTTACCTTGGTAGCGTGAGTTATTCGGGTTCAATTGATTAGCTCTGTTATCAAGAGCTTTCTGGTACGCCGTATTACTACCAGAAGTTCCTTTGTTACCGTTGGCTTGGTTTGCTTTATGATCGTTCTGCTTATTGCCGTTGCTCATCGTTCTATCTCCTTTGTTGAATGAACGATGACATTGTATGAGAGTCGGTTTCATAGCGACGATGATAGGGCGGTGATTGTTTAGTGATTCTTAGTGATATTCAGTGATTTTGGTTAGACGAATGAAAAATGTCATAGCTTAAAAGGGAAACTACCACTGTTTTACCTACAGATTTCACAGCCACATCCACCCAATCCTACAACTACCAACACCAGCAACATGTTCATAGCCCATAACTCATATAGTCACTTGATCAAACCACATATTTTTCTACGGTACGCCACTCGGTACACTAATCTCACGCGCGGTTCACCAGAGATTACCGAGATCATCACTCAGTGAGCTTAGGACAGCGATATTCACACACTGATGGTTAGTAGTAGCGATGGAGAATACCGCCATTTATTACCCTTTAATGAGATCGGTAAGCTAGCCCACTAACACCTAACCCATTTTTTCTTGGACTGAGGACTGCGCTTGATTTGGTTACTCTTGGAAAGCTCATTGATTGCCTTAGTAAAATCTGACTTTGACAGCCCTAGCTGCTTTTGAAAGCTAGGATCTAAAGCACGAGGGGACTTCAGAGCATGAAGAAGCTTGTCTTCAGGGGATTTAGGGGTTGTCTGTTGTGGCTTAACAATTGGAACAACGGTGTTCTCTCTAGTTCTGATGCTTTGACACGGAGCGCCTAACTGCCTGCACTGAAACTCAAATGCTGCAATCAAGCTTTCATCGTTACTGTAAAGCTCAAAATGAACAGAGCCCAACTGCTTTTTATCTAAAGCAAGTAGCACCCTAGACAGATATGCAATGATATAGAAATCGGCTTGGTTCTGACCTGTCGGATAGTCAGATAAGAACAGGTACAACGACTTTTCACAAACAAGCTTGACTGAATCTGACTTAGAAAAAACAAAGACTTTATCAATGACCGAAGCATTGATTTTTTCTAGCTCCTTCAGTCCTACATTTTCAGCATCGACGAAAATCATCTTCATAGTTGGCCAATCTCCATTTGTTCACCACTATAAAGAAGATTACATAGTTGCATATCGATATCAACTTGGGGTTAATTCATTTGTGTGATTAGTTGTAGGTGTATATACCCCCTCTAGGTTATGACACACAACCAATCAATGCCCATAATGAAAGGCTTATAGGAGGGAAGCAGAAACGAAATAGCACCTCACCCTACCAAGTAACAGCCTAAACTACACCCAATTTACTTAGAAGCTTTCCATCTCGAATAAAAGCAGGAATATCAAGAGGTTCATAATCATCATTTAACGACTTTGGAATTACTGCTTCTAGCTCCTCATACTTAACGTCGAAATAGCGTGAGGCAGTCATAAGGCCATTGATAAATTGCTTCTTGCTAACCTTCTCAGCAACCAGTGAACTTGGAATATTAGCGTACTCTTCAAATTGCTCAGCTAAATGCTTTAGAAATGCTTCTTTACTCATGATATTAACCTTTAATAATCAAAGCCTAAATACAGAGTACATTTATAAAGCGCAATTATCCAAGCTTCCCACCCACGCAATTCATAAAAAGAATTCATTCACCGTAAAGTCACCATGGTCACACCATGGTTCTAGTAGCCCTGAATCCTTACTGATACTGGCTTGCGAGATTACAGGATTTAGCATTTGTTGGATTTACTAGGATTCCCTTGCGCACAGAATCGACATGCGATGAACCATATATGGACCATGAGAGAGATTTTAGAGTTGATAAAGTGAGTCTAATCGAGCGAGAAAAGCGTCGATAACAAGGAAGGGAAAACGAGCTAAGCTTCTGATTTCTTGAATTTATTCAAAGCTTATAAACGACGAAAGGCCGCTATAAAAGCGACCTTTCTAATATGGTACCGGTGGGCGGACTTGAACCGCCACGCTCGAAAGCAACGGATTTTGAATCCGTCGTGTATACCAATTTCACCACACCGGCATCATTAGGCTATTGCCCTTTGATGGTTGGCATTATACGTAAGCTTTTGACCTGCGCAAGCAGAAAAACCTTAAATAACTATCGTTTGCTGATAATTTCGCCACAAACTGTGACAAAGGAGAGTTCTAGTACTGCTATCTTGTCAACAGCCTTTCGTTTTACAGCCATCTTCCCAATATCAATGGCGTTTATATTCGATTCACTGTGATATCAAAAACGTAGCCATTTCAATGCTCAATACTTCATTGTAAATGCTTCTCCAGCTCTGAGCCCAGTCCACTACTTGCACCTGAAAATATTATTGTGCACCACCTCACTCCAGATACGATCTGCACGTATGGAAATATCCTGATCTACGTACCTTTACCACTATGGATTATCACACACCAATTAGACTTCAGAGAATTTAGCCTATGCTTTAACAATAATAACGCTTTGAATTCTCAAGCCACTTTTGAATCAGTGACAGATAGGAGTACGGGAATGACCGGGTCTAAATGGCAGTGGTTATTAAAACAAATAACACGCAAGCTGTGGGTTCGCACATCACTGTTCGCCTTACTTGCGGTTGCTACCGCTCTGATGTCGATTGTTCTGAACGAATTCGTTGTCCTGCCTCCCGCGATTAACGTCAGCAGTGAACTACTTAATAACATACTAAATATTCTGGCGACCTCAATGTTGGCGGTGACTACCTTTTCGCTCAATATTATGGTTTCAGCATACGGAGCCGCTAGCGCAGGGGTGACACCAAGAGCCACTAAGCTATTGATGGAAGACAGCACAACACAAAATGCTCTGGCCACGTTTCTTGGTTCGTTCTTATTTAGTCTGGTGGGCATTATCGCGCTAGGTGTCGGTGCGTATCATGAACAAGCGCGTATCTATCTGTTCATCGTTACTATGGTTGTGATCGTGATGATCATACTCACCCTACTGCGCTGGATTCAGCATCTATCAGTGCTTGGCAGGGTTGCTGAAACGACATCAAAGGTAGAGCAAGCCCTGTTAAGTGCGATTCGCAAACGTGGTGACAACCCCTGGCTTGGCGCTCGCCCCTGGAGTCACCCGGAACATAAGCCTCGGGGTAGCAAACCTATTTACAGTCAGGAGATCGGCTACTTACAACATATTGATATGCACTATCTCGACAGCCTTGCCGAAGAGAATCAATGCACGATCTACATTGAACGCCAGCCGGGCAATTTTGTTTACTTAGGACAACCAATCGCTTGGCTGTGTGGAGAGTTAAAAGAAGAGAGTGACGTTATCACAGCTTTCACCATTCGCACAGAACGTTCATTCGATCAGGACCCTCGCTTTGGGTTAGTTGTATTGGCGGAGATCGCCTCAAGGGCACTTTCACCTGCGGTGAATGATAACGGCACCGCCATTGATGTGATCGGGCGATCTATACGAGCCCTGTCACTGTGGGGAGAGTTGCTACAGAAAAGGCCAATAAAAACACGCTTTCCTAGACTGTTTGTTCCTTCATTAAGCTGCCAGGATCTGTTTGATGATGTATTTTTGCCGATAGCGCATGATGGCGCAGCCCAACTCCAAGTTCAGATTCGCCTGCAAAAAGCGTTGTTGGCGCTATCGAGCATTCATCCCAAATTGTTTGCCTCTCCGGCGACAAAACTCTCAGAAAAAGCATTGGAACTCGCGCTATCTCAACATTATACCGAAGATGAAAAACACCAACTCTCACAGCTTTCTCATCAGGTAACGGACCAAAAATATCATGGCTGAAAAATGAAAGCCGTCCCTACACTTTTCCAACAAGACAACGACAAACATAACGGATTTCACCACAATTAGAGAGTCTGTGCGTTGGGTCTCTTTTCACACGAGAAGGGAATCTATATTCTGACCCACAATTTTTAAGGTAAGTAATGGAATTATGACTACTTCTACAACTCTTCCTACAGCAGGGCTTTTTCGTCGATTAGCGGCTTTGTTCTATGACTCGTTGATTATCATTGCCATAGAAATGATGGCAGCTGGTGTCGTTATAGCGATTATGTTTGCACTTAATGCAGCAGGGTTACTCAGCTATGGGGAATATGTGGATGCAGCGGATATGCTCTCAAAGCATCCCGTAGCAAGCCCGCTATTTACGCTCTATTTAGCGGTGGTATGGATCTATTTCTTTGTCTTTTTCTGGACTCGTGCTGGTCAGACACTGGGAATGCGAGCCTGGAAGCTTCAAGTGCGTAACGCAGCCGATGGTTCACCGATTACTGTCACTCAAGCGTTAATTCGTCTGGGAACCTCTGGATTTGGTTTAGCAAATCTGACGGTGCCAATCGATCCAAAGAAACGCGGATTCCACGATATATGGGCAAAAACTCAAGTCGTGGTATTACCGAAAGCAAATTAAACAATCAAAAATAAAAAAGGAAGGCATTTAACACTTGGCCTTCCTTTTTGGTTTTGGTTTTGGTTTTATAGCTTTCTTCTTAGTAAAGAAACAGCAATAGCCAGGAATACTAAACTAGGTGCTAACGCGCCAAATATCGGTGGAATGCCGTAAACCAAGGTTAAAGGTCCAAAGAACTCACTTGAGATGTAGAAAGTGAATCCAGCGACCACGCCAGATAACACCCTCGCCCCCATGGTCACACTGCGTAAAGGCCCAAATACAAACGACAAGGCCATCAGCATCATAACCGCGATAGAAAGAGGCTGACTCAGCTTACGCCAGAACGCCAATTCATAACGAGATGCTTCTTGCTCGGATGATTTAAGGTAACCTACGTAATCATAGAGACCACTTAAAGAAAGCTCTTCAGGCTTAACGGTCACTACGGCAAGCTTGTCCGGAGCAAGCGAGGTGTGCCATTCCATTTGTTCGACATTTTGCTTGGAGACAACGGTTTCGTCTTGCATGTCAGTAATTTGCACATCTCGCATTAACCAGTTGTTGTCTTGACCGTAATCCACTTCTTCAGCAAAGATCACTTTCTGTAAGTGTTTATCATCATCAAAGCGCCACATGTTCAAAGCATACAGCTTGTCGTCTTCTACTTTGCCGATAAAGATAAAGTCATTCGAATCACGCGCCCAAACTCCAGCTCTAACCGAGACAATGCTACCTCCCGATATCGCAAAGGAACGTAAGTCACGGGCCATCTTTTGTGCTTCAGGTGCGCCCCACTGGCCTAATGCCATCACAATCAGCATTAGAGGAACCGCAGTTTTCAGCACTGACAAACCGATATCTAATTTCGAGAAACCGGCGGCCTGCATGACTACCAGCTCAGAACTCGAAGCCAACATACCTAAACCAATCAAAGCGCCAAGTAGAGCCGCCATCGGGAAAAACATCTCAATATCACGCGGAACACTCAGCAACACAAAATACAGTGCATGCGTAAGATCGTAGACGCCACGTCCGACTTTACGCAGCTGCTCGACATATTTGATGATGCCAGATAGGCCAACAAATGTTGCCAAAACCAGGGCTGTGGTAGATATGATGGTTCTACCGATATAAAGGTCTAAGATTTTGAACACAGCTTACGCGAGCCTCTTCTTACGGAATTTTTCTTTCATTCGTCGAGCTGGAACACTGTCCATCATATTGGCCAGAACCGCGACTAGTAGCAGCATCGCGTTGATAGGCCACATGCCAACGGCTGGCGGTATAGAACCATCTTCCAATGCAGATTTTGTCGCACTGATTGCCAGGAAGTAAGCCAAGTAAATCAGTATTGCCGGGCCCATTTTTGCAAACCGGCCTTGGCGCGGGTTAACCGCAGACAATGGAATCACCAGCATAGTAAGCAGTGGAATACACACGAATAGTGAGATGCGCCATTGTAGCTCTGCTTGTGCTTCTGGGTCTGGATGGCCAATCAAATTTGCAGTTGGATAGGCTTCCCAATCTCGCCCTTTCTTTTTAACTTCTCGCTGCCCGATGACACCTTCATATTGATCAAACTTAGTGATCATGTACTCAACGCGAGTTGGAATACCCTCGTAACGTGTCCCCTCTTTCATTGTGATGATCTGACGACCATCCGATAGTTCTTGCACTTCGCCAGAAGACGAAAACATCACACTAGGAAGGACCGAATCTCGCGGGCGCATTTGTGCGACAAACACATTACTTAATTTGCTGTCTTTTATATCGTCAATGAATACCACTGAAGAACCATCTGGAGTGCCCTGGAATTGTCCTTTCTGCAATAGATCCACACTGTTTTCTGCCGCAACTTGTTCATAAAGCTGTTCCACTTTATCTTGCGACCACGGGGACAACCACAGAGCGTTAAATGCCGCCACACTCGCGGTAATTAAGGCTAAGTAAAGCGCTGCCTGCACCAAGAACTTATTTCCGATACCCGTCGCATTCATGACGACAATTTCGCTCTCAGCATACAAACGACCAAAAGTGATCAATATGCCAATATACAAACTTAAGGGCAGCATCAATAAGCCCATTGCTGGCATGTTCAAACCAACAATCGAGAAGATCAACCCAGCCGGAATATCCCCGTCAGAAGCGTCAGCAAGTACACTGATGAACTTCTGGCTCACAAACACCAAAAAAAGTACGAAAAAGATCGCAAATTGACTCTTGAGTGTTTCGCGGATCAAATATCTAACAATAATCACGCTGAAATTACCTATACAAAACTTGTTTTTTTGGTCGAATCACTATAGTTTCCCGTTGAACCATTTATTTTTTTAAAAATTATAAACTAAATGTTAGTCGCTTAATTAGCTCTGCGTGTAAGCTGAGAGCTAAAATTCAACGAGTAAGCGACATTATCTAACATTTAGAACAATTTGTCTTCAGGATGTAGGAGTACGCATGGAGTTCAGTGTAAAAAGTGGCAGTCCAGAGAAACAACGCAGCGCATGTATCGTTGTTGGTGTGTTTGAACCACGTCGCCTTTCTCCAGTAGCCGAACAACTTGATAAAATCAGTGACGGTTACATCAGTTCACTACTTCGCCGTGGTGATCTAGAAGGTAAGCCTGGTCAGATGCTACTTCTGCATCAAGTACCAGGAGTTTTGTCTGAGCGCGTTTTACTTGTTGGCTGTGGTAAAGAACGTGAGCTTGGCGAGCGCCAGTACAAGGAAATCATTCAAAAGACGATCAGCACACTTAACGAAACTGGCTCTATGGAAGCAGTATGTTTCCTGACTGAACTGCACGTTAAAGGCCGTGATACTTACTGGAAAGTTCGCCAGGCAGTAGAAGCGACTAAAGATGGTCTGTACACATTTAACCAATTCAAGAGCGTTAAGCCTGAAACTCGCCGCCCACTGCGTAAGCTTGTATTCAACGTACCTACACGCCGTGAATTAAGCTTGGGTGAGAAAGCGATCACACATGGTCTTGCTATCTCCTCTGGCGTAAAAGCGTCAAAAGATCTGGGCAATATGCCACCAAACGTAGCAAACCCAGCTTACCTTGCTTCTCAAGCTCGTCGCCTGGCTGACGACTATGAGACAGTAACCACCAAGATCATTGGTGAGCAAGAGATGGAAAAACTGGGTATGACATCATACCTGGCAGTAGGTCGTGGTTCGAAAAACGAATCTATGATGTCTATCATCGAGTACAAAGGTAACCCTGATTCAGAAGCAAAACCTATCGTACTGGTTGGTAAAGGCCTAACCTTCGATTCAGGCGGTATCTCTCTAAAACCTGGTGAAGGTATGGATGAGATGAAGTACGACATGTGTGGTGCAGCGTCTGTATTCGGTACAATGAAAGCGCTGGCGAAGCTAAATCTGCCAATCAACGTAATTGGTGTTCTGGCTGGTTGTGAAAACATGCCTGGCAGCAACGCTTACCGTCCGGGCGACATTCTAACAACGATGTCAGGTCAAACGGTTGAAGTACTCAATACGGATGCAGAAGGCCGTTTGGTACTGTGTGACGCACTGACTTATGTCGAGCGTTTCGAACCAGACTGTGTTGTTGACGTAGCAACACTAACAGGCGCTTGTGTCATTGCACTTGGTCACCACATCAGTGGCGTGCTTTCAAACCACAACCCACTTGCTCATGAACTTGTCAACGCCTCTGAGCAATCGAGTGATCGCGCATGGCGTCTACCAATGGCTGACGAATACCATGAGCAGCTGAAGAGCCCATTTGCCGATATGGCAAACATTGGCGGCCGTCCTGGCGGCACTATCACTGCGGGTTGTTTCTTGTCTAAGTTTGCGAAAAAGTACAACTGGGCACACATTGATATCGCTGGTACAGCATGGAAATCTGGTGCAGCTAAAGGCTCGACAGGTCGTCCTGTCTCAATGCTTGTCCAATTCCTTTTGAACCGCAGCGGCCAAGAGACAGAAGAATAATTTCTGAACAACATCGAAAAGGGCCGCAAGGCCCTTTTTTATTATCTCTCTACTCTTTATAAAAGAGTGATGAAGATAAAGGTTTCAGCATGAGACCAAACCAAGCGAGAGAAATGATGCAAACAGCGACTTTCTACATCATAAAAGAAGACAGCCCACAAGCGCACACCGCAGGCTTTGAAGAGTACGTTGTGTTTTTGGCTCAGCATTTTGCCCGCCAAGGCGCTAAAGTATATCTGAACTGCCAAGACAAAGCGCATGCTGAGCAACTGGCAGAAACCTTCTGGCAAATTGATACAGACAAGTTCATGGCACATAATCTCGTTGGTGAAGGGCCAAAATACGCCACCAATATTGAAATTGGCCATGATGGGGTAAAACCCTCCTGGAACCGTCAACTAGTAATTAATTTGGCGGAAAATGAGACAACCTTTGCGAACAAGTTTGCTCAAGTGGTAGACTTCGTGCCCTGCGAAGAAAAAGCTAAACAGCTCGCAAGAGAAAGATATAAAATTTACCGACAAGCAGGCTACCAACTGCAGACGATAGAAATTCAGTATCCTTAACGGTCAATCCTTATAGTTAAGCTCTCTCTTTAGAGAGTTCACTTATAGAGATTGACTAAGATTTACCATTAACCAGAATCAAACCTCTAAATAGTTGAGCTTCGATTAAGGCAGTTAAAGCCACAATCAGCCCAAATATGACGAGGAAAAATGAGCGCTATGGAAAAGACATATAACCCAACTTCAATCGAACAAGCTCTGTATCAGACTTGGGAAGAGAAAGGCTACTTCAAGCCACACGGTGACACTACTAAAGAATCATACAGCATCATGATCCCGCCACCGAACGTCACTGGTAGCCTACACATGGGCCACGCGTTCCAAGATACGATCATGGATACGCTTATCCGCTGTGAACGTATGAAGGGTAAAAACACCCTTTGGCAAGTAGGTACTGACCACGCTGGTATCGCAACTCAGATGGTTGTTGAGCGTAAAATCGCTGCAGAAGAAGGCAAAACTAAGAACGATTACGGTCGTGAAGCTTTCATTGACAAAATCTGGGAATGGAAAGGCGAATCTGGCGGCACCATCACTAAGCAGCTACGTCGTCTTGGCGCATCAGTAGACTGGGATCGTGAACGCTTTACGATGGACGATGGTCTGTCTAACGCAGTTCAGGAAGTATTCGTACGTCTATACGAAGATGATCTTATCTACCGTGGCAAGCGTCTGGTTAACTGGGATCCAAAACTACACACTGCTATCTCAGATCTGGAAGTAGAAAACAAAGACACTAAAGGCAACATGTGGCATTTCCGCTACCCACTAGCGGATGGCGTAAAAACTGCTGATGGTAAAGACTACATCGTTGTAGCAACAACGCGTCCAGAGACCGTGCTGGGTGATACTGGTGTTGCTGTGAACCCAGAAGATCCACGTTACAAAGATCTTATCGGTAAAGACATCATTCTTCCTATCGTTGACCGTCGCATCCCTATCGTAGGTGATGAGCACGCGGATATGGAGAAAGGCACTGGTTGTGTGAAAATCACACCTGCACACGACTTCAATGACTACGAAGTGGGCAAGCGCCACCAGCTACCAATGATCAACATTCTGACTTTTGACGCGAACATCCGTGACGCGGCTGAAGTATTCAACACAAACGGCGAAGCAAGCGATGCGTACAGCGCTGAACTTCCAGCAAAATACCACGGTATGGAGCGTTTTGCTGCGCGTAAAGCGATCGTTGCTGAATTCGACGAGCTAGGTCTGCTTGAAGAAGTGAAAGATCACGATCTACAAGTTCCTTACGGCGACCGTGGTGGCGTGGTTATCGAACCAATGCTGACTGACCAATGGTATGTGCGCACTGCCCCTCTGGCGAAAACAGCGGTTGAAGCCGTTGAAAACGGCGACATCCAGTTCGTGCCTAAGCAATACGAAAACATGTACTTCTCTTGGATGCGTGACGTTCAGGACTGGTGTATCTCTCGTCAGCTATGGTGGGGTCACCGCATCCCGGCTTGGTACGACAACCAAGGCAACGTTTATGTAGGTCGTAACGAAGAAGAAGTTCGTAACAACAACAATCTAGAGTCAGTGATTGAACTACACCAAGACGAAGATGTACTGGATACCTGGTTCTCTTCTGCACTATGGACGTTCGGTACTCAAGGTTGGCCAGAGCAAACTGACGATCTGAAAGTGTTCCACCCTTCAGACGTGCTAGTAACTGGTTTCGACATCATCTTCTTCTGGGTTGCACGCATGATTATGATGACCATGCACTTCGTGAAAGACGAAGACGGCAAGCCACAAGTACCATTCAAAACGGTTTACGTTACTGGTCTAATCCGTGACGAAAACGGCGACAAGATGTCTAAGTCGAAAGGTAACGTACTTGACCCAATCGACATGATCGATGGTATCGACTTAGAGTCTTTAGTAGAGAAGCGTTGTGGAAACATGATGCAGCCTCAACTAGCGAAGAAAATCGAGAAGAACACACGTAAGACGTTTGAAAACGGTATCGAAGCATACGGTACAGACGCACTACGTTTTACCCTTGCAGCAATGGCATCAACAGGTCGCGATATCAACTGGGATATGAAGCGTCTTGAAGGTTACCGCAACTTCTGTAACAAACTATGGAACGCTAGCCGTTACGTAATGATGAACACAGAAGAACAAGATTGTGGCTTCAACGGTGGTGACATTGAATACTCACTAGCGGACAAGTGGATCGAGTCTCAGTTTGAACTAGCAGCGAAAGCGTTCAACAACCATATCGACAACTTCCGTCTGGATATGGCGTCGAACACGCTTTACGAATTCATCTGGAACCAATTCTGTGACTGGTACCTAGAGCTAACGAAACCTGTTCTATGGAAAGGTACTGAAGCGCAGCAACGTGGTACTCGTCGTACGCTAATCACGGTTCTTGAGAAGACGCTACGTCTGGCTCACCCAGTGATTCCTTACATCACTGAAACTATCTGGCAAAGCATCAAGCCTATTGTTGACGGTGTTGAAGGTACTAATTCATCAGAAAGCACTATCATGCTTCAAGCTCTACCTCAATTCGACGAAGCGAACTTCAACCAAGAAGCGTTAGACGACATTGAGTGGGTTAAAGCGTTCATCACTAGCATCCGTAACCTACGTGCTGAGTACGACATCAATCCGGGTAAACCGCTTGATGTCATGCTAAAAGCAGCAAGCGAAGAAGACGCAGCTCGTCTGGAAGCGAACAAGCAAGTGCTAATGTCTCTGGCGAAGCTAGAAGCGGTACGCGTTCTTGAAGCTGGCGAAGAAACTCCGGCATGTGCAACGGCACTGGTTGGTAAATCTGAGCTTATGATCCCGATGGCAGGCCTGATCGACAAAGACGCAGAGCTTGCTCGTCTGGATGGCGAGATTCAGAAAACTCATGGCGAGATCAAGCGTATCGAAGGCAAACTGGGTAACGAAGGCTTCGTAGCGAAAGCACCTGAAGCGGTTGTTGCTAAAGAGCGTGAGAAGCTTGACGGCTACAAAGAGACACTGGCTAAGCTAGAAGAGCAAAAGAAAACCATCGCGGCTCTTTAATCGCTCGCGTTGAATTAGAAGCCAAATGCTTCTGCTCTTAAAATCAGAAAGGTTGGTCATTGTGGCCAACCTTTTTTGTATCAGTTAATTTTGTATCAGCTAAATTGTGTCGATTAACCCAGCCAAACCCTTTCAATCGATAGCTTTTGCCTATCTTATTAATACTCATCACCCATTAGCGCTAATGAGAATTATTATTGATAATCTATTCATCGAAACAAACACGAATGAGTGATTATCATGAAAAAGACACTAACCTTCGCAGCGCTACATTTTACTATCGCCTTTAGTGTCGCTTATGTGCTTACTGGCGACATTCTAATTGGTAGTTTAATTGCCATGATCGAGCCATCAGTAAACACCGTCGCTTTTTACTTTCATGAAAAAGCTTGGACAAGTGTTCCGGCACTTAAAGCTCGTCAAACAATGACCAAACTAAAAACCGCAAGCTTTGCTACCGTGCACTTTAATGTCGCCTTCACCGTGGTGTACTTATTAACTGGTGATGCATTTATCGGTGGCGTAATGGCGATGCTGGAACCATCATTGAACACTGTGGTGTACTACTTCCACGAGAAAGTTTGGCTACGTAAATCGGTAAGACAAACATCATTACCTCACTTTGGATTGCATCGACATAGCTAACCGCAATATATTGAGCCTCTAAAAATTCATATATTAGGCTCAAAATGGAAAAGATTGCAGACTTTACTCTTCGACTTATTTCTCCTCAAGATAATCCATCGATTGCTAACGTCATTCGCCAGGTCTCGGCAGAGTATGGGCTCACCGCAGACAAAGGCTATGGCGTGGCAGACCCAACACTTGATGACATGTACTCTGTGTATGACCAGCAAGGCGCAGCCTACTGGGTGATTGAACACAACGGCGAAATTGTTGGCGGCGGTGGCTTTGCACCTCTGGCTGGAGAACTCAATGTTTGTGAACTACAAAAGATGTATTTCCTTCCTCAAACCCGCGGCCACGGTTTAGCGAAACGTATTGTGGCGCTCAGTCTTCAACAGGCAAAAGATCTCGGCTATAGCCAATGTTATTTAGAAACCACCGAGTGCTTAAAAGAAGCCATTGGTTTATATGAGAAGTTGGGATTTGAGCATTTAGAAGCCCCGCTTGGACAAACAGGGCATGATGCTTGTGAAGTCGTGATGCTCAAATCGCTGTGAGCGAGCAAATCACAGCAAATGTTAAAGTACGAGGTGAGTAACGCAGATCTCCTGACTTAATGCGACTGAAAAATCCTGACGTTGACCGTCCAGCTCAACCGACAATTGATAGAGATCGTTTGGATCGGGATCGTGGAGATCCGCGTATTTTGGCGCTTCAATCTGAAACAGTGCGCTGGCATTATCAACACGTACATCAATTGGAATATGGTAAGTCATGCCATTAAATTTAACTGATGCGGAGACCAAACCAGGAGCAAACGTCTGATAATAAAGATCAACTTTAAACTCACAACCCCCACCGTGGTGCCAGATCTGCTCAGTGGCGACTCTATCTAACCGAACATTGCGAATAAATTGCAGGTAAGGCTCCTGCCATACCCCCATTCGCTCATCGCTTTTCTTGTATTCTCGATTGGTAAGAGTACACAGCTCAGGCGAATCTTCCTCAAGAAGGAGGTCCTCTTCTTCTTCTAAGAACAAAATCTCGAAGCGATTACGCCCCATCTGCATGAATGGACGAATGTCTTTCTTATACACATTCTGGGTGCCATCACAGTCAAACAACGCCACGCCGTTCAAACGAACTTCAGCATGATAGTCCACACCACCTAATACCATTTCTACCGCAGGGAATGCCATCATGGACTCATCCACTTCGATATCATGCATCAGATGCCATTCTTGCTGACGAATCGTATCTTCCGTCAACTCATCAGGGAGCACCTGACTCAGAGGAGCAGGAAAAGTGATGTCATCTTGAGGGATGGAGAGGTCCGTCAGTGGAGAGACTTGCCATAAGCCGGCGAGAGATTGTTGCATATACACCTTGAGCTGGATCAATTTTTACGCATTATGGTAAAAAAACCACACAAGCTCAATGTGAATTAGTTGCATAGCTTACACTTATCATTTTTTAGACATAAAAAAACCAGCGACATCCGCTGGTTTTCTCAGTAGTTTATCGACTACTCTTCATCTTCGTCTTCTTCGTCAGGGTAAAGCGCGTCTTCGCCTTCGTAATACGTACCCCAGCCGTCATAAATGATGTCGTACTTCTCAGCAAGATGAACCAGCTTCTCAACTTGAGCATCAATCGCTTCTGCATCCAGTGCCGACTCCATTGTCGCGTCACAGCAAAGCAGTTTGTTACCGTCTTCGTCTTCTGTTTCTTCTGCTTCAAGTACTTCAAAGCCCATCTTAAATGCTTCAACAACCGCTTTTTCTAGCGTGTCAAAATCTTCCGCAAACAGGTGGTGCTCGATTTCATAGAGTGAATCTGGATCGCTGCCATCCTCTAACAAAGCGGCAATGATATCGCGAGTCTCTTCCTTTTGAATCTCAATTAATTCTTCTACTGACAGATATTCATCTTCGTGAGACATGTTTAGGCTCCAGATTAGTTACTTGATGGAAACACGATACCCAATTAACTGGGTATTCTGATCCGGTGAAATATGGCATGGATTGCGATGAAAAGCCACTAACAAACACCAATCCATAGCGATTGTTGGCAATTATTCCTTGATAAACATTTCTCCCCTTCACGCAAGGTCACAAAAAATTAACAAGAAAGTGGGTTTTGTAATATTCAGAAGATCCTAATCGGCACATTAGAAGCGCAATCCTACTTTCTATGCGTGTTTATTGCCCATTTTTGCATACAGAAACGACTCATTTTTTCAGTGCAACGAATAAAGAAACTCACAATATGCAAAATAAAGAATAACTATGCGCATTTTATGCACTTGGAATGTAATTTTCATCACTCGGTCTAAAAGAATAAAAACGCAATTTACTAAAAACTACAAAATAAGAATAAAATATCAAAAACAAACAAGTAAAAATGATAATTCAGAATCTTAAGTCAAAAAATTATTAATTTACAAAATATAACCAAACTTAACTAACTTGCATCTTATCCATAAGATTGTCATAAATAGCGGCAAGTAAATCTGTAAGGATACAAAATGAGTAAGCTGTACGTAGGATCAGAAGTTGGTCAACTTAGACGAGTTCTATTAAATCGCCCTGAGCGCGCCCTAACCCACTTAACACCATCAAACTGTCATGAATTGTTATTTGATGATGTACTGGCAGTAGAAGCGGCAGGAGAAGAGCACGATGCTTTCGCCCGTACTTTACGCGATCAAGATGTAGAAGTACTGCTACTTCACGATTTACTCGTCGAAACTCTGGCAGTTCCAGAAGCGAAGAAATGGCTGTTGGATACTCAGATTTCTGATTTCCGCTACGGCCCAACCTTCGCTCGTGACCTACGCGCTTATTTCTCAGAGATGGACAATGAGCACCTTGCATCGGTACTGTTAGGTGGTTTGGCTTATTCTGAATTGCCAATTAAATCCTCTTCTATGCTACCGAAGATGAGACGTCCTCTGGACTTTGTAATAGAGCCTCTGCCAAACCATCTGTTTACCCGTGACACGTCATGTTGGGTATACGGCGGTGTGTCTCTGAACCCAATGATGATGCCGGCACGCCAGCGTGAAACAAACCACTTACGTGCCATCTATCGTTGGCATCCGATCTTCGCTGGCCAAGACTTCATTAAGTACTTCGGTGATGAAGATCTTCACTACGATAACGCAAACGTGGAAGGTGGTGATGTTCTGGTGATCGGTAAGGGAGCGGTACTGATTGGTATGTCCGAGCGAACTACGGCGCAAGGTGTCGAGAACCTGGCAGCAAGCCTGTTTAAAGCAGGTCATGCAACCGAAGTGATTGCCATCGATCTTCCAAAGCACCGTTCATGTATGCACCTTGATACGGTAATGACTCACATGGATGTTGATACCTTCTCGGTTTACCCAGAAATCATGCGCAAAGATCTTGATACATGGCGCCTGACACCAAAAGGCACGAATGGTGAGATGCATGTGGAAGCGTCACACAACTACCTGCATGCGATTGAATCAGCACTTGGCTTGGATCAGCTCAAAATCATCACGACCGGTGGTGATAGCTATGAAGCAGAGCGTGAACAATGGAACGACGCAAATAACGTACTGACGGTCAAACCGGGGGTAGTAATTGGTTACGAACGTAATGTCTACACCAACGAGAAGTACGATAAAGCGGGTATTAAGGTATTAACCGTACCTGGCAACGAGCTGGGGCGTGGTCGCGGCGGAGCGCGCTGTATGAGCTGTCCGATTGAGCGAGACGATATATAACCCTTTCAGAAGCAGTGAATAAAAACTAAGGTTGATGTGAATACATCAACCTTTTTTAGTTTTTAATTAAAATAATTATTCACAATAAAAGCATTTATATGTTTTAATGCAGTGATTCAAAATCAATCACACGTACAAAGGGACGAGCTATGGCTTTCAATTTACGAAATCGCAACTTTCTGAAGCTGTTGGATTTCTCAACTAAAGAAATCCTGTTCTTGCTCGAACTGTCTGCAGAGCTAAAAAAAGCAAAATATGCAGGAACAGAGCAGAAGAAACTCCAAGGGAAAAATATCGCACTCATCTTTGAAAAATCTTCTACCCGAACCCGATGTGCGTTTGAAGTTGCGGCTTTTGATCAGGGAGCACAAGTCTCGTATATCGGACCTTCTGGCTCTCAAATCGGTCACAAAGAGTCAATGAAAGATACCGCCCGCGTACTAGGCCGTATGTATGATGGTATCGAATACCGTGGTTACGGCCAGGAAATCGTCGAAGATCTCGGCGCTTACGCTGGTGTTCCTGTTTGGAATGGTCTTACGGATGAATTCCACCCGACCCAAATTCTTGCTGATTTCCTGACGATGCAGGAGCATGGTCGCGGAAAACATCTGCATGAAATCACCTTTGCCTACTTAGGTGATGCTCGCAATAACATGGGCAACTCTCTCATGGTCGGCGCAGCGAAAATGGGCATGGATATTCGTTTAATTGCTCCTAAAGCATTCTGGCCAGAAGAACACCTTGTCGAGACATGTCAGGAAATCGCACAGCAAACTGGTGCAAAAATCACTTTAACTGAAAGCGTTGAAGAAGGTGTTAAAGGTTGTGACTTCCTGTACACCGACGTTTGGGTATCAATGGGTGAATCTGCGGAAGCCTGGGATGAGCGTGTAGCGCTGATGAAACCTTATCAGGTCAACATGAATGTCATAAAGCAAACGGGCAATCCAAATGTGAAATTTATGCACTGTTTACCCGCTTTCCATAACGATGAAACCACAGTCGGCAAAGAAGTCGCAGAAAAATACGGCATGAAAGGCTTGGAAGTCACTGAAGATGTGTTTGAGTCTGACTATTCTATCGTGTTTGATGAAGCAGAAAACCGCATGCACACCATCAAAGCGGTGATGGTAGCGACTCTAGGAAGTTAACCGCTTTTAGTAGCTAAAAGCATGATGTAATCGCTTGCACTAGACAAAGTTAGGCGTATAATGCTCGGCAATTTGTCTGAGGATTACGAAATGACCACGCTGATTGCTGACGTAAAAACGCGATTTGCTCTAACTAAGCGACTACGCTTATGTGGTGTTATTTTCGTTAATTCTATTGTTTTTTAAACCTCCCCATTTGGGAGGTTTTTTTATGTCCAAAATTCCTCACGGTTTATTTTGGAGATAGTCATCACTGTTATAGGGAAGAAGATCATGGCGAACTCGCTTTACCAGAAGCACATCATCTCTATTCCAGAGCTTTCACGTGAAGAGCTGGAACTTATTGTCGCAACAGCAGGTAACCTGAAGAAGGAACCTCAACCAGAACTGATTAAAAATAAAGTCGTTGCGAGCTGTTTCTTTGAGCCATCAACACGCACACGTCTGTCGTTTGAAACGGCAATTCAACGCGTGGGCGGCGACGTCATTGGTTTTGATAACGATGGAAATACTTCTCTGGCAAAGAAAGGTGAAACACTTTCGGACTCTGTGCAAGTCATCTCTTCGTACGTAGATGCATTCGTTATGCGTCATCCTCAAGAAGGTGCAGCACGTCTGGCTTCAGAATTCTCAAACGGCGTTCCAGTCATTAACGCAGGCGACGGTGCAAACCAACACCCAACCCAAACTCTGCTAGACCTTTACACCATCTCAGAAACGCAGGGTCGCTTAGATAACCTCAATGTGGCATTCGTTGGTGATTTAAAATACGGTCGCACCGTTCACTCACTGACTCAAGCTCTGGCGAAATTCAATAATATCCGTTTCTTCTTTATCGCTCCTGAAGCACTGGCAATGCCAGATTACCTCTGTGAAGAGCTGGATGAAGCGGGTATTGAGTACAGCCTGCATACAGAAATGGAAGCCGTTATTCCTGAACTTGATATCCTGTACATGACTCGAGTACAGAAAGAGCGTTTTGATGAATCAGAATACGCACACCTCAAGTCGGCTTACATCCTGACAGCAGCACTGCTAGAAGGGGCACGAGAGAATCTTAAAGTACTGCACCCACTACCACGTGTGGATGAAATCACCACTGACGTTGATAAAACGCCGCACGCTTACTACTTCCAGCAAGCGCAAAATGGCGTGTATGCCCGTCAGGCACTGTTGGCATTGGTTCTGAACGAAACACTGTAATCGAGGAGAAAAGACATGGCTAAAGAAACTCAATTGCAGGTAGAAGCAATTAAAAATGGTACCGTAATCGACCACATCCCAGCTCAAATCGGCATTAAAGTATTAAAGCTATTTGATATGCATAACTCGTCTCAGCGTGTGACTATCGGCCTGAATTTACCGTCATCGGCACTCGGGCACAAAGACCTGCTAAAAATTGAGAATGTCTTCATTAATGAAGAACAAGCAAGCAAACTGGCTCTGTATGCACCACATGCGACCGTGAACCAAATCGAGAACTACGAAGTCGTGAAGAAACTTGCGTTAGAGCTACCAGAGCAAATCAACAATGTTTTTGAGTGTCCTAACACAAACTGTATATCTCACAACGAGCCCGTCGAGAGCAGCTTCAAAGTATTTGAGAAGAAAGAAGAGATTCGTCTGAAGTGCAAATACTGCGAAAAAGTATACTCAAGAGAGATCGTTACAGAGAGATAATCAACGCAACATTTCAGACCTCTCATAAGTTCAAATGCCCTGTATTTACAGGGCATTTTGCTCTTTACCTGTTGCAGGTTTAGAGGCACACTGAGACTCTTTATTCGCTAAAACAGATGGAACAATTAAAATGACGAAAGTACTTCACACGGAATCAGCACCAGCAGCAATCGGCCCTTACGTTCAAGGCGTAGACCTAGGCAACATGGTTCTAACTTCTGGCCAAATCCCAGTAAATCCAGCGACAGGTGAAGTATCTGCAGATATCGCAGAACAAGCGCGCCAGTCTCTAGACAACGTAAAAGCTGTAGTAGAAGCTTCAGGCCTTCAAGTATCTGACATCGTGAAAATGACGGTTTTCGTTAAAGATCTGAACGACTTTGGCACAGTAAACGAAGTGTACGGCAAGTTCTTCGACGAGCATCAGGTAGCGAACTACCCTGCTCGTTCTTGTGTTGAAGTTGCTCGCCTACCAAAAGACGTGGGTATCGAGATTGAAGCAATCGCGGTTCGCAAATAATTGCTACTAGAGTTAGTCAGTTCAAATAAAAAATGGGTAGCCTGAGCTACCCATTTTTATTGTTATTAAGTCGGTAAAACTACGCGGCGTTGCGCTGTTTTACTTCTTCATCCAGCTCTTGTAGCTTCTGTTTCATTTGCTCACGACAAGTATTCGCCAACGCACGGATGTCTTCTTTAGTGCAACCTTCCGTACTCACTGGCGGCAACATCTCAACAATCACATGACCGTTGTTCCAACGATTCAGTTTGAGTTTATCAGTTGAACTACAAACGATAGGAATAATTGGCACTTCAGCACCAATCGCGGCATGAAATGCGCCTGTCTTAAATGGCAATAGACCACGACCACGTGAACGCGTCCCTTCCGGGAACATCCAAACCGACACATCACTCTTTTTCATGCTACTTACCACTTGATCGATGGTGCCTTTCGCTTTTGAACGGTTAGCACGGTCAATCAGAATATTACCCGTCAACCAGTAAAGCTGACCAAACAGTGGCATCCACGCCAGGCTTTTTTTACCGACGGTAACCACCTTTGGTGTTACTGCCGCAGATACCGTGCACATGTCCCAGTTGTTTTGGTGGTTAGCAATATAAATGTGCTGGCCACGAGAATACGCATCTTCAGGAAGGCGCAGTTCCAGCTTAACCCCACACAGGCGAGACATTTTGGCAAACAGACGGCCAAAAGTGAAAACGTGTTTAGGGTTGCGTGGACTTAACAGGCAGTAACCACAACCGCCAATAAACATCACAATAGCGAATATTGCGATAGCAAATACACGTAACAGTGCAATCATTCTTGTTCTCCAAAACTGGCTCCTGCCAGATACAGCTTTCAATTTCCCTCAATTTTTATGCCTTTACGATAAAAAAGAGAGTGATATAAAAAAGCCGAAACCTGGGTTTCGGCTTTTCATATCCAAATCATCTGCTGCGCAGTTTAACTTGACTCGCTCACTCGCTCAATATTTGCGCCAAGAGCAGCCAGTTTATTTTCAATTTTGTCGTAACCACGATCGATGTGGTAGATACGATCAACGATGGTTTCACCTTTCGCAATACAACCTGCGATAACTAAACTTGCCGATGCACGTAAATCTGTTGCCATTACCTGTGCTCCGCTTAACGATTCGACGTCACCACAGATAACCGTGTTACCTTCAATCTCGGCTTTTGCCCCCATGCGCTTGAGCTCTGGCACATGCATGAAGCGATTTTCAAAGATAGTCTCGGTGATGATGCCACCACCTTTCGCCATCATGTTCAACAGCGTGAATTGTGCTTGCATGTCGGTTGGGAAACCAGGGTGCGGTGCGGTACGAATGCTAACCGCTTTTAACGGACGACCCGTCATATCAACAGAGATCCAGTCTTCACCGGTTTCCACTGCTGCTCCCGCTTCTTCAAGTTTCGATAACACCGCTTCAAGTAAATGCGCATTGGTGTTGCGACAAACAACTTTGCCACCAGAGACCGCTGCCGCAACTAAAAATGTTCCGGTTTCGATGCGGTCTGCAACCACACTATGTTTACCGCCACCAAGACGCTCCACACCTTCAATAGTGATCGTGTCAGTGCCAGCACCAGAGATTTTTGCACCCAGCGTGTTCAGGAATTCAGCGGTGTCTACAATCTCAGGCTCACGTGCAGCATTGTCTAATACTGTTTTGCCTTCAGCCAGTGTCGCTGCACACATCACGGTAATGGTTGCGCCAACACTCACTTTATCCATCACGATATGCGCGCCTTTCAGACGACCATCAACTTTGGCTTTCACATAACCATCTTCTAAAGTGATGGTTGCACCTAGTTGTTCAAGACCTGTAATGTGTAAATCAACCGGACGAGCACCAATGGCACAGCCGCCAGGTAAAGAGACCTGACCCTGGCCAAAACGCGCGACCAATGGGCCAAGAGCCCAGATTGAGGCACGCATGGTTTTCACTAAATCATAAGGTGCGCAATATTCGTTGATACTGCTTGGGTCAACGTGAACCGAACCATTTCGGCTGACTTTAGCGCCGAGACGCTTTAGCAGTTCCATCGTTGTATCAATATCGCGAAGATGTGGCACGTTCGCCACTTCTACTGGCTCTTCAGCCAAAATAGACGCAAATAAAATAGGCAGTGCTGCGTTTTTTGCACCGGAAATGGTCACTTCACCGACTAACGGCTTGTCAGACCCAATAACTCGAAACTTTTCCATCAATAAACCTTAAAGCGACATCAGTTTCTTATCACGAGCCCACTCTGCTGGTGTGAACGCTTTAATTGATACTGCGTGAATGTCGTTACGCTGGATGTATTCCATCAGAGGCGCATAAATTAATTGTTGCTTCTTGACGCGGCTCATTCCATCAAAGCAAGCATCAACAGCAACCACTTCGTAGTGGCTACCTTCACCTTTTACATGCACTTCTTGAAGGTTTAGTGCCTCTTCTAATAACTGTTGTACTTTTGCGCTGTCCACAATTTTACCCCTGATAATTCTGTATGTGTTTGTCCACTAACGATTCAACGTTACTCAGTTGAAACAAAGTGCGCAGTTGCGCTGGCACGAAACTGAGCATTATATGACAGTTTTGTTTTTTTGCATGCTCTAATAAGTGAATTAACATCGCCACACCCGCAGAATCGACTCGCTCTACGTCTTTCAATGAGCATTCAAGCTCAGTTTGTGCAGGTTGCCACTGTTGTGCATATGTCCATAATGACGGCACGGTATCTCTATCTAGAGCACCTGAAAGCTTCAGGACGTTCGCAGTTAAATTCCACTGAGCATGAGACTTAGCCATTATTTCTTCGCCTCAAAGCGAATCGGTTCCGCTGCCAGTTTTTCAAGATCTTTCGCAACAGACAAAATACCTTCCTGGCGAATCTTTGAATTCCACTCAGACTGCTTGCTTGATAACAGGCTTATGCCTTCAGCAATCATATCGAATGCTTCCCACTCACCCGTTTTGTTATCTTTACGCAGCTTGAATTCAAGTTTGATATTCGGACGTGGCGCGTCAATGATATCGACTTTGACACTGGTAATACGATCAGATGGATCAACTTTAGGTTCAGGACCAAACTCAATATGTTGATCGCTGTACTGCGTCAACACTTGAGCGTAAGACGCTATCAGGTACCCCTGAAACGCATCAATAAACTCAAGCACATCTTCACGTTTCGTCCCTTTCAGGTTTGGCCCTAACAGTTTTAACGCCGCGTAACGGTAGTTGACATAAGGCATTAGCTCTTGTTCCACCACCTCTTTAAGGTAGTTAGGATCTTGCTTAATTTTTGGCTGTTCCGCTTTTAAGCGATCAAACGTAACTTCTGCTACCTGCTTCATCATTTGATAGGGCTGAGATTTATCAACTTCTGCAGCGCTCACGCCGAAAGCTGTAAAAACAGTGAAAACCAAAAGTAGTAATCTAGAAAACATAATTATTCCTTACTTGAATCGTCACTTGAATCGTCACTTGAATCGTTTGAACCGCCCACGCTGTAAAGTACCTGACCAATGAGGTCTTCCAGTACTAGAGCAGATTTCGTATCTTCGATGGTATCACCGTCAGCCAACATCACTTCGTCATCAAAAACGAAACCAGGTACTAAGCCAATGTATTGCTCACCAATCAGTCCTGATGTCAGGATCTGTACGCTCGATGTTTCAGGGAACTGATTGTATTGACTGTTGATAGATAAACTGACTTCTGGCAACAGGTTATCTGGATTGAGAGTAATATCGCTGACTCGGCCGATGACCACACCACCCACCTTTACAGGAGAACGAACTTTCAAACTACCAATATTATCAAACTCGGCTTTGAGGGTGTAAGTATCACCAGAGCCCATACTTTTTACGTCAGCGACTTGAAAAATCATCACAAGAATCGCGCAAATTCCCGCTAATACAAAGCTGCCAACCCATAATTCTGTTTTACGTGTTTGTTGCATGATTAATTCCCAAACATCAATGCTGTCAGTACAAAGTCTAGCCCCAGTACTGCTAAAGAAGAATGCACCACAGTGCGTGTAGTTGCTCGGCTAATCCCTTCCGAAGTAGGAATCGCATCGTAGCCATTAAACAGAGCGATCCAAGTCACAGTAATAGCAAACGTAAAACATTTGATCATACTGTTGCCAATGTCCTGCCCTAACTCTACAGAAGATTGCATGGCCGACCAAAAGCTGCCGTGATCAACCCCTTTCCAGTCTACCCCGACAAGCTGAGCCCCCCAGATACCTACCGCCATAAAGATCATAGCGAGCAGAGGCATAGAGATCGCACCAGCCCAAAAACGTGGTGCAATGACTCGTTTCAAAGGATCGACCGCCATCATCTCTAAACTGGAAAGCTGCTCGGTCGCTTTCATCAAACCGATTTCTGCGGTTAAAGCAGAGCCAGCACGTCCGGCAAACAGCAAAGCGGTGACCACGGGCCCAAGTTCACGCAACAAAGACAGCGCAACCATCTGACCTAAACTGCCTTCTGCGCCGTAGTCTACCAAGACAACGTAGCCTTGCAGGCTCAGTACCATACCGATAAATAAACCCGACACGACGATAATCGCAAGCGATTGAACCCCTACGGAATAGAGCTGTTTAATCAGCAAAGGGAAACTTTTTCTCGGTTGAGGCTTCGCTAACAGAGCACCTAAAAGCATCAAAGTAGCACGGCCAAAAGCTTCACATATGGATAATGTGCGTTTCCCTAATGAAGCGACAAATTTAAGAAAGCTATCGACCATCAAATAAATCCTTTTCGATACTTTGAGAAGGGTAGCTAAATGGCACCGGACCATCCGCATCGCCTTGTAAGAACTGCTGTACGCGTGGGTCAGGATTCTTTCTCAGATCATCTGGTGTACCAAATGCGATGATTTTGCCGTTCGCAAGTAAGTAAACCCAGTCAGCAATGCTCATGACTTCCGGTACATCGTGCGAAACGACGATAGAAGTCAAACCAAGTGCCTGGTTTAAATTACTGATAAGCTCGACTAACACCCCCATTGTAATAGGGTCTTGTCCCACAAACGGCTCGTCGTACATGATCAAATCCGGATCGAGTGCAATTGCCCGAGCCAAAGCCGCACGACGCGCCATCCCGCCTGACAATTCACTCGGCATCAACTGAGCGGCACCACGCAAGCCAACCGCTTCCAGCTTAAGCAGTACCATAGTCCGGATTATGTCTTCTGAAAGCTCAGTGTGTTCACGCAGAGGAAAAGCAACGTTATCAAAAACGTTCAAATCCGTGAACAATGCTCCGGATTGAAACAGCATGCTCATCTTCTTACGAGCATGGTATAGTTTTTTACGCGAAAGAGTTGGAATGTTGTCACCATCAAACCAAATCTCCCCTTGTTCGGGATACAGCTGGCCGCCTATCAAGCGTAACAGCGTCGTCTTACCAATACCCGATGGTCCCATGATCGCGGTCACTTTACCTTCGGGAACGTGCAGATCAATACCATCAAAGATCGTGCGATTTCCTCGTGAAAAAGTGAGATTGTTCACGGTGACTAAATCGTTGTTCGACATATCATCTCTTCTACTGTCGGAGCGTTGGAACTCGCAGTCTTATCAAGCCAACACACGTCCGAATGTTTTCAATCTTTAACGTTATAGAAACTTTAAAGCAACTTCGATTCATTAATTAGGGTGCAATCATAAGCACATTAGCTGCGAATTTAAAGCACTGTTCGATTAAATAAAGCAGGCCAAATTCAATTGATTTCTGCACAACAATAGCTAAATCTCGACGTAGTATTTACATCTTAATGCAGAATCATTGCTTTAATAGTAGCGATTGAACGAGCAACAACTAAACACAATTTCGTTACTAAGCTTTAATTTATTCGTTGTTTATCTTCCATTTTCCGCAGCAAAAGGTCAAAATTAGCGGTTACTCATTTCGCTCATTTAATAGTTAGGAATTATCATGCTCGTAGAAGCAGTCGCGTTGCTTATCGTTGGTCTTGTTTTACTCGTTTGGAGTGCAGATAAACTTGTTTTTGGTTCTGCAGCCATTGCTCGCAACGTTGGCATTTCACCGCTTGTAATTGGTATGACAATTCTGGCTATGGGTTCATCTGCACCTGAAATGATGGTTTCTGCAACCGCAGCACTGGATGGTAAAACCGACACCGCTGTCGGTAACGTTCTGGGCTCGAACATCGCGAATATCGCATTGATTTTGGGTATCACCGCTCTTATTAAACCGCTATCGATAAGCTCTGGTGTTATTCGTCGCGAACTGCCATTGATGATTGCAGTCACGTTGATTGCTGGTGCAATTCTTTGGAATAACCACCTTGGACGCTATGAAGGTGTTCTCCTGTTTGTATTATTCGGCGCATTTTTGTTTGTCATGTTACAAATCAGCCGTAAAGAACAAAAGTCAGGCGATGCCTTTCTCGATGACCAGGAATCTGAAATCCCTGAAGGCGTGAGCAACTCAAAAGCCGCAATCTGGGTTGTGTTTGGTTTGGTGTTGCTGCCTGTCTCCGCGAACATTTTAGTTGATAACGCTGTTATCATTGCTAAACATTTCGGTATGAGCGATCTTGTGATCGGTTTGACCATCATCGCTATCGGCACCAGTTTACCGGAACTCGCGGCGTCACTTGCTGGCGTACTAAAAGGCGAAGATGACATGGCGGTAGGAAACATTATCGGCTCTAACGTATTCAATATTTTGGCAGTAATGGGAATTCCAGGCATCATCAACCCATCAATGCTAAGCGAATACGCAATGGGGCGCGATTTTTGGGTGATGCTGGGAGTATCCCTCCTGCTGCTAGCAATGTGTTTAGGTAAATCGCGCAGCATTAACCGTCTTGAAGGTGCCATTCTGTTTGCGTGCTTCTTGGGATACCAAATCTACTTATTTGCAAACATGACCGCTTAACCCCATTTCATTGGTAATAGAAACACATTGGAGCACTGATATGTCCAACCTATTTGATTTTCGCGCTGCAGCAAAGCAAGTGCTTGATATCGAAGTTGCCGCTCTGCAAGAGCTGGATAAATACTTTGATCAACAATTTGAGCAGGCTTGCGAATTAATACTCTCCAACAAAGGCAAAGTTGTTGTGATGGGAATGGGTAAATCAGGCCATATTGGTAATAAGATTGCCGCAACCTTAGCAAGCACCGGGACGTCGGCTTTTTTCGTTCATCCAGGCGAGGCAGCCCATGGCGACTTGGGGATGATAAGTGCCGGAGACATTGTTATTGCCATTTCCAACTCTGGTGAATCGCATGAGATCTTGTCTCTATTTCCAGTATTGAAGCGTCTGAACATTAACATTATCAGCATGACGGGTAACCCGGAATCTAACATGGCGCAACTGTCAGATTTGCACTTGCAGATTACGGTTCCACAAGAAGCCTGTCCTCTTGGTTTGGCTCCAACCAGTAGTACAACCGCGACCTTGGTGATGGGCGATGCCTTAGCGGTCGCGCTGCTTCAGGCCAGAGGTTTCTCCGCAGAAGATTTTGCACTATCACATCCAGGCGGTGCGTTAGGAAGAAAATTGCTGCTTAAGTTGTCTGATATTATGCACTTTGGCGATGCACTTCCAAAAGTGTCGCCAGATGCGCTGATTCGCGATGCACTTCTTGAGATCTCGCAAAAAGGTCTGGGAATGACCGCAATTGTGGATGAACACGATGCTATGCTTGGTATATTCACTGATGGTGATTTGCGTCGGACATTAGACAAACGCATTGATATTCACACGACCGCCATCGGCGAAGTGATGACCCAAAGCCCGACAACTGCACAGCCGGAGATGCTTGCCGTTGAAGGCTTGAACTTAATGCAAAGCAAAAACATCAACGCTCTGATTCTGTGTAAGAACAATAAAGTTGTTGGTGCATTGAACATGCATGATTTACTAAAAGCTGGTGTGATGTAATATCATCACAAAGCCTAAACCACTTAAGATTAAGGCAATGGTCAGGGAAGTACTGAGCTAAACGATAGGCCTTTATTATATGAGTTTTACTCGCCTTTGTTATGTGCTCTTGATTTTCGTAATAGCATGGTGCACCTATTATTTAGTGACACCAAAAAGCAAAGATACGATTCAGGTAGCACCAAATACCGAACTGCCTATGTTCAGTGGCACTGGACTGGAAAATATCACCTATGGTGAAGATGGTGTTCGCAGTTACATCATCCGCTCCAACAACTTAGATTATTACGCTAAGAGTGGAGAAACGATTTTTAACAATCCGACATTAATGGTTTACCGTGAAGGTAACGTTGTTGAGTGGAAGGTAACAGCAACAAGAGCTGTGTTAGATAAAAACCAAACACTGACTTTATATGACAAGGTGTTAATGCAGAACCTATTACCAGACGCCAGCTTTGATACCATGGCAACTGATAAGATGGTCATTAATCTAACTAATCGTGATTTTAAAGCTGATCAGCAGGTAATGTTGGTCGGGCCACAATTTGAAACTACCGGAGGCGCAATGCAAGGCAACTTGAAACAGCACACTGCGACTCTGACAGATAAAGTTCAAGGTCGATATGAAACCATTACACCTTAGCCTACTGGCACTGGTTCTGGCGGCGCCTCACGCGCTGGCATTAAAGTCGGATACTCAACAGCCGGTTTACATTAACTCTGATACCCAACAAGTGGATATGAAGAGCAACCAGGTTATTTTCAGTGGCGACGTATCTCTAAAGCAAGGTAGCATCAATATTGATGCAGATAAAATCGTGGTCACTCGCGATGCAAAAACTGAAACGATCAACCAAATTCAGGCCTTTGGTTCACCGGCTAAGTTTTCGCAACTGATGGACGATGGTAAAACGCTGAGTGGTCAAGCAACTGAGCTCGATTATCGTATCTCAACTGACGAATTAACCATGAAAGGCCAAGCTCAGCTCGCGCAAGATGGGAACACTATTAAAGGCTCTTCCATTCGTTACCAAATTGGTCAACAAAAACTGGTGGCAGACAGCTCTGAAAACGAACGAGTCACAACCATTTTGCAACCTAATCAGCTAGAGAACTAATATGGCGGTACTAAGTGCAAAAAACCTGGCGAAAAGCTACAAGAAGCGCAAGGTAGTAACCGATGTTAGCTTAGAAGTAGAATCTGGTCAGATTGTAGGCTTATTGGGGCCAAACGGTGCGGGTAAAACCACGTCATTCTATATGATAGTGGGATTAGTACCCCGCGATGAAGGCGTTATCACTATTGATGATCAAGACATCAGCATTTTACCTATGCACAGTCGCTCACGTCTTGGCATTGGCTACCTTCCCCAAGAAGCGTCTATCTTCCGTAAACTATCGGTTGAAGACAACATCATGGCCGTTCTGGAAACTCGTCAGGAAATGACCAGAGAAGAACGCCAGGACAAATTAGAAGATCTATTGGAAGAATTCCATATACAACATATCCGAACCAGTGCCGGCATGGCACTTTCTGGGGGCGAGCGACGCCGGGTTGAGATTGCTCGCGCTTTAGCGGCGAATCCTCAGTTCATTTTGCTGGATGAACCTTTTGCGGGCGTTGACCCAATTTCCGTGGGTGATATCAAAAAAATCATTGAACATCTGCGCGATCGTGGCCTTGGTGTCTTGATAACTGACCATAACGTACGCGAAACACTGGACGTATGTGAAAAAGCCTATATCGTAAGTCAAGGACACCTAATTGCATCGGGAACTCCGGACGAAGTTCTCAACAATGAACAGGTAAAACAAGTTTATCTCGGCGAACAATTCCGTCTATGATTATTCAATTCCGTCTATGATTATAGGTAGGAACGGTAAGATTCTGAGCATTACAAGGTAAGTAACACTGAATGAAACCTTCATTACAACTTAAGCTAGGTCAGCAGTTAGCCATGACGCCTCAGCTGCAACAGGCGATTCGTTTATTGCAGTTGTCGACACTCGATCTTCAACAGGAAATTCAAGAAGCATTGGATTCAAATCCACTACTGGAGGTTGAAGATGGCCAAGATGAGCCACTAGCTAATGGTGAAGATAAATCAGAATTGGATGCGTCTGACAATAGTCACAGTGCTAACGAACCTACTGAAGTGGATGTTCCTGACAGTTCAGAAGTGATTGAAAAATCGGAAATCAGCTCGGAACTGGAAATCGACACTACTTGGGATGATGTTTACAGTGCAAACACGGGTAGCACTGGTCTTGCGCTGGATGATGAAATGCCAGTCTACCAAGGTGAAACCACAGAATCGTTATACGATTACCTGATGTGGCAATTGGATTTAACCCCGTTCAGTGAAACAGACCGTACCATCGCCATTGCCATCATAGATGCGATTGACGAGTACGGCTATTTAACCCTTTCTCCGGAAGACATTCACGAAAGCTTCGATAATGAAGATATTGATCTTGAAGAAGTAGAAGCGGTTCGTAAGCGAATTCAACAGTTTGACCCTCTTGGTGTTGCGTCACGAAATCTGCAAGAGTGTTTACTTCTCCAGTTAGCGACGTTTCCAGAGGACACTCCATGGCTTGTAGAAGCCAGAATGGTTCTGACACATCACATTGAACATCTTGGTAACCGTGATTACAAGCTGATCATTAAAGAAACGAAACTAAAAGAATCCGATCTTCGTGAAATTCTAACATTAATCCAACAGCTGGATCCTCGTCCGGGTAGTCGCATTACTCCAGACGATACTGAATACGTCATTCCGGACGTATCCGTATATAAAGATAATGGGAAATGGACGGTTTCCATAAACCCTGACAGCATTCCAAAGTTAAAAGTTAATCAACAGTATGCCCAACTGGGTAAAGGCAACAGTGCCGATAGCCAGTACATTCGTAGTAATTTGCAAGAGGCAAAGTGGTTAATTAAGAGCTTAGAGAGCAGAAACGAGACGCTACTCAAAGTTGCAAGATGTATTGTTGAACATCAACAAGATTTCTTCGAGTATGGTGAGGAAGCCATGAAGCCAATGGTACTAAATGATGTAGCCTTGGCGGTCGATATGCATGAATCCACGATTTCTCGTGTTACAACACAAAAGTTCATGCATACACCACGTGGTATTTTTGAATTGAAGTACTTCTTCTCCAGCCATGTGAGTACAGATAATGGCGGAGAATGTTCGTCAACAGCAATTCGCGCGCTCATTAAGAAACTGGTCGCTGCAGAGAATACTGCAAAACCACTTAGTGACAGCAAGATTGCTGCTCTTCTGGCTGACCAAGGGATTCAGGTCGCGAGACGTACGATAGCTAAATATCGTGAATCCTTGGGTATCGCCCCTTCAAGTCAGCGTAAACGCCTACTTTAGGCACTAACTGAAAAGGAAAGTCTATGCAAATCAATATCCAAGGCCATCACGTTGATCTTACCGATTCAATGCAAGACTATGTTCAATCTAAGTTTCAGAAGCTCGAAAGATTCTTCGACCATATAAATCAGGTCCAAGTCGTACTAAAAGTTGAAAAATTAACTCAAATCGCGGAAGCTACGCTCCACGTAAACCAAGGCGAAATCCATGCGTCATCCGATGACGAGAATATGTATGCAGCGATCGATTCGCTGGTAGACAAACTGGTTCGTCAACTTAACAAGCACAAAGAAAAACTAAACAGTCATTAATCATGCAACTGAGCGAAATACTGTCATTGGACTGCACAAAAAGTGCAGTCCACTGTACGAGTAAAAAACGCGCCCTGGAACTGATCAGCCGTATTGTTGCAGATCATACGGGCCAAGACTCTAACGAGCTGTTTGAGTGTATGCTCAACAGAGAAAAAATGGGCAGTACTGGAATTGGTAACGGTATTGCTATCCCGCACGCCAGAATGCAATCGAGCGATAAAGCTATCGCTGTGCTTCTTCAATGTGATGAAGCGATTGAATTTGACGCGATCGATAATCGTCCTGTCGACCTACTTTTTGCGCTCCTCGTACCAGAAGAGCAGTGCAAAGAGCATCTCAAGACTCTATCCTCTATGGCAGAACGTCTGAGTGACAAGCAAGTATTAAAACTATTGCGTAATGCTCAAAGTGATCAAGAACTCTACGACATCATGATTCACCAATAAGCAAGGCGAACACCATGCGATTAATCGTTGTTAGCGGGCACTCTGGTGCCGGAAAGAGTATTGCACTGCGGGTACTGGAAGACTTAGGTTACTACTGTGTTGATAACCTACCCGTTAACCTGCTTGACGCATTTGTTCAGTCCATTGCTGACAGCAAACAGAACGTTGCGGTAAGCATCGATATTCGCAATATTCCTAAAAAGCTCAAAGAGTTCACAGTCACGCTGGAAAAGCTGAAAAAAGAGCTGGACGTCACCATGCTATTTTTGGATGCGGATAAGGAAACGTTACTTAAACGCTACAGCGAAACCCGACGAATTCACCCGCTATCACTTGGCGGTCAATCCCTTTCTCTCGATCAGGCCATCGAGCGTGAAAGAGAGATTTTGCGACCACTCAAAGCTCACGCCGACTTAGTACTCAATAGTAGTGGGCAATCTCTACATGATTTGAGTGAGACAGTACGTACGCGTATTGAGGCTCGTGACCGCAAAGGACTGGTAATGGTCTTTGAATCATTTGGCTTCAAATATGGACTGCCGTCCGATGCAGACTACGTATTTGATGTGCGATTCTTACCAAATCCACACTGGGAACCTGGATTGCGCCCATTTACCGGGCTAGATGCACCAGTTGCTGCATTTTTAGAACAACACCAATCCGTACTGACTCTGAAGTATCAGATTGAGAGTTTTATTGAGACTTGGCTCCCTCTGCTTGAAACAAACAACCGCAGCTATCTCACCGTGGCAATAGGCTGTACTGGTGGTAAACATCGCTCGGTATATCTGACACAAAAAATTGGTGAGTACTTCGCGGAAAAGGGACATCAGGTGCAGATTCGTCATACCTCGCTAGAAAAGAACGCTAAAGATAAGGAGTAACGGTGGAATTAAGTCGTAAGGTATTAATCCAAAACCGTCTAGGTCTACATGCACGTGCCGCGGTGAAATTAGTGGAACTGGCTCAAAGTTTTGAAGCCATCATCACCATTGATAACGAAGAAGACAAAACGGCGACAGCAGACAGTGTCATGGGACTACTCATGCTTGAGTCGGCACAAGGCCAATACGTCACGATTCATGCAACAGGTGACCAAGCCGAACAAGCGCTGGATGCGGTATGCCTGCTTATTGAAGACAAGTTCGAAGAAGGTGAATAGGGAAAGGACCTAGGTAACGAGGTCCTAGATTCTAGGCCCTAGATCCTAGATAAAGATCGTTGGGATTACGAATACAAAAATATACTTTCCCGTACTCTGTAATCCGTATTCCCAAAACAACAAGAACCTGAGCTTCCATTTTTAACTGAACTAACCACAGACACTCCTAGAACCTAGGATCCTAGCCACCTTAGGACCTCTCTCCTCCCCTCCATAAATAATTTTGTTAAGTTTCATAAGTTGTTATTAAAAGGCGCCTAGAATTAAGTTATTATTCAACGCATTGTAAACATCAGGAATTAGGAGGAACGAATGGCAGAGCAAATAGAATTCGATCAAGCTCACCAAGCCCTCCAAGAAATCACAGAAGCGTTAGAAAACGGCCGCTTCGTCCATGTTCGTCGTCAACTTCAGGACATGGAACCTGAGGATATCGCTCATCTTTTAGAAGCTGCACCACGTAAAAGTCGTGAAGTGCTTTGGCAACTCACCGACCCAGAAGACTATGGTGAGATTCTTGACGAACTGAACGAAGACGTTAAAGACAACCTCGTGTCCAAAATGGCTCCCGAAGCGCTTGCAGAAGCGACTGAAGGCATGGATACCGATGACGTGGCTTACGTACTGCGTAGCTTGCCAGACGATCTCTCACGTGAAGTTCTGTCGCAAATGGACTCTGCGGACCGTGCCCGAGTCGAGACTGCACTGTCCTACCCGGAAGATACCGCTGGCGGCCTAATGAACACCGACGTTATCACCATTCGTGGTGACGTTGATGTGGATGTGGTCTTGCGGTACTTACGTATGAAAGGCGAATTACCAGAAGCCACTGATGCACTTTATGTGATTGACGATGAAAGTAAATTGATTGGTGAACTGCCCATCACAACGCTTATTACGGCTCAGCCTGATATCAAAATCATCGATATTATGGAAGATGCCGACGAAGCGATCACTGTGGACACCAGCGATTCTGATGTTGCCAGCCTGTTCGAACGTCGTAACTGGGTATCTGCGCCGGTCGTGGATGAAAACCAACACCTGGTTGGTCGTATCACTATCGATGACGTGGTTGACGTTATCCGTGAAGATGCTGAGCACTCCATGATGAGTATGGCGGGTATGGATGACGATGAAGATACCTTCGCACCTGTAGTTAAATCTGCACGTAAACGCAGTATCTGGCTAGGCGCGAACGTACTTGCTGCGCTGGCTGCCGCCTCCGTCTCTAACATGTTTGAAGCCACGTTGGATCAGATGGCAGCGATTGCCGTCTTAATGACTATCGTGCCATCAATGGGCGGGGTTGCGGGAAACCAAACAGTAGCACTGGTTATTCGTGGCCTTGCTCTCGGTCATATCGGTGACGCAAACAAGCGTGAGCTGTTGATGAAAGAAGCGGCGATCGGCTTGCTTAACGGCATCATGTGGGCAGTGATCATCGGTGGTATCGTCGTGGTCTGGAAAGGCAACTGGATGCTGGGTGGCATTATCTCCGCCGCGATGCTAACCAATCTGTTGGTTGCGGGAATCGCGGGGGTAAGTATTCCTATCCTACTAAAAAAGATGAATATCGACCCTGCTCTGGCTGGCGGTATGGCCTTAACAACCGTCACTGATGTGATTGGCCTATCGGTGTTCCTGGGACTCGCGACTATTATGATTTAAAAACGGTCCTAGATCCTAGGTGACTAGGTTCTAGGAGTGTCTGTGGTAAGTTCAGTTAAAAATGGAAGCTCAGGTGCTTGTTGTTTTGGAATACGGATTACAGAGTACTGAAAAGTATATTTTTGTATTCGTAATCCCAACCAGCTCCCTCTAGGGCCTAGGATCCTAGAACCTAGGCCCTTCTAACACTACTCACCCGCGACTTTCATTGTATCCAGCAAGATAGAACCCGTCTGAATCTGAGAACGTGTTTCCACATCACTGCCAACGGCAACAATCTTGTTGAACATATCTTTTAAATTACCTGCGATAGTAATTTCAGACACTGGGTACTGAATTTCACCGTTTTCGACCCAGAAACCAGCCGCACCGCGTGAGTAATCACCAGTCACGACATTCACGCCCTGTCCCATCACTTCAGTCACCAGTAAGCCAGTACCAAGCTCTTTCAACATCTGCTCAAAGTTCTGTCCCGTCGATTTCACATACCAGTTATGAATACCACCAGCATGGCCAGTTGGTTCCATTTTCATTTTACGCGCCGCGTAACTAGTCAACAGATACGTCGCCAACACGCCATCAGTAATGATTTCACGGTCTTGTGTGTAGACGCCTTCACTGTCAAACGGACTTGATGCCAATCCGCGCAGGACATGTGGGCGCTCAAAAATGTTGAACCATTCAGGCAGAACTTGCTTACCGAGATGGTCCAGCAGGAATGAAGATTGGCGGTAAAGGTTGCCGCCGCTGATCGCCATCACTAAGTGGCCAATTAAGCCTGTCGCAACGTCTGCGGCAAACATAATCGGATATTGACCCGTTTTTAGTCTCTGCGCGTCCAAGCGGTTGATGGTGTTCTCTGCAGCTTTACGACCAACAACCTCTGGCTTCCAGAGATCGTCACGGTGGCGTGCAACGGTGTAGCTGTAGTCGCGCTCCATTTCACCGTTCTTGCCGACACCAATCACACAACAACTGGTGCTGTGACGACTTGAAGCGTAGCTTGCCAGCAGGCCATGACTGTTACCATAGACCTTCACACCGTAATGGCTATCGTAACTGGCACCGTCACTTTGTTTGATCGCACCGTCATAGCTAAGCGCTTCTTTTTCAGCCGCAATCGCGACTTTCGCTGCATAATCAGGATCTGGGGCATCAGGGTGGAACAGATCCAAATCAGGGATCGATTCAACCATGTACTCTTTCGCGGCAGGGCCTGCGAATGGGTCTGCGGATGTGTAGTTAGCAATGTCCAACGCAGCGATGACGGTTTGTTCAATCGCGGCCTCACTCAGATCAGATGTGGACGCACTGCCTTTACGTTGACCTCGGTAAACGGTAATGCCAAGTGCACCATCGCTATTGAATTCAACATTTTCTACGTCCCCCATTCGGGTGGAAACACTTAATCCAGTGCTTTTAGTAATAGCGACTTCTGCGGCATCTGATTTCGCTGCGGCAAGCTTTAACGCTCTCTCCACAGCTTGTTCTAGCTCGGTACGTTGCTCAGCAACCTGCTGTTTAATATCCATTGTCTTTCACATCTTGAATTCGATGTACAATAGAATAACAAGAATTTCGCTTTCTCCCCACGATTCTTGTTAAAATAGTCATAATATTAATCAAAACACAGGCAACAGAAATGGCACGTAAGAATCAAAAAGCGCCATGGGAACCAGAAGAAGAGATCATCTGGGTAAGTAAATCCGAGATGAAGCGAGACATGGAAGAGCTGCAAAAACTGGGCGAAGAGCTTGTAGGCCTAAAGCCGTCAGTTCTGGAGAAGGTTCCATTGAGCGAAGATCTGCGAGAAGCAATTGCGGATGCACAACGCTTTAAAAACGAAGCGCGTCGTCGCCAATTGCAACGTATCGGAAAGTTGATGCGTTATGAAGACCCAGAGCCAATCCAGGCAGCACTGGATAAAATTCGTAACAAGCACTCTCAATTAACGGCCGTCTTTCACAAGCTGGAGATATTGCGTGATCGCGTAGTAGCAGAAGGTGATAAAGCGATTGATGACGTAGTGGAACTTTATCCTGAAGCGGATCGTCAACGCCTTCGCCAGCTTGCTCGTCAGGCTGCGAAAGAGAAATCGTCAGGAAAACCAGCAAAAGCATACCGCGAGATTTTCCAAATCCTTAAAGCGCTGAACGAAGAAGAAATGTAATTCGTGGCAAAAACGATAAAAGCAGACATCATCGTCTGCTTTTTTATTCTTACTTTTTAGACTAAACGGTTCACACGTTCTCCGCGCTCAAACGCATTAATATTTTCAATCAAAATTTCGACCAAGCGCTGTATAGCAGAATCACTGCCCCAAGCAACATGAGGCGTCAGCAGGAGATTCGGCATCGACATGTTCGCAATTAGAGGGTTTGTTTCATCTGCTGGCTCTTGAGTGAATACATCGAACCCCGCTGCAGAAATCTCTCCATTTTTCAGCGCATCAACCACTGCTGATTCATCAACCAGACCACCACGTCCCGTGTTGATTAGCACCGCAGTTGGCTTCATTTGTTGTAATTCAGCCTGACCAATCAGATTACGTGTATGCTCGTTCAATGGACAATGCAGCGAAATCGCATCCGATTGCTTTAGAACATCTTCAAATGGAATATAACCCGGTCGGCAGTTTGTCGCTCCCTTGCGCTCAGCAAACAGCACCGTCATTCCAAGAGCTTGCGCTAATTGAGCGGTCGCCTGGCCTAATGTACCGCTGCCAATCACACCTAATGTGCTGCCACCAATATCACCAATGGAATGAGTAAAAAAACAGAACTGCTTGTTTCGTTGCCATTCACCTGCTGCGATATCCTGGTGGTAACCAAACAGATTGCGGCGCAATGCGAACAACATAGCAATCACATGTTCAGGGACAGAACGCGTCGCATAACCTTGCACATTCGCAACAGCAATATTGTGGTTTGCGCAGTAATCCACATCAACGTTGTTGAAGCCAGTTGCGGCTACGGCCACCATGCGTAGTTTAGGTAATTGACTCAGCACTTGCTGATCAAGAATGACTTTATTACTGATGACAATATCAGCATCAGTCAGTCGCTCAACGACTTGCTCAGGTGAAGTGAGACCATACTCCACCCACTCATGCTCAAAGTTAGGACTCGGCATCTGAATATGGGCAGGGATGGTTGCTCGGTCCAGAAAGACCACTTTAGGCAGTGACATAAAGGCTCCTTTTTTCACTGCCTTAGAAGAAATTTATGGGCGTGGCAGTGTTTTGTAATCTGGTAATTTACGCTCTGGGTCGAAATAGTCAAAGATCATCTCTTCCGCTTGCGGGTAAAAGTCACAAGGTACAAAAATACTGCGCAACCAATGACTTTTAGGATGGTAAAAGCTCAATTCTGCTGCGTGCAGTTCGAGACGCTCTGAAAATGCTTTCGCCTCGTCCGTTGCGTAGAACTCATCACCAACAATGGGATGGCCAAGTGCTTGCATGTGAACTCGCAACTGATGAGAACGACCTGTAATGGGTAGCAGACGCACGATCGTCGTCTTCGCACCATTTGAATGTTCTTCTAACTTAGCAACCTGGTAGAGTGTCTTTGATGGTTTGCCATCGTCAAAACAAACTTTCTGTAATGGGCGGTTTGGCCAGTCACAGATTAAAGGCAAATCGATTTCACCTTCTTGTTGCTCAATATGCCCCCAAACACGGGCATAGTAGATCTTATGCGTTAGACGAAACTGGAACTGCTTTTTTAATGCACTTTCCGCACGCTTATTCTTCGCAAAGACCATCAGCCCCGAAGTAGACATATCTAAACGATGTACCACTTGAATATCAGGATATTGTTCTTGTAGTCGGCTCCACATACTGTCGTGATGCTCGGCAAGACGTCCCGGTACGGATAACAGACCAGATGGCTTGTTCACAGCCAAGATATGTTCATCCTCAAAAACGATGTCAATCCAAGGGTCTGTGGGAGGCGTATATTCAAGCATTGCCATTGGCGGAATCTCTAGAAAATAAAAACGCCGCGATTATAGCGAGACCTCGTCAAAAACGCATTCAATTTGAAATTTCAACCTAACAAATTAAAAACAAAACAAAAGTCAATAACCACAACAAAAGTAGGAAATACCAGCATGTAAATTTAGTTTGACAAGATAAGCAATAAGTTTATAGAGTGCTAGTGAAAACCTGCTATTCCTGAGGCTTCATATCCTTGAAACCTCAACATTAAACATACAAAAATAAATACATTCAGGTTCAAACACATCATTTGCAAAACATTACTGCTGCGCTTAACGTCATTACTTCTCCATTTTCCGAAATAATGCTGTGAGGTGCTCACCCAAGTTCACTTGGGAAAAATAAAAAAACAAGGACACGAAGCATGGATTCTGCCATATCAACACCGCCACCCCCATCCAAATTATCCACACTATTTCGCTCACTTGGTCCCGGCATTCTTATGGCCTCGGCAGCCGTTGGTGGCTCCCACCTTGTTGCATCAACCAAAGCTGGTGCGATTTATGGCTGGCAACTCGCGGCTCTAATCCTGCTGGTTAACTTTTTTAAATACCCATTTTTCCGTGCGGGCGTGCAATACACAATGGGGACAGGCAATACTCTGGTTGAAGGTTACTCTAAGTTAGGGCGCCATTACCTTTGGGTATTTCTGTTCTTAAGCGTTGTATCTGCGATTATAAATACCGCTGCTCTGTTGATGTTCAGTGCCAGCCTGCTCGGTTACTTCATTCCATTTTCGTTATCCATGGCGTCGCTGAGCATGATTGTCATTGCGACGTGTCTGCTCATTCTTTTTGCTGGTCACTACAAAGCACTAGATACTCTATCTAAAGTCATCATGTCAGTACTGACGATTGCAACTCTGCTCGCCGTCGCTATCGCGTTTGGTAACCCAGTAGAGCAAGTGGCGAACTTCGAGCCACCTTCACCTTGGACTATTGCTGCTATTGGTTTTATCGTTGTGACGATGGGCTGGATGCCTGCCCCGATAGAAATTTCGTGTTTAACCTCTGCTTGGTTAAAGCGTCAAGCCAGTGTGCAAGAAGTGACTCCTCGTTCTGCGCTGTTTGATTTCAACGTCGGCTACATCGGTACCGCGATTCTTGCGATTGTCTTTTTAGCACTGGGATCGCTGATGCTGCATGGCTCAGGTGTTGAGCTAAAAAGTTCTGGTGTGGGCTTTTCCCACCAGCTTGTCGGCTTGTATGCGTCAACCATTGGTGAATGGTCTCGTTACCTGATTGCAGTGATTGCGTTCTTCTGTATTTTCGGCAGTACAATTACCGTGATTGATGGCTACTCGCGTGTTATTTCTGATTCTCAACGTCTGCTGCGCTCACAACCAGACGCCAACCCTAAAGTAACGTCGGCCATCATGTTGGTGGTTTCTCTAGTTGCATTAGGTATTGTGATCTTCTGGGCTTCGGCACTTTTGCCAATGCTGAACTTTGCGATGATTCTGGCGTTCATGACTACACCATTCTTTGCGCTACTGAACTACATATTGGTGAGTAAGACAGATTTGCCTAAACCATTGGCAGTAGGACGTAAACTGAAGTGGCTATCAATTGCTGGTTTGATTTACCTGTTTAGCTTCCTGGGGCTGTTTATTTGGTGGAAATGGTTGATGTAATTCATACCAGTTAAAATTTTTTGATTAAGAAAAGGCCTTCATTGAAGGCCTTTTCTAATTGGTTGGAATGCTGCTGATTAGTTGTGGCTAACCACAATCAGACGCAGTGAATCAAGCTGAACCTGAGCTTGGTTGATGTAACCCGTTAGCTCCTTGATCTGCTCGTCAATCGCTTCAATCTCTTCATCACGAATGTTCGGGTTAACCGCTTTCAGCGCTTGTAGACGTTCAAGCTCTGAATTCAGACTTTGCTGCATATCTTGCTGAGCCTGTTTGCGCACCTCTGCCACTTTCTGTTCAATAAGCACATCACCTGACTCGATCAGACGGTGCACCTCTTTTTGCACTGACGTTACAAGCTTGCTGCCAAGGTGGCGGTTTACCGGACTAAGCTGACGGTTGAAGCTTTCAAACTCAACTTGCGAAGATAAGTCGTTACCACGCGCATCCATCATCAGACGGATTGGCGTTCTCGGCAGGAAGCGAGCAATACCACTGCGTTTTGGTGCCTGTGCATCCACAGCGTAAATTAACTCAAGCAAAATGGTTCCTACAGGCAGCGCTTTATTTTTCAGCAACGAAACCGCTGATGTACCGACACCTTCACTCATCAGAAGATCGATACCACCCTGAATCATTGGATGCTCCCAACTGATAAAGTGCATGTCTTCGCGAGACAGTGCGGTTTCACGATCAAACGTGATGGTTGCGCCTTCATAAGGAAGACCAGGGTAACTTGGCACCATCATGTGTTCAGACGGCGTCACAACCAGTGCGTTTTCACCTTTGTCATCCTGATTCAAACCAATCGTATCGAACAGTGACAGAGCAAACGTGACCAGATTGGTATCGCCATCGGTTGAGGAAATTTTCTCAACAATTTGCAGCGCTTTCTCGCCACCGTTTGAGTGCATTTCCAATAGACGGTCACGACCTTGTTCTAATTGAGACTTCAGCTGTTTGTTCATTTTCGCTGATTCTTCAATGATGTCATCCAGTTCACTGGTGTCACCGGATGCCAGAATCTCAATCAAAGCATCTGAGTACTTATCGTAAACCGCACGGCCAGTCGGACAGGTCTCAGCAAACGCATTCAAACCTTCGTCGAACCAACGTGCAAGAATCGCTTGCGAAGTCCCCTTCAGGTAAGGGACATGAATATCGATGTCGCGGTTTTGGCCGATACGGTCTAAACGGCCAATACGCTGTTCAAGCAAATCAGGGTTGAACGGCAAATCGAACATCACTAACTGGTTAGCAAACTGGAAGTTACGACCTTCTGAGCCGATTTCGCTACAGATAAGAACCTGTGCGCCGCCCTCTTCTTGCGCGAAGTAAGCGGCTGCTTTATCACGCTCAATAATTGACATGCCTTCGTGGAAAACTGTCGCACGGATGCCTTCACGTTCACGCAATGCCTGCTCTAGTTGCAAAGCCGTACTCGCGCGAGAAGCAATCACCAGAATCTTATCACTGCGTTTCTCTTTTACTTTTTCAAGTAGCCAGTTCACGCGCGAGTCGAATTGCCACCAGCTTGAATCATCACCTTCAAACTCCTGGAAGATTTCTTCTGGGTAAAGGTTTTTCATCGCACGCGCTTCAGAGCTCATCTTGCCGCCAATCATACCGGCTACACGCATTGACGTGCTGTACTGCTGCGGAATATCCATCGGCATTAAGTGCACATTACGCACCGGGAAGCCCTTGATTGCAGCACGTGTGTTACGGAACAGAACACGGCCAGTACCATGACGATCCATCAGGTTGTCGATAAGCTCCTGACGTGCCGACGCTTTCGACTCTTCGTCACTGTCGCTTTCGATAATACGGAACAGTGGCTCAACATCCTGCTCAGACAACAATTCCGTGATCTGGTTTTTAGCTTCATCAGGCAGTTTTTCGCCAGAGAACAGTGCCGTAATCGCATCGGCAACCGGAGCGTATTGCTCTTCTTCCTCAACAAACGCTTCGTAATCGTAGAAACGATCTGAATCAAGCAGGCGCAGACGAGCGAAGTGGCTCTCTCGACCTAACTGTTCAGGCGTCGCGGTGAGTAGCAATACGCCTGGTGTACGTTCCGCCAAGCCTTCAACGACCTGGTATTCACGGCTTGGCTTGTCCTGACTCCACTCTAGATGGTGTGCCTCATCGACAACCAACAGATCCCACTCACCTTCCAGAGCTTGCTCAAAACGCTTACGGCTCTTACGTAGGAAATCCAATGAACACAATACATATTGCTGGGTATCAAATGGGTTTTCTGCATCCGCGAATGCTTCGATACAGCGCTCTTCATCAAAGATGGAGAAGTGAAGGTTGAAGCGACGCATCATTTCAACCAGCCATTGGTGTTGCAGGGTTTCTGGCACCACGATCAGAATACGTTCGGCACGACCTGACAATACCTGTTGGTGAATGATCATGCCCGCTTCGATGGTTTTACCCAGACCTACTTCATCCGCCAATAGCACACGTGGTGCGTGGCGACGCCCAACTTCATGGGCAATATAAAGCTGGTGAGGGATCAAGCCCGCACGCATACCGCAAAGACCACGCATTGGGCTCTTATGTTGTTCAAACTGATTGGTTAACGCACGGTAACGCAGAACAAAGTTGTCCATACGGTCGATTTGACCCGCGTACAACTTATCTTGAGGTTTGTTGAAACGAATGTGGTTGCTCAGGAAGATTTCACGCAGCACCACCGCCGTTTCTTGTGTGTCTTCACGAGTACCGAAGTAGGTATACAGACCTTCATCTTCCAGCACTTCTTCGACTTTCAGAGACCAACCTTCCTGGCAATCGATAACATCACCAACGTTAAACGTGACTCGGGTAACAGGTGCATCATTACGTGCGTAAACTCGGTTTTCTTCTGATGCTGCGAACATCAATGTCACAGTACGAGCATCCATCGCGACTACTGTACCTAAACCTAAATCGCTTTCCGTATCGCTAATCCAGCGCTGCCCCAAAGCAAATGTCATGAATTGACTACCTCGTTATTAATTCTTGATTCGTATTTCTGTTGGTCTACTCATGCCCATGGCATGGATAATAGTTTAGATCTGATTCTGGCTTCTGCTACGCCTATCGAACTTGTCATGCCACTTATTAGCTGAACCATTTTAAGCCCGCTCAACATGATAAATTGGCCTTCGCTTGTGCCCAGAAAAGGTCGCTAATATTACTTTAAGCTGTGATTTAGGTCACGCCGAAACCGCGCCAAGCGGAAACTTTTTTTCCCAAATTTATGCTGCAATCAAATTGTAAAAAACTCGTGGCAATTATTAAGTTGCCACAGGCAAATATTACGTATACTTTTGATTAGGAGCGTTTAAATTCATTGCATATACCATCGCATGTAAATTAGACGCATAGGTACACGATTAGGATCAACACGGGTTTGCATAAGTTGTCTTGCTACTCGGTTGCGCACTAACCGACGATAGTCCGACAACCTCTATTGCAAGCAATCAGAGTTAGGCCATTTCACACTTTACATGGCAGAACAATTCGCAAGCAAAGCCACTTTTTTGGCAAGGAGACGCTATGGGCGATACCGATCGGAAACTGTTTGTACTTGATACCAATATCCTTCTTCACGAACCCTTCGCTATATTCTCTTTCAAAGAACACGATGTCGTCATACCTATGACCGTTTTGGAAGAGCTCGACCGAATTAAAGACAGCAAACGTGATGTTGCACGAGATGCACGTGTTGCAATTCGTGCGCTGGAAGACATGTTTAAAGATGCCACGCCAGATGAAATTTCAGAAGGCATTCCGGTATCGAAAGACAGCCCAGAACAAGGTTCTATTTCCATTTTGGCGGATTTTGAATTGCAGGAAACCGTCAAAGCCTTCGCCGACAAAGCCGGTGACAACCGCATTCTCAATGCAGTGCTTTATCTGCAAAACAAACGTGCCCCACGTGAAGTGGTGCTGGTGACTAAAGACATCAACATGCGTCTTCGTGCCAAAGGAGCTGGCGTACGCTATGTTGAAGATTACCGAACAGACCAACTGATTGATGATGTTCAATACCTAACCAAAGGCTTTCAGCTACGTGAAGGGGATTTCTGGAGTGGTATTGACGAGGTCGACAGCTATGCTCTGGGCGGAAAAACCTACCATAAACTGAGCCGAGAACCGTTTGACCCAACATTCCTTAACCAGTATGTGATTGATGAAGATAGCGACTTTGCAGCCCGCGTTGAAACCATCGATGACGATAAGCTAACGTTACTTGATCTCAGCCGTGAACGTATGATGCATCGTCGCGCCTGGGATATTACCCCGAAAAACATCTATCAGGCGATGGCCCTAGATGCATTGCTCGACCCTGATATTGACTTAGTGATTCTCACGGGTGCGGCAGGTAGTGGTAAAACACTGTTAGCCATGGCAGCAGCACTTGAGCAGACCATCGAGAAGAAGATGTTCGATAAAATCATCGTAACGCGCAATACACCAGATATTGGCGAATCCATTGGTTTCCTGCCTGGCACTGAAGAGGAGAAAATGATGCCGTGGTTGGCGGCGGTCACCGATACGCTGGAAGCGCTGCATAAAAATGATCACTGTACAGAAGGCTCAATGAAGTACATTTGCGATAAAGCCAACATTCAGTTTAAGTCGATTAACTTTATGCGCGGCCGTTCGATTCAAAATGCGTTCGTGCTTCTCGATGAGTGTCAGAACTTAACCGCTTCGCAAATCAAGACCATCATCACCCGCTGTGGCGAAGGCACTAAGATTGTCTGTTCCGGTAACCTGGCGCAGATTGACTCTCACTACCTCACACCTGTGACTTCAGGCTTGACCTACATGGTTGAACGCTTTAAGAACTTTGAAGGCAGTGCAAACATTCACCTTAACGGCGTGGTTCGTAGCCGTCTGGCAGAGTTTGCTGAAGAGAATATGTAAACTGAAGATCCTAGGTTCTGGGAGACTAGGGCCTAGGAAAAACTGGACACTTCGCTTAAGAAAGATCCTAGGCTCTAGGTGACTAGGTCCTAGGATTGATCGTTGATGCTTTGGTTCTCTGGAATGACGATTAAATAAGTTGAATACGGAGCGCTTCGCTCACGGAATAAAGAGTACGCGAAGGAATCGAGTCTATATTCCGTTCCCCGTAATCTGTAATCTGTAATCCCAATAAGCACCATCTAGGACCTAGAACCTAGGATCCTAGAACCTTATCAGCCTCGAACCTTGTCTATTCCGTCCCACCAACCGTCAGTGAGTCAAGCTTCAACGTAGGCTGACCAACACCGACAGGGACACTTTGTCCTGCTTTACCACACACGCCCACGCCTTTGTCGATGCTAAGATCATTACCAACCATTGAAACTTGCTGCATTGCCTCAATACCTGAACCAATCAGTGTTGCACCTTTCACCGGACGCGTAATTTTACCGTCTTCAATCAAGTAAGCTTCTGAAGCTGAAAACACAAATTTACCTGAAGTAATATCGACCTGACCACCACCAAAGTTTGGCGCATACAACCCCTTCTTCACTGTCGAGATAATCTCTTCAGGCGTGTGTTGACCCGGCAACATGTAAGTGTTGGTCATGCGCGGCATTGGCAGGTGCGCGTAAGACTCACGGCGGCCGTTACCTGTAGGCTTCACACCCATCAGGCGCGCGTTCAGCTTGTCTTGCATGTAGCCTTTCAACACACCATTTTCGATCAGTGTATTGTACTGACCATTCACACCTTCATCATCCACGTTCAATGAACCACGCAGATCTTTTAGAGTGCCATCGTCGACAATAGTACAAAGCGGTGAGGTAACTTGCTGCCCCATTTTGCCTGAGAATACCGACGACTCCTTGCGGTTGAAATCACCTTCCAGACCGTGGCCTACCGCTTCGTGCAGCAAAACACCCGGCCAGCCAGAGCCAAGCACTACAGGCATCATACCAGCAGGTGCCGCTTCTGCTTCTAGATTAACCAAAGCCATGCGAATCGCTTCGTCAGCATAATGGAACGCCTGCTTCACTCCATCCGTTTCAGAAAGGAAGAAATCGTAACCAAAACGACCACCGCCACCAGCACTACCGCGTTCACGGCGATCACCTTTCTGAGCTAATACACTAATAGAAAGGCGCACTAACGGGCGGATATCTCCAGCGTACGTACCGTCCGTCGCTGCAACTAACATTTGTTCGTGCACACCACTTATGCTGATAGATACTTCTTTGATCAGCGGTTCTTTCGTGCGGATATAGGCATCGAGCGATTTGAGCAATTCAGTTTTTTGCTGCTTTTCCCAGCCAGCCAGTGGGTTAACCGCCGCATAATAAGTTTGGTTATCAGTGCGTTGAAATGCCTGAACCTTACCATTTTGTCCTTGCTGGGCAATGCCGCGCGCTGCGATAGCACTTTGCTTAAGACCTTCGAGATTAATCTGGTCTGAATAAGCAAAACCAGTTTTTTCGCCGGTCACCGCACGAACGCCGACACCGCAATCAATATTAAAAGAGCCGTCTTTGATGATGCTGTCTTCCAGAACCAGAGACTCATGCCAGCTGGACTGAAAGTAAATGTCCGCATAATCGATCTGGCGTGTTGCAATACTCGCTAATGTGTCAGCAATGTCTTGCTCTGTCAGACCGTTTTGGGCGATGAGTGCCTGTTCTATTTGGTTTGTGCTCATAGTTAGCTCTTTTATTTCCGTCTCAATTCATTTTGAAAGCGACTGTGTTGAGTCAGCGGCATATTCTGCCTTACTTGCTGGCTTTGTGACAAATCTATCTCAGCCACCAACAATCCTACCTGGCCTTGAAGTTGTTTATGTATCCGCCCCCACGGGTCAATAACCATGGAATGCCCCCATGTTTTACGACCACCAGGATGTGTGCCGGTTTGGTTACTGGCCAGAACCCAGCACTGGGTTTCTATAGCGCGAGCGCGTAACAATATTTCCCAGTGAGCTTCACCGGTAACCGCCGTAAAGGCTGCGGGGACGACAATAACCTCAGCCCCCGCCAAACGCAGCTCTTTGTATAATTCAGGAAAACGCACGTCATAGCAAATACTCAGGCCAATACTGCCGATATCTGTTTCTGCGACAACAATTTGATTGCCCGCCGTAAATGTATCGGATTCACGGTAACTACCATGCCCGTCTGCTACTTCAACGTCAAACATGTGTAGTTTGTCATAGTGGGCAATACACTTACCATGAGGCGGTAGAACCAGTGTAGTGGTCGTGACACCCCGAGCGGCTTGAATAGGCATACTGCCCACAATCAGAGTCAGTTGGTGATGTTTGGCGATATCAGCCAGACGCTGTTGAATCGCGCCACTGCCGAGCGGCTCAGCATGTTGATGGTACTCTTCACGGCTGGCAAACAACACACAATTTTCCGGCGTTAGCACGAGTTTTACACCCTGCTTTGCTGCCAAAGCACACTGCTCGTCGATAAACGCCAGATTTTCTTCGATATCTGGTCCCGAAGTCATTTGAATGATACCAACACGTTCCATGTGCTACCTTTTCCTTACCTTGATTAAATAAGCGTGATTATTTGGTCTGCTCTCGCAGCTTTTCAGGCAGTTTATATTCACCCTTACTGCGTGATATTTCTTTTACTGTCGGCGAATCAAGAGGCCCTTTTACTTCGTAATTAACTTGAGTAAAGACCTCAACCACTGGTGAAATCACGGTGGAGATAGCCAGAACATACAAGGCCGTCTGAGGCGCTACCGCGAATGCTGTCAACATTGGTATCCCAGAGGTAATATCCGGAGTGAACTTTACTTCAGCGTCTACCATTCTACTGCTGACATTTGCGATACCACGAATTTGCATTTCCCCCGCCAGCGCATCCATCACTATATCATTGGTGATAAACACACCATCCTGAATTTTGCCCGTGCCAGTGATCGAATTGAAAGCCATGCCTTTATCAAACACGTCGGTAAAATCGAGCTGCATCTTGCGAATAATAGAATCAAGACTGAATAAACCTAGCAGACGCGCGGCACCGCTTACTTCACTGATCACCCCTTTTCCGAACTCTGTTGATACATCACCTTGTAATGTTTGAGTCTTCATAGACCAAGGGGCACCGTCCCATTCCATGTTGGCATTAATCTCGAAGGGAGCCTGCTGAATACCAGAAGTTATGCCAAAACGCTCCATAAGATCCGTGTTGTTATCACCCTTAATTTTCATGATCAGATTAGAATGGCTGTGTTCATTATTCAGATCCCACCAGCCGCTCATATCAATACGGTTTTTCCCGCTACTGAAGGTGATATTTTTCCACTCCATACGGTCACCATGACGCTGTAAGTCAACGTTCACTTTGCCAACTTTGTAACCTTGCAGCCAAAAATCATCAATCTTCAAGCTTAAGTTTGGCATCTCAGCATGAAACTGACGGTCAAAATCAGTGATTAGCGGTGCACTTTGATCTTCACGAGCAAAAATAGAGGTCCGCTCTTTTGCTATTTTCTCATAGTCCGGGATGTACAAATGAAGACGATCCAGTGACACCGACAAATTGTCAGGCGTAAGGTAATTCGCTTTTCCTTTCACTTCTTGGCTGTTCACCTGCATCTGCCAGCTTAAGTTCTTTTTGCTGGCACTGAAATCAACGTCGTGAAATTCAATCTTGCCAAGCTTGACACTCTGCGCATTGAGTTCGATACGAGATGGCAAAGGGATAGTCGGCGTTTTCATATTAGAGAGCACAGAACGTGCATCACTGGTTGGCACTTTTGCCAGTTCAAGCCATTTATCCAGATCAATTTCGTCGAGCTGAATGGAAGCATCATGCCCCGTAATTGGGCTCATTCTGAATCCGCCCTGCCCAAGCGTCAGGTGAGTGGCCGTTAAGACCGGGGCCTCACCGGAGATATCAATCTCAGTCTGATATTTTGCATTTGGGATTTCTAAGCGAGCCGAGATACTTTCCTGATTGCCAGAGGCCTGCAACTTCGCCTGCCCTGATTTACCCTCTTTTTTCGCCAGAGGATATGGATACTGACTTGCCAGACGATTGAGCTCAGCTAACACATCAACCTGATAAGTAAATCCAACATCATTGAGCTGCAAATCGATATCCATTTGCCATGGCGCATGACCAGAAACTAGGTTCAGCCAACGTTCTCCAAGGTAAGGTTTGAGTGGTTCAACGTCCCAATCACCCAAAGTATCGATAGTAACGTCATAGCCTTGATCTGAGCTTTCACCACGAAAATCCAGAGAGATCGGTTGTGTTAATAACTCAGCTGCGAGACCCGAAGTCGTTACCACATCGTTATCAAAATTAATCCGCCCTGTCGCCTTTTCCAGCGTCATTGGTGGAGACTCTATATCGACTCGATTATCTTCTAGATCGGCATAGCCCCACGCTCTTGCCTCTGTTCCTGCATGAAAAGGAATATTAAGCTGGAACTCGGAATAAACCGGACCACTGACTTGTAAAGCGGTCAATGCCGCGCCAACTGAATCCACCAATGGCGTTGCCATCATATAGTCACGGACTTCGTTACCCGGCGCACTGGCTTTGGCTTCAATTTCAATATGTCCGTCCGGAGCCAATTGCGGAATTCGGCCCGTGATTCGCTTAGCGGTAACACCGTCCAGTGTTGCTGATTTTGAATCCAGGTACATGGCATCATTTTCAAACAACAAATCCAGCTGTAAATCAGTGATGGTTGGCCATGCGGTATCAAAACTGAATTTCGCGTCTTTTAGCCCAACCCACGCCTGAAACATGCCATTGTGTTCTTGATATGGAAAGTCACCAAGTTCTCCGTACCACAATAGCTTTGCAGTATTGACTTTACCGCCTTGAATCGCGGTAGAGAGATAATCGGTGAGATCTTGCCCTAAAGCTAAGGTTGGTAAGTAACGCCAGGTTTCACCTGCATTGTAAAGATCCGCTTCGGCATAAAATGACAAGAATGGGCTGCTATCTTTCGGGAAGTCCAGGCGAAAAGCACCCAACACCTGTAGATCCGGCGTTGCAGCAGTCACCTTATCTGCCCACAAGCGCCAGCCTTGGTCATCTTTCTGCCATACGATATCAACTTCGCCTTGCTTAATATTCAGTGGTGCCTGAAACACATCGCCATAAGGCAAGACATCGTCAATAACCGTTACCTTCGCTTGGGCCTGATTCACATCTCCAGATACGGTGCCCTGAACATGATGAAAACCGGGTAGTAACTTCCACTGTGTTAAGCCTAGTTCATCCAGTTCAGCGGAATAACGCAACGTGTCTAAGCCGCCAGTCATCGATAGGCGGATGTCTTCCACTAGCCCTTTAGGTTGTAACTGGCTGATGAGGTCACTGGTTGATTCAGACTCTGGGGCAAGCTTGATCAGCGGCGTGACAGACTCAATATCAATTTGAGACAGATTGAGCATCCACCCGGAAGGCTGCCAATCAAACGCCACATCCAGTTCTGGCCAGGATTTATCATCTGTTCGGAGTTGAAGTGAGTGACCATTCACTTTCCAGCCTTCTTTATCTGGTAACAGTTTAAAGAAACCAGATTCGATGAATAGTTGATGACTGCCATTTTCATTCCAGACTAACTCAGAAGGCTGTAACTCAACATAAGCATCTCTGGGCTGGCTGTGCTTCAGGGTTAACCAGGTGTTCAGGCTCACTTTGCCCGACTCTACACCTGACTCGCTCTGCATATAACTGGTCAGCCAGGGTGCGACAGAGACGTCTTGTGCGCTGATATAAAACTCTCCCGAGACATCACGCAATGAGCCATGGTCTCTGAAGTTAGCATTGACTAACAGAGAATTAATATTAGCATCTGAAATACTGACCGTACCTTCTGCTAAGTGCCGCTTCCCCTGATTGCTCCAACGAAGTTGATCGATATCCAGTCGTCTGGTTTCCCCAGAAACGGATTTATACCAGATACGTGAATCTGTGATGGTGAAGTCTTCAAACTGACGCAGCAGAAGTGAGTCTAACTGGTCGATAAGCTTCACTTCACTCTTTTCTGCCGTCAGGACAGGATGTTGAGTTTCGGCATCGGGCAAAATGCTCACGCTGCGAATATCCAGCGCCAAATTGTGGATAGTCAGGTCCGCCACAACCGGTTTGAACTGAAGGAAAGACTGAATTAAATCAAATTCAATTTGAATCTCATCCACCGCAAAGCGCACGTCCTGATTATTAGGTAGCTTGGCTTTCAGGCCGATTAAGTTAATCGATGGATGGCTGTTTCGCCATGAACCAGCAACGCTGGAGATAGAAAAGTCAAAACCTGAACTTTGTCTGACCCAGGTTTTGATCTCATCCTGGAAATGGTCAAGTTGTGGTAATGCAACGCGAAGTGTCGTCACAACAATGGCGACGACAACTAAAACAGTGGCTAAGCTCCACGCACAAAAACGCCCCAAACGGTTAAAACCAGAATTCACAAATGTCCCAATTACATCATTACGACGTCAAACTGTTCCTGAATGTACAGGGGCTCAGCCTGAATTCGAACTTGCTTACCAATAAAGACCTCGAGTTCTGCCAACGCATGTGATTCATCACCAAGAAGCGCTTCTGCAACGAACGGAGAAGCGTAAACAACAAAGTTGTCTGCATCGTATGCCCGGTTGACTCGAGTAATCTCACGCAGAATCTCGAAACATACGGTTTCTACCGTTTTAACCGTTCCGCGACCTTCACAAGTAGGACAACCAGAACAGAGAATATGTTCAATACTTTCACGCGTGCGTTTACGGGTCATCTCAACCAGACCCAGCTGAGTAAAGCCGTTAATGTTGGTTTTGACCCTGTCTTTAGATAATGCGGTTTCCAGTGACGTGAGTACTCGCTTACGATGCTCTTCTGATGACATATCGATAAAGTCGATAATGATGATGCCGCCGAGATTGCGCAAGCGCAGCTGACGTGCAATTGCCTGAGTGGCTTCAATATTAGTGTTGAAGATCGTCTCTTCTAAATTGCGACGACCAACAAACGCGCCCGTATTGATATCAATCGTCGTCATCGCTTCTGTTTGGTCGATGATCAGATAGCCACCAGACTTAAGCTCAACCTTACGCTCCAATGAACGCTGGATTTCGTTCTCCGTATCGTACATATCGAAGATAGGTTTATCACCTTCATACAGCTCAAGTTTATCGGTGAGTTCTGGTACATATTCAGAAGTGAATTCTTGCAGGTTGTCGTATTCCAGACGTGAATCGACCAAAATCTTATCCAGTTCCGTTCCGACAAAATCACGCAATATACGCTGAGCGAGCCCCAGTTCACCATAAAGCGTAGAACGTGTTTTGTATTTAGAACGACGTTCCATGACTTTCAGCCATAAGCGTTTTAAAAATGCCGCATCCTGAGAAAGCTCTTTCTCATCGGCACCTTCTGCCGCGGTACGGATAATGAAGCCACCATGTTCATCACAGTATTGATTGACGACTTTCTTCAAACGCTCACGTTCACGTTCACTTTCAATACGTTGAGATACACCGACGTGGCTTGCTCCCGGCATGAAAACCAGATAACGGGAAGGGAGTGTAATATCAGTAGTTAAACGTGCACCTTTTGTACCAAGCGGATCTTTAACCACTTGCACGACGATATCCTGGCCCTGACGAACCAACTCAGAAATATCGCGGACCTGAAACTGCTGTTTTTCGTTTTCAGCGACGCACTCTGTATGCGGTACGATATCAGACGCATGCAGAAACGCCGCTTTGTCTAAACCGATATCAACAAAAGCCGCCTGCATACCTGGCAGTACGCGACTGACTTTGCCTTTGTATATATTGCCTACGATACCGCGACGGGATTCGCGCTCGATATGAACTTCTTGCAGTACTCCACCTTCAATCATGGCCACTCGAGTTTCACTCGGGGTCACGTTTAGCAGCAATTCAGCACTCATGTGCACACCTCAAAATAATTATAAAAATTCTTGAATTAGCTGATCGGTTTCGAACAAAGGTAAGCCTACTACAGCGTGATAACTGCCTTCGATTCGGGTGACAAAGCGCCCTCCGAGTCCCTGAATACCATAACTTCCAGCTTTATCGCATGGTTCTCCCGACTGCCAATATTGTTCGATTTCTTGGGGCGTCAATGGCTTGAACCATACGTCAGTGATGACTACTACTGACTGTTGTTGTTGTGATGAAACGACACTTACCGCGGTCATCACCTGATGGCGACGTCCGGATAAACGGGTGAGCATACGTTTCGCATCTTCAAAATTTTGGGGTTTCTCCAACACCTGATCGTCGCATACCACAACCGTGTCAGAGCCCAATACAACGGAATCAGGCTTAGCCATAGCTAAGCCTGCCTGAGCTTTTTCCAAAGAAAGACGCAGTACGTAGTCACGCGCCTGCTCATTGGCCTGTTTGGCCTCTTCAACATCAGGTAAGACGATGTCAAAGTCGTAACCCAATTGAGCAAGCAACTCTTTTCTTCTTGGAGAGCCCGAAGCGAGTACGAGTGATAAGCCTGCTTTCACACTATTACCTGACGTGCCAAGCTCGACGCACTCGTCGCATTAGTAAAAACATCCATGGCCAAAGTATACAGTTTATTGCCGCGGTCCACAGAGATAATGGGTTAAATACTACGTCCTGGTTCAAATATTCTCCAAAGAATACCAACAGTTCCAGTAGCACGGTAAAAAAGGCAATCAAAATCGACTGTTGCCATAACGCCATGTTTCGGATCAGTAAGAAATTCAGCGCAACCAGATAGATGACTATCGACATCATCATTCCCCGAATGCCCAACGTCGAACCGACCAATATGTCCCACACCAAACCCAAAATTAAAGCAGTACCGACATTGACTCGGTTTGGTAACGCTAATACCCAGTAGCAGGTCACCAAAAACAGCCACGACGGACGAAATAGTTCTAGCATTCCCGGCCAGGGAATCGTCTGTAGCACCAGCGCAATAAAGAAACTAACGCCAATAACCATTCGGCTACGAAATACATTACTGGCCATCAATTACCTCTTGTTGTTCTTCTTGCTCTTCTTCTTCATCCACGTTGGACTGCAATACTTTGTGCTGACGATCTTCATTCGGCCAGATAAGTAGCAAGTATCTCAGACGATCAAACTCAACCACAGGTTCGGCTTTGATCGCAGCGAATTCCTGACGAGTGTCGTGATCCACTTTCGTGACATTGGCTACCGGATAACCTTCCGGGTAAATACCACCCAGTCCCGATGTGACCAACAGATCACCCACCTGGATATCAGTACTGGTCGGAATATGTTCCAGTTGGATTTCGTCTATTTCACCATTACCCGATGCAATCACCCGGATATCATTACGGATCACCTGAACAGGAATCGCATTCTTGGCATCCGTCAGCAACAATACGCGAGCATTATGCGCGGCAACAAACGTGACCTGACCGACAATGCCTTTTTCGTTGATAACGGGCTGACCTACGTAAACACCATCGATCTGACCTTTATCAATCACCACTTGATGGCGATAAGGTGACGTATCGACGGCCATCACTTCTGTCACGACTTTCTTTTCATCCCGGACGAATGAAGAGCCTAAGAGCTTACGTAAACGCTGGTTTTCTTCTTTATACTGGTCAAGCAAGATCAGCTCGCTTTTCTGGCGTAGCACTTCTCGCTTTAAATTACGGTTGTCTTCAACCAACGTCTGACGTGTGTTAAAACGCTCGAATACACCATCGAACATACTGCGCGGTAAGTTCGCCGCATACTGAATCGGCGCAACCATACTGTTCAATAAATATCGGACGTTGGAAAACGTGTCCAGACGACTATCAGCCAGCATTAAGCTCGCCGACACGATGACAGCTAAAAACAGACGTAATTGCAGAGACGGGCCTCTGCCAAAGATCGGTTTCATCTTGTTTTTGACCTGATTGCTTCCATAGTTATTGAGCCTAAATTGGCAACCTAAAATCTTTCATAGAATAGTTTCAGGTATGGAGCATGTTTGAATTACAGAGAGCAGAAATGAAGGTGAAGCTCATTTTGAGCTTCACCTAAACTTTTATTCTTCAGAAAATAGATCGCCACCGTGCATGTCGATCATTTCTAGTGCTTTACCGCCACCACGAGCCACACATGTCAGTGGATCCTCTGCGATAACAACTGGGATACCCGTTTCTTCCATCAGTAGACGATCGAGATCTTTCAGTAGTGCACCACCACCAGTCAGAACCATACCATTCTCAGAAATATCAGAAGCCAGTTCTGGTGGGCACTGCTCCAGTGCAACCATTACCGCAGATACTATGCCAGATAGCGGTTCTTGTAGCGCTTCCAGGATCTCGTTTGAGTTCAGGCTGAAGCTACGAGGCACACCTTCTGCAAGGTTACGGCCGCGAACTTCAATCTCTAGAACTTCATCACCTGGGTAGGCTGAACCGATCTCGTGTTTGATCTTTTCTGCTGTCGCTTCACCAATTAAGCTACCGTAGTTACGGCGCACATAATTGATAACGGCTTCATCAAAGCGGTCACCACCGATACGAACAGAAGAGGAGTAAACCACACCGTTTAGAGAGATAACCGCAACTTCAGTCGTACCACCACCGATATCGACCACCATTGAACCCGTCGGTTCAGAGACACGCAGACCTGCACCGATTGCTGCCGCCATCGGCTCATCGATTAGGTAAACTTCACGAGCGCCCGCACCTAGAGCAGATTCACGAATCGCACGGCGTTCAACTTGAGTAGAACCACAAGGAACACAAACTAGTACACGTGGGCTTGGTTTTAAAATGCTGTTATCGTGCACTTGCTTAATGAAGTGTTGCAGCATTTTTTCAGTCACGTAGAAGTCAGCAATTACGCCGTCTTTCATCGGACGAATAGCAGAAATGTTACCGGGTGTACGACCAAGCATTTGCTTTGCGGCATGACCAACTGCAGCAACGCTCTTTGCAGAACCTACACGATCTTGACGAATAGCAACTACAGAAGGTTCATCAAGGACAATACCTTGCCCCTTTACGTAAATTAGAGTGTTGGCTGTACCTAAATCGATCGATAAATCGTTAGAAAACATGCCACGAAGTTTCTTAAACATACTCTTCGTTCATCCTGCAAAAATATTAAAGACAAAAATTGTCCTAAATGTACCAATGCCTCGCTTTTACAGCAAGGCATTGGTACACAAACATGAGTGGAAAGCCCCAATTTCTTGCAGTTTCCTAACTTAAGGTCAAAAAAAGGAGTTTGTTAATGCCCGGTTAATCCCGGCTCACCACGATAAATCACTCGATCATTACCACGATGAATACCGAAGGTGATCACTGAAGATGGGTTTTCTTCACGGCCATCATTGTTCCAATCGTATTTCAGCCAAGGTAAGCGATTTGCTGAATCCTCTAAGTCTAGCCAAACGCGAGTTTGTTGGCGGTAAGATTCTGCTTGCATTGCAGTAACAGAACGAGAAGTGCCTGACGCCACTTTGCCACCAGCCGCCAAAGTGACCGGTTTTGGATTTGCTCCGTCACCTGTCGGCCAAATATGTAACTCCGCCGCTGTGACACCTCTCACGTCCGTTTGGTTGTCATCGGCGTTCGCAATAAATCGCCTACCATTCCAATATTCAACTCGCAGAGGCACATGCGCTGTCGCCCCTTGGTTTCCACCGATATCATCGAGTGCAACGCGCCCAAAGCGTACGTCAGGTTGAGACAACAGCTGTTGATATACACTTCGGGGTTTACTGCCATCAAAGCCTTCATCTAGGAACAAAGTAGGATCAATATGTGCCGTTTTAGCCCCAGCATTATTATTCAGACACAATGCGATTGATGATTTTGTTGAACTATCTGAAGCAACTTTCGAGTTAAATGGACCATCGACCTTAATTGTCTTACTCCAATTAACGGAGTTATCCCAAGTTTTACGCCATACAGCCCCAGACCAATTTTTACTCGTCAAATCAGAATCGAGGATATTGAGCCTCTCAGAGTACTCGCCAGATAAATAGAAATCGGCTTTCAATGCGTCAGCAAAATCACCATAGTTTTGTGTTTGTTGACCGTTAGCGTTGTACGCCGTAACTTCAAAAGCCACTGATTCAAAGTTTTGTCCCATGTAAGCAGACTCACCTTGATTATCAGCGTAGTCCCAATTTGTATCTGTCACTACAAAATGTTCAGGATAGAAACGACCTACCGTTAACTTGCCGTCTTGGATTTTAAAGGCTTTACTACCAAGGTACAGAGATTTACCCAGCTCATCACCATTTTCGTCTATTGCAACAGGAGCTTTCGCGCTAAATTCAAACGCGCCGACTTCAGACACAGCTTGATCCAGCTTAACGCTACCGCGAGACCAGTTACTCGTCTCAGGTAACTCATCATTCAGAAGATTGGCTGTCGAACCTGTCAACGGATACTTAACGCTATTGCTGATTGCAATACTGTTCTCTTGATAGTTTTCGGCTACTGACCCATCATCCTGATACGCAGTAACCGTCAAATCAAAAACCTCACCCGCAGCAACAAAACCGCTTAAGCAACCGGACTCACTATTGATGCATGCGCCATTTTTGTTGCCACTTATTGCGCTTAATTCAAGTCGAGCAGGGAAGCTGACAAAGCTACCAAAGCCTTCAGAGTCATTAACACCGTCAACACTCGCCTTCAGTTTCACTTGACCAGCTTCAGCATATTTAAGCTTAAAGAACGCTTTGCCATTTCCGTCAAAGTAAACATTTGGCAAATACACGCTACTCTTCGTCAAGTCGATCGATGAGCTCCATTGCGGAGCATTATCTCCAACCTTTTTCTGATAAGTAATCGAAACTGGTTGCGAACGGTCCACTGGTGCTACCTCATAATCAATGGACATATTTACACCACGAGACTCACCATTTTCTTCCGAACGAGTTGAGCAAAATGACAGATAGTCTCCCCCATCTGTCTGTCGGCTAGCCACAACATCACTCACATTCACAGCAAGAACGCTTTGAGAAAAAGTTACATTGCAGTTAGCCGCAGATAATGGCCCACCGTTGATGCGACAACGTGCCCCTTCAAAACCAAACTGTGGAACAGAACTTTGAGCCACACCTAGTGTAACTTGCCCTGCTCTTGAACCTTGAAGCTCCAGTTGCGTTTCATTTTCAAACTTAACAATTGTGCCATCAACCCAGTTAGCAACGTTGTTCCCAACTGATGGAAGCAGCGTCACGGAGAGCGGTGTTGAACTCCCGTCGTTATAAGTATCTCGAGGGTACTGTTCCGTGCAACTCTCATTCATACATGCGCGAAGTGTTACATCAGAAGTTTGACAAGTGCTGCCAGAGCCAGAATAGTCAAACTCGAAGTGATGTACACCGTTCGTGATTTTTTGATATTCATCCGCACAAACTTGGAAGTTATCGACCGCATGCGTGTTCGTGTCATAACCTGTTGAAGCCGTTACCGATAGGCGGAAGTTTTCTGGTTTATAGCTAAAGCCGCCTTTATCTAAAACGTCAAACTCATCGATGACTCGATCCCATCCGCCATTTTTTCCTACTTTTCGAAATACAGCTAACGTCACAGTATCGGAGTTACGTGAGTTTAGAACCACTTTATAACGATGCAGTTTATCTCTTCGGTTATCCAAAGAACCGCTGTACTTTTTCTCAGTAATAAACGGGTAGCCTTTTAGCCACTTACCATTGCTATCTCTAGCACCAGAACCACGCACCACGACGTTATCTGAAATAGCAGATAACGTAACTTTTTCACCACCTTCTCGCCTGAAGTTGCCGTACTCATCAATACCAACAGCTAGCCAACCACCAGCGAAGCCTTCCGCATCTTCGGACACATCCGAATTTGGATAACTCTTAAGCTTCATCCCGTATCCAAGAGGGCCACCAAATGCGCCAGTCTTAGGAGGGACACTCGCGTCAGAAATCACTAACGCAACCCCATCGGCACCATTCCCGCCGTAAGCATAGTGATCAAACTCAATCTCTAAATAATTTTTGTCTGCTGGAAATGTATAATTGTACGCGGAAGCAGTGGCCTGATATTTCTTATTGGAGTTTAAAATGAAACGTCCATCAGTGACATGGGGCTCGTCACTGGTACCAAAACCCATGACTGACCAGTTTGACAGTGAACCTGAATTGAAATTTTCTTCCGGCAATAATGAACATTGCTGTGGCTGAGGAGGCATCCAACACGCTTCAGGGTAATTAGGCTTTACAACTTTAGTTGAACCTCTCATGTCTAACCATAGACTGGTGACCGCGCCGTAAATGTGCTCACTGGTATCGAGCACGATACTCTTAGCCAGAATAAAGCCTTTGAATACTTGACCTGATGCCGTCTTAAAATGAAAGCTCGCCTGTGGCCCATAAATCACAGGTAAAATGAGTTCTTCTTGAGCGGTTCGATAATCAAAATAGGCATCCTCAAGTTTAAAGTCCGTACTCAAGTTAGATCCAACAGGTTGGTTCGTACCGACAACATTAAATGTCACATTACTGCCGAAAATAAGTTTCGGGTTTGAGCCTATATTTTTAAATGTTTTTACTGTGAGTTTCGCATTGTCACTGAAGTAAAGGGATAGATCATAGCCTGAGTCATAAACAAATTCTTCAATGGTTCGTTGCCCATCCAACTGTAGATCTACCGTCTTATTGGTGTTATAGCCATTAATATCCAAGCTCTTCAGATCACGTTTCAGGCGAATAACAACCTTGCCATCAGTCTCACTGAACGAACACGCATCCGAACCTGACGAGCACACTTTTTCATAGAAGTTCGCATCAGTGTTTTGCATGCGAATAACCAGATCGCGACCAGAACTAAAAGATTTTGTAATTGGCGTAGGTTTGTTCGCTTTGCGTGTTTCAACAAGACCGTCACCACCTCCTGACTTGGCATCGTCCGGTAAACATCCCATCTTTTCGTCACAAACCTTTGAATTTGAGTTCTGATAAAGTTGCCAAGCTTGATCTCCTGAATCAAAACCTATTCTTAGTGTTTGCCAACTTTGGCCGTTGGCTTCTTGCGTGTACCTATTTTGACTATCCGCAAGATACTCAGAGGACCAACCTAACGCTCTCACTTCCGAGTTAGTCACGATGAGTTTACTCTCTGCCTGCTTCCATCCTTGAATTGGCTCAGGAAACGATTCGCAGACATTGTCAGGTACCAACCAATTAGTCACTGGCTCAGTAGCATCGGCATCACAACGAACATTGGAGATATCATATCCCTCGGTTTGCACAAGCAACTTACCGTTTTTCATGTCTTTATTCATCGTTGCAACTAAATGCCAATCTGACTGACCTTTAATTCGTCGATAGTATTTCGATAAGTTATTAGAGGGATTATGAAAAATCTCGACTTCGTAAGTTTTGTCTTTCAGCAGAGATTGCTCATTAAAATGATAATGTTTATCCCAAGAGTCAGCTCTTGACTGATGTGTATACCAGGCAACGTCATCAGGATGAGCTCCATTGTGCTGAAAATATACCGACTGATAAGCAGAACTCCCGCCCTCGACAGTAAAACTCACAGAAAAGTTTTTATTGCCAAAAACCTCACATTCCGCCCCCGATTTAATCTGCTTCGCAAGAACGGTATTCGAAACGCTAACGGCAAAGAGGACTGCTGCGAATTTGAGCCATTTATTCATTTTTTATTTACTCCTTAACCCAAATCTCTTGTCGGCGCTGAACCTGTGACACTCCAGAACCGCAAATGGCCGTAGCTTGCACCCGATATAAAGATTCGGCGTCGGAGGTACCCGTACTAAAAGTACCAATGCTCGAACAACTCATCGCGTTAAGTCGACAGCTTTTATCTACTATTACATTTGGAATTGCACCACTGACGACATTTGCACATGACATTGCAACATCCGGCTTTGGTGTGTTTAACGGGTACAACTGCGTCAATGCCCATTCATTTGCAGACTGAGCAATAAACCACGCTTTCGCCCCTAAAAATTCTCGCGTTAATCCGCTTTGGTTCGACCAACTGACTCGCATAAGAGAAGCCGCCAAATAGCCCATCACGATGATGACGAACAGCACAACGATCAGTACATTTCCTCGTGCGTTTCTTTTACGGGACATTGAGCACCTGCACATCTTGTTGGTACACACTACGTTCTCCATCCTGCAAAAACGCTAAGTTGATATGAACCAGACCACCGCGCTGCAGTGTCGGCTCAAGGTAATGCATCCTGCTTGTTGAAGTGTCGATATTTTCAGCCACAGTGATGTCATTGCGAGTGACTCGATTGTTGTCGAAACAATACCGAACCTCAGAGTTGTCCTGAAAAATATAATGACGGCTGGAGATCGAAGAGCCCCCAATCGAACTTGCCGCCCCACTGACAACGAATCTGCCCTCACTTTTCGTCATACCACTTACGTCCAGGCTTTGCGCTGAAGAGGCACTCAAGTCTTCATAGCGGCTCGGATTAATGACCATTCTACGATTTGGCGGAATTTCGCTTCTGCTTGCGTCATTGCCTAGTAAAAATTCCACATCATTACCTGCCAGCGTATAGAAGCCAGAATATTCTATTGGTATAAACCCTAAGCAATTTGAGGCCCCAACGGGAACATGAAAACTATTTGGCACCGCATGGCGAATTTCACGCGTCATTTTCTCTAATAAAAATTGCGCTTGTGTCTGAATACGCTGGCGGTCGATGGTGTCCGCATAACCTTTCATACCGAGCTGAACGTAGCCTGCAATACCAAGCATGATGATGCTGCCAATGACTATCGTCACCACCATTTCGATCAAGGTGAAACCGCGCGAATTCATCAGTAGTTCCCCTTAATAGCAGTCAAGGTAAGGGGCTGAGTAGTTCCGGCAAAAATAGTGAGCGTCACTTTTTTATAATTGGTGATGCCCGTTGGTTGAATACCTGAAGGATCATCATAAACAACGTCAATTTCGACCCGGAAGTTCTTGTATTGCTCTCCGCTATCAGAACCGAGTACGTCTTGAAGATTGCCTTTTGCCATCCCTGTACATTGCGATGCTGTGCTCGGTGTACTCCAACAGCCGATGTAATCATCCACATCGTTAAAGTCAGCAGGTATTGACTCGTCGCTATCAGTGCCAAGAAAATCAGGTTCAGTACAACTCACCGAATCCTCACCGCAGCGGATGAATCCCCCATCAAAGTCACTGTTGTGATCAAATCCACGCGCAAGAATTTGCGACATAAAACTTTGCGCCAGCGCAGCGGTGCGGGTTTGGTAATGAGGAATCGCTGAATCACGTATTTGAGGCACCAGAAAAGAGGTAAATGCCACCATCGCAATGCCCATTAACACCATCGCGATGATCATTTCAATGAGTGTCATGCCCTTGATCTTTTTCATAGGCATGCCCCTTCTGGCGCATATACATAACCTTGGCTATTGATTGCAACACGACATCGGCTTTGGCCGTTTCTATCTTCAATCAGAATAGAAACACCGCCACTTGCGGAATCCATTGGATTGCCTAACAAGTTGAAATTGATGGGGTTGCTCAAGTCATTCGTAATGGAAAACCTGGCAGACGGGTCAAAAACAATATCGCTTCGGGTATCTCGTTGAACATCACCCAATGCGCAAGCAGCAACAGAGCCAATACAGGTGTTAGATACCTGTAAACGAAAGTCATCACCTAAGCTCGCTTCATCAATATTCGACTGCATCCGGTTGACCTGAACCTGACGAATGACAGAAATAACGCGTTCCTGAAGCGCGAATGCAGAGAAACTGCTCTTGCCGATAAAACGGCTAGCGGCGAAAAGAGAAAGAATGGAGAGGAGAACGATCACTAAGATCAACTCCATCAAAGTAAACCCTAATGCAGAGCTGCGAATTTTCATTACCCAACCTTAGGTTTCATACAAACTAAACAATACGATAAGCAGAGCAGAATGGTCGATTGATACGGTGTTGAATCCGGCATCACCGCAATCCAAATCACGACCAATTAATCAGTGTCACGCTGTGAACGCCCAAGCTCTTGTTCAATCCGGTCATAGGTCTCTTTATTACTCAGCGTTTCAGAAACCTGCTCCGCCTGTTGTTTGGTTTCTTCCCATTTGTTCTGGTAAGTCTCAGGTTCGAAGCTGATAAATCTTGGTAATACCACATAGCCGATCACACCTAAGATTATCAGTACAACCATAAACTCAATTGCACTAAGACCTGATGTTTTACGCATATAAAGTATTCCGGGATTCATCAAAGTGAAGAGATAAAGGCCAGACTAGCTGGCCTTTGCAACTCTTAGAAATTAACCGCCTGTTACAGGAGCTGTACACTCTGTAGTAGTCTCAGTTACTTCTACAACTGCTGGAGCACTGCCATTAGCCATCGTGTATTTAACACATCGACCAGTGTAGCTAGCAATACCAAAAGTGATCCACTGATCATTGCTAGATTCAGCACCACCAGTTTGGATTTGCACGAAATCTTCATTACTTGCTGATGCGCCAATACCATCCACAACTTTCACAAGCTCTGCGGCAGTTGCTACTGGGTAACCAAATTTAGTACTAACGTTAACATTATTGTCTAGAGCAACACCTATTGCTGTTGTTGAACTCTCAACCCCTTGAATCGCAGCCTTGCCGTATACGATACCCACAGCACCTTTAATAGCTCCTGACAGGCCATCAAGTGAAGCTTCACGTGCATCATCTTGCAGGTTTAAGAAACGTGGTGCTGCCGTTACTGCCAGAATACCCAGAATTACGATAACCACGACTAGTTCGATAAGGGTGAAACCACCTTGTCTTTTCATTATTTACTCTCTCTATGTTTAAGCATGCAGTGAGACTGCAAAGTATCAATTCGTTCACCCAATCAAGTTGGATGCAATGAAAACTGTTTTTCCGTCTGAGAAGACTGACTATTCGTCATGTTTTGGTTGTAGATTCAATGCGCCCAATATCTTTGAGTTTACTTTGAATTACAACTATTTACTTATTAAAATATCATCATTATACCGAGTTTATACTCCATGTGTAGCACTTAAGTGCCAAAAATATCACTCCGTCGATAAATTGACATTTACTATCAATTTATTAGCACCCGAACTAATGGCTATATTTTGACCACTTTTGTAGTGGAAATTGCATACATAATGGCTACTTTTGCTCATTCCGCGTATTTCAGCTAGTTTACTGGCCATTATCTTACGTTGTGGGTAATGCACCGCCAGCCAATATGCGCAATCCAGCTTCCCTTCAGCAGTAAACGGAGACACCAATCCGTACTCCGTCATCCGGAGGTGAAAACCATCCATTTCCATAAAATCAGGCTCACCTTGAACCAACCAAGCGTGACGGTAACGCTCAACACTGTTCAACATCCAGACCTTCGCCATTTTGGCACCTGTAGCCTGAGCTTCCCCGATGACAGAGTGGGACTTAACCACCAGCCCCAAAAATACAGTGACGCCCAAACCACACAGAATCAGTCGTGCCCGGTTTTGATTTTCAACCACGCATTAGCCGCCTTTGATGATGTCCAGCATTCCCCACATTGGCAGGAAAATACCTAGGGCAAGTACCATTACCATGCCTGCAACAATCACCAAAAGTAACGGTTCAATTCTCGCTGTCAGTGTTTTCAGATCGTAATCGACTTCACGGTCATAATAGTCTGACACTTCAAGCAGAAGCTCATCAATACGACCTGTCTCCTCACCCACAGCAATCATCTGGATAACCAATGGAGTAAAGATCTTGCTGTTGATAGCCGTCACCGACATTGTGCTGCCAGCTTCGATAGCGGATTTCATCTCCAGAATTCGGTTTTCTAAATACCGGTTTCCTAACGCTTCCCCAGCAAGCGTGAGGGATTGGTTAAGAGGCACGCCGGACTTCAACATGAGAGCGAAAGTGCGTGAAAAACGTGATAGCTGAGCACGATTAACAATGCCGCCAACGATAGGTAAGCGTAAACGGAAGCGGTCAAAAGCTTCCCGCCCATCCGCCGTCGCTATCCAAGCCTTGAAGACCATAAACGCTCCGAACATCAGAATAATCAGTAGCATCCAGTAATTAACAAAAAAGTTGGACGTTGCGATCAAGACGCGCGTTGGCAGAGGCAAATCAACCCCAAACCGCGTGAACATCGAGGCAAACTCAGGTATCACCAGAATATTTAAAATAAACATCGCGATAGTAATAAAGACAATCACAAAGGTGGGATAACGCATCGCAGCTTTGATTCGCTTGCGGGTTTCCAGCTCCTGCTCATAGTAATTGGACAGTTGCAGCAACGCCTGATCGAGTCGACCGGTATTCTCACCGACATTGATCATTGAAACAAACAATGGGCTAAAGACTTTACTGTGTTGCTGCATGGCAGATGACAGACTCCGCCCGTTCCCCAGTTCAGAGACCACATCCTCTAGTGCTTCTTTGAGCTGCTTGTTTTCACAGTTTTGCAGCAGTCCTCGCATAGAGCGCAGCAATGGCACGCCCGCTTTGGTCAAACTGAACAATTGACGAGAGAAAAGAATGATCACTTCCAGCGGGATAGCCGGCACCAACAGCTTAGATAAACTAAACTGGGTTTTTATCGCCTCTTTCTCCAAACGGATGTTTAGCGGGATCACCCCTTTATTCATCAGTGCTTCAGCAGCAGATTCAGAATTGACGGCTTCTATTCTTCCACTGGTTGACGAACCTTCCAGAGTACGGCCTTGATAACGAAAAGTTGGCATTCACTTACCTACATAAAAATTGGATCAGTTTTACCGGAAGCATCCCCTTCACCAAGGGACATGACTTCATCCAGGCTTATGGTGCCTTGCAGCGCCAGCTCCATTGCCGAAGCCAGTAATGGTTTGTAATTTTCCGAGAGACGGGCGGCCTGAGCAAAGCCGACTGCATCATTGGAACGCAGCTTATCCATCATCTCGTGCTCTAATTCGAGCATTTCAAACACACCAATTCGGCCACGATAACCGGTCAGGTTACAGTTTTGACAACCACTTCCTTTATGGAACCTTACTCCGACTTGATTCGGGAAACGTCCCGCTAACCACTGCTGACGGGATTCGTCCAGGATATCTTCGGTTTTGCAGTCTGGACAAACACGACGAACGAGACGCTGAGCAACCACGGCTCGAACCGCGCTGGCAACCAGATAACCCGGCGCGCCCATATCAATCATGCGCAGTGCACTGTCAATAGCATCATTGGTGTGAAGTGTGCTCAGTACTAAGTGACCAGTCAGAGCGGCACGCAAACCAATTTCCACCGTTTCCTGGTCACGCATCTCACCCACCAGAATGATGTCAGGGTCCTGACGCAAGAACGTACGTAACACGCGAGAGAATGTCAGGTCGATGCGGCTGTTGATCTGAACCTGTGTAATACGCGGTAAGCGATACTCCACCGGGTCTTCTGCTGTGATGATTTTCTTACCAGGATCATTGAGTTCGCTCAGCGCCCCATAAAGCGTGGTGGTTTTACCTGAACCTGTCGGCCCGGTGACCAGAATCATCCCGTGAGGACGAGAAAGCTGGCGACGCAAACGCGTAAGTAGTTCCGCAGGCAAGCCCGACTCTTCCAGAGGACGTAATCCGGCGGACTGATTAAGCAAGCGCATTACCACCGACTCACCATATTGAGTTGGCATGGTCGACATCCGGATATCAATCGACTGTCCGCGTACTTTGATATTAAAACGGCCATCCTGCGGCAAACGTTTTTCAGAGATGTCCAGATGAGCCATTAACTTAAGACGCAGAACCAGCGCGGAAGCAATGTTGACTTCGTTAAGCAGGGTTTCGTGCAAGACACCATCAATACGCTGACGCAAGCGCAGCACTTTGTCATCAGGCTCAATATGAATATCTGAAGCGCCAACTTGCACCGCGTCTTCAAACATCGAGTTGACCAGTTTGACGACCGTCACTTCCTCACTGTCAGTTTCATCGATACCATAGTCAAAAGCCTGTACATCCTGATGCTCAGCCTGCAACTGCTCGGCAAACGAAGCAATTTCTTTGGTACGGCGGTAGTAGCGGTCGAAACTGTCGATAAGCTGACGCTCTGACGCAATGATAAACTCGAGGCTGTATTCACCCAGCAGATTCATAAGAGATTCCTGCGTAAACAAGTCAGCAGGGTCACTCATCGCAACACGCAGTGTGTGTCCATTACGGGCAACCACCATCGCACGCAGACGACGAGCATGAACCTCAGGCAGCAGCGGAACGGCATCAGGATCAACCGGAGCACGGCCAAGATCAATCAGGGGCAAACCAAGCTGTTGCGATAGAAAATTAAGCATCTGCTTCTCGGTGATGAAACCAAGGTCAATCAGTGCATCACCCAGTTTCTGGCCCGTACTACGCTGCGAAGTTAACGCTTGTTGAATTTGTTCTTCTGCAACAATGCCTTCTTCAACCAGAAGATCACCTAAGCGTTTTCTCAACTTAATTTTCATTGCGCCTTCTCCAGTTGCTTAAGCACTGCCAATCGATCGCGAATAAACGCCTGTGATTGGTTCGAGATCCCCACTTTCCCCAGCGCTTGGTTATAAGTGTTGATCGCAGCGCTAAACTGAAGCGCTCGCTCCTGTTGGATACCCAAACCTAACCACCAGCGTGCGTTTTCCGGATCTTGCTGAATAAGCAATTGATAGCTTTCCAGCGCAATTTCATTTTGCTTCTGTTTTTGTGCCAGAGCTGCACGCATCGCCAGATAATCGCGACTTGGCGCAAGTGGCAAATGGACTAACGGACTCAGCGCGGCTTCAGGTTGATTAGCTTTGACCAGTAACTTAGATAAAGCCAGTCGAAGGGGTTGATTGTTGGTATCTAAAGAGATCCCTTCCTGAATAATTTCATACGCTTTACGCGTGTCACCCTTGCCAAAATACAGTGCTGCCAGTTTTTGGCGTGTGTCTGCATTCACTGGTTCAAAACGCAATGCTTCACTGTAAGCAGAAAGCGCGGTTTGCATGTCATTGGCATCTAGTGCTTTTTCTGCTCGTCCAAGTGCTTTAACTGCCAGTTGATGGTGAGTCAGTTCAACTTGCTCGATACTCATCGAACTGTCGGCGACTAAGTTTGACTGTGCACTTGATGCATTCGATACTCGAGCGACAAGAATCGGTTCTTCCACAACTGAACGGATTTCCGATCGCGGGGTGAAAGTATCGACTTGCGGCACGGATGTTTCTAACACCACTCTTTCTTCAACCAGCTGTTTTTGAGTCGGTTTTGTGTATACCTGACGGCTTGTCTCTGGCGTGAGTTTACTGGTCGGCGAATAGACTGCTGGATCAAGCCCGGTAGTTTGAGCTTGTTGAGCAACGCTTGACGGATATTGCGCCATTTCACCAGAAGAGGCAGGGCCGAGAGATACCGCCCAGCCACCAACAGCCATACTTAGCGAAAAGCCCGCCACCAGCCAAAGCCAGGGTTTACTGCGAGATACTTTCGGAATCTCGGCTCTGGTTAATTCGGAAGGCGATGTTTTTTCTGCAATTTCGGATAATGCTTTATTGATGGCACTCAAGGTTGACTCCATCCCCAAAATACGGGTGTTTTAAATTTTGGTTTACGGGCATCGAACGTATCGTGCATTGCCTCATAAACATGGTGATTTTTCAGTAAGGTACAACGTTCATTAAACGCCGCTAACAGGGCTTTATGGCTAATTTGATTCATCAGCCTTGGGATGCCCATCGCCGAACGCCAAATTGCTTTTTTCTGCTCTAATGAGAATATTTGCGCGCCATTTCCTGCTTTATCCAAACGATTATTTATGTAGGCAACACCCTCATCGATTGAGAGTGGACGTAACTCGCAGCTGAACGTAATACGCTGGCGAAACTGTCTCAGTTCGTGAGTTGCTAATCTTTCATCAAGCTCCGGCTGACCAAACAACACAAGCTGAATCAGTTTATCTTGCTTGGTTTCTAAGTTGCCGAACAAGCGCAGTGTCTCCAACGCTTGAGGAGAGAGAGCCTGTGCTTCATCCACAATCAGTACCGTTTTCTTTCCCGCAGAGTGAAGGCGAATTAAGTGCTCTTGAATTAGTGAAACGATGCGCAACGGATCGTCATCGTCTATTCCCAATTCGCGAGCGACAGCCAACTGCAACTGCTCACCATTCAGGACAGGATTGGGCAAGTAGACCAATTCAACTTGTGATTCAATCTGTTCAATCAGCTTGCGGCAGACCATGGTTTTTCCGGTACCAACCTCGCCAGTCACCTTGATTACCCCCTCTCCCATCTGCACTGCTGCCAGAATGGTTTGGATCGCTTCATAGTGAGGGATTAACCCCAAAAACATCTCTGTATTGGGGGTTAGGGAAAAAGGCTGAACCCGGAATCCAAAATGCGATAAGTACATACTAGAATTACAAACGCTCTGAAAAAATTAGCGGCTCACAACGCCTACTGCGCATCAGGGAACCACTCCTGGAGCAAATCACGAGAGCGCTCAAGCTCTTTTTGCCAAGAGTTCACACCAACCACGGTCGGTTTGAGCAAAATCACCAGCTCAGTTTTTTGTGTCACGTTATTCACATTGCGGAATAAGTGGCCCAGCGCAGGAATATCACCGAAGAAAGGCACTTTAGAGACTTGCTCTGATTTTTGCTGCTTCATCAAACCGCCAATCACGACGACATCGCCGTCTTTGGCACGGATAACAGAATCAGACTCACGAATCGAGCTTTTCGCCAATGGCAACTGAATGTCTTCGAAGTCACCACCGAGGTTGAGTAATTTGGTCTCTTCTTCGACTTCAATAACAGCAGGATGCACGTGTAGGAAGACGTTACCTTTATCATCAATTTGCGGCGTCACATCCAGTGAGATGCCTGAGAAAAACGGCGTTAACTCAACTTCAGGCACCGCATTAGAGTTGTCGCTGCTGCCGACACTGCTGGATAGCTCAGTCACAAAATATTGGTCAGTACCGACTTTAATCACTGACTTTTGGTTATTGGCTGCGGTAACACGAGGACTCGAAAGTACATTCAAATCGCCCTGAGTTGACATAAAACTCAGTACCGCATCGAAGTTACCATCAGAAATGGTGACGTTTGTCTGGCCACCAAGCAAGGTACTAATCGCATCCAGGGCAGGTAATGTCGATCCAGGGCGATCAACAATGATGCTACCTGAGTTGCCAATCGACGCTGATAAGTTAGACCAGTTAATGCCCTGCTGATAGCCGTCACTCAGGGTCACTTCGAGAATTTTTGCTTCAAGAATCACCTGGCGTTGCATGCGCTCTTGAGAAACGCCCAAAAACTCACGAACTTGACGAATGTCATCAGGGAATGCGCGTACTGTAATCACGCCCGCCTGAGGTGTGACAACAACACTTTGCCCCTTACCCGATCCAATCAGGTTTGTGACAGCTTGTTCCAGCATTGGCCAGAAATCACTTTCGGTCACCGTCTCAATTCGAGTGCCACCAGTTGGATAGCTCGAGTTGTCATTACTATTGTTGTCATTCGACGAATCAGAGTTGTCTGAACTTCCGCCAGAATTAGACGTTCCCGCAGACGTGACCGAGCCAGTACTGATGCTAGTCAGAGAGCGGCCCGAACGCTTAAACTGAAGATAATCAACTGGAATAGTAACGGTGCGCATGCCCGCAGGATACACCTGAATCACTTTGCCTGATTTAATTACATCGTAGCCATACATATTTTGTACAACATTGAGTACCTCGTCTAACGTTACGTCAGACAAGTTCACCGTAATATTGCCCTGTACTGCAGGGTGAATCGCAACGCTGTATTCCGTACCTTTAACAAGTGAAGCAAAGAAACTTCTCGCCTCAACCTCATTTGCCTGAATACGAAAACGCTTGGATGTCGCTTGATCCGGGGAAGAGATCGGATCAAGGTTTGGCATTAAATCCGCTTCTACAGAAGACGGGATATCCTCTAAAACACGGCTGTTCGATTGATTAATAGACTCATTGAGAGCTTGTTTTACTTCAACAGGATCACGATGCCCCATCGAACATCCCATTAAAGAGAAAACAACGATCCCTACAACTAATTTGTGCATATCTGATTAGACTCTGGTTTTTTTATTTTTTTAGGTTTACATCAAAAAGCGCAAGCTCCCACTGGCGGTTACCACGCTTTAAAGTGACAAATTCACTGTTGATGCCTGCGATACGATATCCATGAAATAGCTCACCCTTTTCGACAAGCTTATTATTCATTACCGCATGACACTGTTCATCATTCACGCACACAATACTATTTATTGTAGGTAATTGATATTTATTTACTTTCTTCTCTACCGATACGTTTGTTACAGGCTTTTGCCAACCAAGAGGAGCCGTTGGATCCTGATTGGCCCAGGAGGCTCCGGCACCAAACATAACGACAAGTGAGACAACGAGTTTCTTAACCACCGATAAACTCCTCACGAGAACCTAATGTATACACTTCCAGAACTAATTTAGCCTTAGGGTATTCTTCAACTTTGTAACTAAAACTACGCCAGTAATAACTGGCTGGCAGGCTCTCTAACTTACTCAGGTAGTTCGCAATCGCAAAATAGTCACCCGTTAATTCCATGCGCACTGGATGCACGTAGTACCCTGAATATTGCGATGCATCTTTATCTTCCGTAATCGGCTCAGATGGCAATGTCTGCAACGAAAGCAGATGGATACCACTTTGCTGCTCTAACACTTTTTCGAGCAGCCCCGCCATTTGGGAAGGCGTAATCAGATGTTCAATGATCTCAGACAACTGCTCTGAAAGACGCTGACTTTCGGCAAGCAGGTTTGATATGTCCAAATCTATTTGCGCATTAGGATCTTTCTTCAACTGAGCCTGGATACGCAAGATATCGATTTCAGTTTGTTGATTGCTTTGCTTTAAATTACTCAGCTGCTTTTCATGACCGCTGATCTTATTGAGCTTAGGTTCAAGCACCAAGGTGAATAACAACATCACCACGGTCACTAAGCCACACAAGACGACCAGCACTTTTTCACGCGCACTCATTTCACCAAAGCGCTCTTCCAGAGAAAGCCATAACTCGTTCATTGCTTCTTATCCTCGCGAGCTTTCAATTCAAACGTCACAATACCTTGGTCATTACGGGCGATCTTCACATCATCAAATGTGCGACCAACAAGGCTGATTTCATTTTTAAACTGATTAACCCAACCTGGTACTGAACTTGGCGCTTTAGCTAAACCTTGCAAGTCTAACGTATTGTGTCCAATGCGAATTTCAGATAACGAGATCTCGTTATTGCCTAATTTGGCCAGCGAACGCATCACACTAGAGTATCCAATGCGCTGAGAATCATCATACTTACCTACCGCTTTTAATGAATCTCGCTTGGCTTTTATTTCACTATCCAGACGTGCTTTCGCGGCTATTTTGTTGGTGTCAGGCTGATACTTACGCAACTTAATCTGGTAGCGTTCTAGCTCAGATTTCATGATACTGCCCTTGCTTTTTACAATCGCAATTTCATCTTCTAAGCCCTGACTCTGCCAGGTAACATAACCATAAGACATCAGAATCGCTGCCGCTGACACACCCCAACAAATGACGGTATTTTTTAAGGTCAGTAGCTCTTTTTTCGGCTTTAAGTAATCCGGATACAGATTGACTCTCAGCGCACCCGACGCTGCCGCCGTATTGGCGAGTACATACCCGGATAGCTCATGCTCTTCCGCTAACAACGCCGAAACTTTGGTGCTCAAACGGTAATTCAGAGACTGAACTAACTCTTGCTCATCTTCTTCATCACAACACACTTTCAGTTGATGCAGTTGCACATGGCGCAATTGTGAAGACAGATAGTCGATAGAACGTTGCAACTCCAGTGACAAGCTGTCCATTTGTAGCTCACTGGATGGAACCCCGGTGAGTGGCGAAGTCACGCTGCGAATCGAACGATGGAAAGAAATCGTACGCTCGACAAAAGCACTGATACGGAAGTGGCCTCGGACGCTTCTCTGCAACAATAAGAAGTTGCCAAGTTCGCCAGCGGTGTGCTCCCAGACAGCGTCTTCAGGAACAATGGTGGCTAACGGCAGCTGCGCCTGATTAGCAAGTAGCACTATTTTATCAAGCATTTTTCTTGATAAAACATACGCTTGAACTTTGTTAGAACTCGGAAGTTCCACCGCATCTGCGACGATATCGATGGCGCGCTCAGAGATAAGCTCTTTCAACAAAAATGGCAATGCTGCCTGCCATTCATGACGAGGCATGGATGGTTTGTCGATTTGGTACATCTGGTAATAGTTGTGAGACAGTACAACCGTCAGTGAATCATAAGCGCTTGCTGCAACACTTAATGCTTGTTCAACCGCACGTTCCCAATTTGATTCAGAGATTTGAAACTGAGATGGTCGGGTACTGTTAACTGATTTTGATAAATAGACTGCATCTGGCTGAATAACCAAAAAGCAAGTGCGACCACTGCTGGGTGGTCGCATAAACTTGTCAAATACTGCTTTAACATTCATGAATATTATCTTTATTTTATTTTATTTTTTCCGCCAGCGATTTCGTCTCCCCGGCTTAATTTGCGGTTCTGACTGAGTAGCCTGCGTCATCTGCGGGCGGGGAAGGAACTGTCGCTCGGCTGAGAAATAGCGCCCTTGGCCACCGTAAACACCTAACTCAAGTAGTGTGTTTAACTCATGCCTGTTTTCAATACCCACGGCTATGATTTGGGTTTTGCTGCTTGCTGCTGCGCCCAGCATACTGCGAACAAACAGTTGATTTTCATGACGTTGGTCAATTTTTGTAACTAAACTGCGATGAAGCTTAAGGTAGCGTATATCCACCTCTTTTAAATAATGGCTGCTGACGATGGTGCGTCCCGCTTGCCCTATCATAAGTTGGCACCCTAAACCGGTGAGCATTTTAGCGACTGGGCGCATAAAGTCTAAATGTCTTACAAATTGTGCTTCCACAAACTCAAAAATGAGACACTTCCTTTGATCCCGGGTCAACTGTAACAATTCATAGCGTATCCACTTGAAATACTCCCGACTAGAAAACGGGGGCACGTGCAAGTTTAACGCGTAACAAGTGGTGTTATCAGAATGCTCCTTGTAATGCTTTAAGAACTTATTGAGAACCGCCCTATCCATTTGGGCTTCATAACCAACCTGTCTGACAGAAGAAATAAACCGTGACGCTTTAACTATCCCGTTTTCTGGATCGCGAATCCGGCATGTCACAGCTTCGTATAATGGTGGCTTATTCGATGCATCACTAATGGCACGCACTGGTTGTGCGTATAGCAGCACGTTTTCCGAGGTTAATACCGAATCAAATAGGGTACGCCACCTGACGCTGCCCCGTACCTCTTCATCGTGGTTCCATTTCTTAAACCGGCTCCAGTTATTGTTGTTTTGCAACTGAGCACTACGCAGTGCTGTTTCTGCTTCATCAATAATCTGGCTATGTCTCTCACCTTCTTTAAACATCGTGATCCCGATATGGCACCAGTTGTCTGGGTCCAAAGGTTCTGGAGGCGAGAGTTTCTCCATTTGGCGAATACACTGCGAGGCAAGGTTAGCCACACCTTTAGCATCTTGATGAGGTAAAAACAGCGCAAAATCAGAATCGTAATAACGAGAAAAGACCACGTCCGGATAGCGCTGAACCAGGTTAGATAACAGGCTGCCAACTTCGACAATAAACTCATCAGCAACTTGCTTGTCCAGGTCCTCTTTAGCCAACTTCCAGTCGTGAATACGCACAAGTAACACCGCACCTCGTGCGCCACTTTCTAACAACGCGGACTCTAATTTGCTATCAAATAGCACGCGGTTTGCCGTACCGGTTAATTTGTCTAGGAATGTTTGAGTACGGATGAAGGTATCGAATCGGCTGCGCTCCTGACGCGCGTCCTGCAACTCTTCGATGAGTACATCGAGCGCTTCACTGGCAGTATATGGCCATTCGGATTCATCTCCCTTGGCGTACTGTTCAACGCGACCGGCCAATATCATTCGGCCACGCTCTTCGAGCATTTCTGAACCGGCCAACTGCTCCTTCAGCCAAGCCACACCACGCACTAAACAGAAAATGATAAGAATAACGGCCAGCGTAATAGACCAGAGTGCTTGCATGGAGTAGCCATAACCCAGATAAGGGGGAATAGCTTTGAAATAGATAACGTAATCTTGATTGTGAGTAAGTGGGAACTCTTTCTCAAACAAGACGGATTCATCCATTTGATGGGACGTATCTTTAAAACGATATACGACCGCATTATTGGTCGTTAATGTCATTTCAACAATGTTGCTGGCCTGCAGCATCTTTGGCATCCAGCGTTGCATTGAGTATGCCGCATCAGGATCTTCCATCTCCTTGTCGACCACCTCAACGATCCCTTCTAAATAATGGGTAAGGTATTCCTGCCCAAGTTTTTTAAAGGAAAGGGTTGCGCCGACAAATAAGATAAACATTGCGCATATGACGATCATGGTGACAAAGGCCACCAGCCGAGTGCTTAACTTCAGAGTTGGGGTATACCTCATGAATGCTGAATTCCTTTTCTATTCACTATATACCTTATTGAAATCTTTATACTTGAACCGTGTTTAAGAAACAATCTGATTAGTCAGATTGTGAGAAGCACGAGTATGTCATCATTACTTGCGCTACTAAAGTGTTAGTTATCGGCCACAAATAAAAAAACTCGAGCTTTTTCAAATCAAATTTAAGAACGAAAAAAGCCGCGATGTTCGCGGCCTTTTGGTGTCCATCAGGTAACCGTCAAAACGGAATGTCGTCGTCAAAATCCATTGGTGGCTCATTATACTGCTGCTGAGGAGCCTGCTGTTGCTTAGGTGCACTGTATTGTTGCGGCTGAGCAGGTTGCTGAGGTTGACCCCAACCGCCTTGCTGTGGCTGCTGTTGGCCACCCATTGCAGGAGCGCCAGCGCCACCTTGAGCTCGGCCACCTAGCATTTGCATTACGCCATTAAAGCCCTGAACGACAACCTCGGTAGTGTACTGATCCTGACCCTGCTGATTTTGCCATTTACGGGTTTGAAGCTGCCCTTCAATGTAAACCTGAGAACCTTTGCGCAGGTACTCACCAGCGACTTCAGCAAGTTTGCCAAACAGCACAACTCGGTGCCACTCAGTTTTTTCGCGCTGTTCGCCAGTCGCTTTATCACGCCATGAATCAGAGGTCGCAATAGTGATGTTTGCTACTGCACCGCCGTTCGGCATATAACGAATTTCAGGGTCGTTACCTAGATTCCCCACCAAAATAACTTTGTTAATTCCACGGCTGGCCATGATCTGCTCCGTTTCACTCTGGATATATAAAATTTTAGCGCACTAGAATAGCACGCTTTAATGATCTGATTAAAGTCTAATACTATTGTGTTCTATCTAGCCCTTGTCTAGAACCAAAATATCTATTCAACTTCTCGGTGTAGCATTTTTGATTCGTATTGCAGACAAAATCGGGCTTCCTTTGAATCTGAACGCATTTCTTCACCAAACATATAGCTCTAACGCGCCTTTAATGCCAATTTACCGCCTTCAGTGAAGTTAGAGAGATTGGAGCTAGTGAAAAAATCAGCCTACACCCGAAAGCTATTCCTGATTAGCATGGAAGAGAACGCAGCGAAGAAGGTAATCGCACTGGAAAAGTACATCGATATGAATATTCCCGTGATCTCGACGGATGCTTTAATGGAGTCCAAGCCTGAACATCGCAATAAGATCCTAATCATTGATTTCATGGAACATAAATCACTTGTTCAATCTATTAAGAATTTACCTTTGATATGGAAAAATTTTGAAACTGTTATTTTTAATGTTCCAAAGCGCCTTACCACCGATGAGCTACTCTCTTTTGGCCAACTCAAAGGCGTGTTTTATGCCGAAGATTCACTGAGACAAGTTGGCGAAGGGCTAAAAAATATTATTAATGGGCAAAGCTGGCTGCCACGAAATGTATCTAGTCAGCTTTTGCACTATTACCGGAATGTGATCAACACCCATACCGCTCCAGCCACGGTTGATCTTACTATTCGGGAGCTGCAAGTGTTACGCTGTCTTCAGAATGGGGCATCGAACAGTCAAATGGCAGAGGAGTTGTTTGTTAGCGAATTTACGATTAAGTCGCATCTCTACCAAATATTCAAAAAGCTTTCCGTGAAGAACCGGGTACAAGCCATTGCGTGGGCCGATCAGAACTTGATGTCTTAATTCATCACAACGTCATGTGCCGCAAATGCCCCTAAATCCTGGTGGCTCAGTCTTTTTCAACTCTTCAGCTCACACTTTTTCCTACTTTAATCATGATTCATACACATCTCTCGTGTTAAAGTGATGCGCAAACTCTTGATGATACTGACGAGAAAGGAAATTTCCCCAATGATAAAAAAATGTCTGTTCCCTGCTGCGGGCTATGGTACGCGCTTCCTACCTGCGACCAAGTCTATGCCAAAAGAGATGATGCCAGTAGTGAATAAGCCTTTGATTGAGTACGGTGTTGAAGAAGCAATCCAGGCCGGAATGAACGGCATGTGTATTGTGACAGGTCGTGGCAAACACTCAATCATGGATCACTTTGACAAAAACTACGAACTGGAACACCAAATCAGCGGCACCAACAAAGAAGAGCTGCTAGTAGACATTCGTGAAATCATTGAATCAGCGAACTTTACCTACATTCGTCAACGAGAAATGAAAGGACTTGGACACGCGATTCTGACTGGCCGTGAACTGATTGGTGACGAACCATTTGCCGTGGTTTTGGCTGACGACTTGTGTGTAAGTGAAGGCGACGGCGTTTTGGCGCAAATGGTCGCTCTGTTCAAGCAGTTCCGCTGTTCAATCGTGGCAGTGCAAGAAGTCCCAGTAGAAGAAACCCACAAATACGGTGTTATTTCTGGCGAAATGATCAAAGATAATATCTACCGTGTTGATGACATGGTGGAAAAGCCTGAGCCAGGTACTGCTCCAAGCAATCTAGCTATCATTGGCCGCTACATTCTTACTCCAGATATTTTTGAATTAATCGAAAACACAGAGCCTGGTAAAGGTGGCGAGATCCAAATTACCGATGCCCTGTTGAAGCAAGCCAAAGCGGGTTGCGTGCTCGCATACAAATTTAAAGGCAAACGTTTTGACTGCGGTAGCGTAGAAGGTTACATCGAAGCCACGAATTACTGTTTCGAAAACCTATACCTCAAAGATGAGAAAAAGTCTGAACTAGGTAAGCACGCAACAAAAAGAGAAGTCTAAACTTTTCAAACTCATTGATTAGTCATAACTATATATGGCCCGGTCGCAAGTCGGGCTTTTGTTTACTGTTTTTTTGTCCAGTATTTGTTTGCACATTTCTCACACTATGTAATACTTGCCGAACTTGGTTATACATAGAGCAAAAACGATGGATAAAATAGAAGTTCGCGGTGCCCGAACCCATAACCTTAAAAACATTAACCTTACCATCCCTCGCGATAAACTGACGGTCATTACTGGATTAAGTGGTTCTGGTAAGTCTTCTCTCGCTTTCGACACTTTGTATGCAGAAGGCCAACGACGCTATGTTGAGTCTCTCTCCGCTTACGCGCGTCAGTTTTTGTCTCTTATGGAAAAGCCCGATGTCGATCATATCGAGGGTTTATCTCCAGCGATCTCTATCGAACAAAAGTCGACTTCTCATAACCCACGTTCAACGGTAGGGACAATTACTGAAGTCTACGACTACCTGCGTCTGCTTTACGCCCGCGTCGGGGAACCTCGCTGCCCTACCCACCATACTCCTCTTGCTGCTCAAACGATAAGCCAGATGGTGGACAAAGTTCTGGAGTTGCCAGAAGGCAGTAAGATGATGCTACTGGCACCCATCGTTAAGGAGCGTAAAGGCGAACACGTAAAGACCTTAGAAAATCTTGCTGCTCAAGGCTTTATCCGTGCTCGTATTGACGGCGAAACCTGCGATCTTTCTGATCCACCAACACTAGAATTACACAAAAAACACACCATTGAAGTCGTCGTTGATCGTTTTAAAGTTCGCCCGGATCTACAGCAACGCTTAGCGGAATCTTTCGAGACGACTCTGGAGCTTTCAGGTGGCATTGCCGTCATAGCGCCAATGGACAGTGACGGCGAAGAAATTATCTTTTCAGCCAATTTTGCGTGCCCTAAGTGTGGCTACAGTATGCAAGAGTTGGAACCTAGACTGTTCTCATTCAATAATCCGGCAGGCGCGTGTGGCACCTGTGATGGACTCGGTGTACAACAATATTTTGATCCAAGCCGGGTCATTCAGGACGATTCACTCAGTCTGGCTCAAGGGGCGATTCGTGGCTGGGATCAAAAGAACTATTATTACTTCCAAATGCTCACTTCTTTGGCTGAGCATTATGGCTTTGATCTTCATGTACCGTTTAATTCTCTGCCGAAAAAAACACAAGAAGTCATATTAAAAGGATCCGGCCGCACAGAAATTGAGTTTAAATACATCAATGATCGCGGTGATATTCGCGTTAAACGTCACCCATTTGAAGGGATACTGAACACGCTTGAGCGTCGCTATCGGGATACCGAATCAAACTCTGTTCGCGAAGAACTCGCCAAATATATTTCGACCAAATCCTGCTCAAGTTGCAGTGGTACACGTCTGCGTCTCGAAGCGCGTAACGTGTTTATCGCTGACACCACCTTACCTGAAATTGTAGAGCTCAGCATCGCCGATGCCCTCGCCTTCTTTGATACGCTAAAACTGGAAGGTCAGCGGGCACAAATTGCAGAAAAGGTGATGAAAGAAATCAACGACCGTCTGCAGTTCCTTGTAAACGTGGGATTGAACTACCTTAACTTATCCCGCAGTGCAGAAACCTTGTCTGGTGGTGAGGCACAACGTATCCGCTTGGCAAGCCAAATTGGCGCGGGTCTGGTCGGAGTGATGTATGTGCTGGATGAGCCTTCTATTGGACTCCACCAGCGTGATAATGAGCGCCTGCTGAAAACCCTGACTCACCTGCGTGATCTGGGTAATACCGTGTTGGTCGTCGAACATGATGAAGATGCGATTCGTTGTGCAGACCATGTAATTGATATTGGCCCAGGCGCTGGTGTGCACGGCGGTAACGTCGTAGCGGAAGGCACAATGGCAGAGATCATTGCGAACCCAAATTCTCTGACGGGTCAGTACTTAAGTGGCGCCAAAGAGATAGCGGTGCCAAAAGAGCGTACTCCGCGCGATCCAAAGAAAACCGTCGAGCTTATCGGCGCAACGGGTAACAACCTGAAAAACGTCAACTTGTCCGTTCCTGTTGGCCTGTTTAGTTGCATTACCGGCGTTTCTGGCTCGGGTAAGTCGACCCTGATTAATGATACTTTCTTCAAAATTGCTCATACCCAGCTGAATGGCGCCACAACAGCGCATCCATCGCCTTATAAGTCGATCAAAGGCTTAGAGCACTTTGATAAAGTCATCGACATCGATCAAAGTCCAATCGGCAGAACACCTCGCTCTAATCCTGCCACATACACTGGTATCTTTACTCCGATCCGTGAATTGTTTTCTGGCACACAGGAGTCGCGTTCACGCGGTTACAAACCGGGACGTTTCAGTTTCAACGTGCGTGGTGGTCGCTGCGAAGCGTGTCAGGGTGATGGTGTCATTAAAGTTGAAATGCATTTCTTACCCGATGTTTATGTTCCGTGTGATGTGTGTAAAGGCAAGCGTTATAACCGTGAAACATTGGAAGTGCGTTACAAAGGCAAGACCATTGATGAAGTACTGGAAATGACGGTGGAAGACTCGCGCGAGTTCTTTGAGCCCGTACCAGCCATTGCGCGTAAATTGCAAACATTAATGGATGTGGGTTTGTCTTACATTCGCCTTGGGCAGGCCGCGACAACCTTGTCTGGAGGCGAAGCGCAGCGGGTGAAATTAGCAAGAGAACTGTCAAAGCGCGATACAGGTAAAACGCTCTATATTTTGGATGAACCAACCACGGGTCTGCACTTCCATGATATTCAACAATTACTGACGGTCTTACATCGTCTGCGTGATCACGGCAATACTGTTGTCGTCATCGAACACAATCTGGATGTCATAAAAACGGCAGACTGGGTTATCGATTTAGGTCCGGAAGGCGGACAAGGTGGAGGTGAGATAATCGCTCAGGGCACACCTGAAGATGTGTCCCAGATCGAAGGATCACACACAGCACGCTTCCTTAGTTCTATGTTGAAGTAAAAAAAACAGGTAAAGTACCAAGACCAGCCATTGCTGGTCTTTTTTCATTCAAAACAAAGCAATGTCTATGGCTACTATACATGTAAGTGGAACTAAGCTTTCACCGGAAAAAGTTCAGGTTCCTCTCAATCGCAAGTTTCTTATCGCGTTGGCTGTACTATTTGTACTGGCGATGCACTTTTTTATGCCCAATCCAGGTGGTTCAGGATTAGCTCTGTCATTCAATGCGACAACGTGGATAGCCTTCAGCTTTGCGCTCGGGATTGGTTGCTATCAGATCGCGCGTAATCAAGCCTTGAGGTACTCCAAACTAACCATCGGGCTGTTTATCTGCGTCGGCATCATGACCGTACCGGTATTTTATCCCAATGCGAATACTAGCCTGGCCGCTAATAAACTGATTGGGCTCTGGTGTGGCTTGCTGTTTTTCGTTGTCCTGCAACAATTCCATTTTAGTAATAAGCACCGTCAAAGAATCTTGTGGTTTATTGTCTTGGCAGTGGTTATAGAATCTATTTTCGGTCTGATACAATACCTCTATCTGAAGCCTGATAACCCTTTCGGTTACAACACAATTGCCAACAGCCCTTATGGCATATTCCAACAACCCAATGTAATGGCCAGTTTTCTCGCGACTGGGCTTGTGATTGCCAGCTACTTGCTGGCGCGTCAGCCCTATAAATACCATCGAAAACTGAGTGACATATATTTACTCTATGCCGTGCCTGTATTGACCTTGCCTTTAATCGTCGCGCTTGCTTCTCGCACAGGCTGGCTAGCCTCTCTGTTTGCAGTACTGTTGGTGATCCCATATATGTACCGCTACAACACCAGAAAACGCTTTATTCACTGGGTGATTTCTCTGGCAACAGGACTGGTGCTTTCTGTCGTTGTCATGTTCATCGCTTTTCCTGATGGTAATGGCTTAGCAGCCGAGAAAGTGAATATGGAGTCTCCTCGCGCTTACACTTTTCCTCAAGCCTTAGATATGGTGATTGAAAAGCCATTCACGGGATATGGATACGGAAAGTTTGAGTCTGAATACATCCTCTATACCGCTCGTCAGCATGCATTAAACGAAAAGTATCCAGCTGGATTACCAGCAATGGATCACCCTCACAATGAGTTGTTGTATTGGGGCGTCGAAGGTGGACTGTTGCCTGTCTTAGGTATCATTTTAGCCATGATATTAGTGCTGCGCAGACTCTATCAGGCAAAGCGTGGGACACGTTTAGCTTTGCTGGCCTTGTTTATCCCTATCGTCTTGCATTCTCAGCTTGAATATCCGTTTTACCACTCTTTAGTGCACTGGATAATTTTTATCATTCTACTTTATTGGGTAGATCAAAGAGTCGCGCGTTACCGCCAAGTCGGTTTTACGAAGATCACGAAAAGCTTACTACGTGTTACTAGCTTAGCTCTGCCTGCTGTATTTACGTTTTATATGCTGAGTGCCTTACATACCAACTACATACTGACGAAATTTGAAACAACACGCCCAAGTAACCCGGACATACTGAATCAAGTCAGTAACCCAGTGGCGTGGCAAGACAGGTTTGACTGGGATGTATATAGCAACTTCCTGAATATAGGCTTACATAAACAGGATCCAAGCTTAATTCAACCTTACATCGACTGGTCGCTGAAAATTATTAAAGATAAGCCGCGTCCGGCTTTCTATAATAATTTGATCCTTGCCTATCAGGGGTTAGATGACAGCAGTAAAGCAGAGCAAATCCGTGCCGAAGCGCAGTTCTTATTCCCTCGGATAGATTTTACTCAAGTGAATTATCAGCCGCCATCAAGAGCACAACCCGCGTCATCTGCACTGCCAGAAGCAGAATAATCAAACAAAAAAGCGAAGGATATCCTTCGCTTTTTCACTGTAGTTTCTGACTACACTATTCGGTCAGCGATTCTTCCAGTGCTTTCAGACAAAGAGCAACATTTTCAGGACGAGCACCGTAACCCATCAAGCCAATACGCCACGCCTTTCCAGCCAATGCGCCAAGCCCAGCACCAATTTCCAGGTTATACGTTTCTAATAGATGCGCGCGAACTTTCGCTTCATCAATACCTTCTGGTACATAAACCGCATTTAATTGAGGTAGGCGGTACGCTTCTTCAACGACAAACTCAAAACCAAGTTTTTGTAGGCCCTCTTTTAGTTTTTCATGCATAAGTTGGTGACGAGCCCACGCATTTTCCAGGCCTTCATTTTTCAGAATCAATAATGCTTCATGCAGAGAATACAGGCTATTTACTGGTGCGGTATGGTGATAACTGCGCTTTCCTTCTCCACTCCAGTAACCTAAAACTAAGCTCTGGTCTAGGAACCAGCTTTGCACTGGCGTGGTTCTGGATTGAATTCGATCAATCGCCGCCTGTGAAAACGTGACTGGAGACAAGCCAGGTACACAAGACAAACATTTCTGACTGCCAGAGTACACTGCATCCAATTGCCACTCATCGACTTTTAGCGGCACGCCGCCTAATGATGTAACCGCATCTACAATGGATAACGCGTTGTACTGTTTCGCTAATTTACCCAGAGCTTGAGCGTCGCTGACGGCACCGGTTGACGTTTCTGCGTGAACGAAAGCTAAAATTTTGGTATCTGGATGCTGTTGCAGGGCTTGCTCAACTTTATCGACAGAAACTGGCGTTCCCCACTCATCGTCAACAACCACGGCTTCACCACCAGCACGGACGACGTTTTCACGCATACGCTCACCAAAAACACCATTTCGGCATACGATGACTTTGTCCCCTTTTTCAATCAGGTTTACAAAACACGCTTCCATCCCAGCACTGCCTGGGGCAGAAACCGCGATAGTAAAGTCATTTTCTGTCTGGAATGCGTATTTCAACAACTGTTTCAGCTCATCCATCATGGCGATAAACAGAGGGTCCAGGTGACCAACGGTTGGGCGGCTCAAGGCTTGCAGTACTTGAGGGTAAATATCTGAAGGACCAGGTCCCATGAGGATACGGTGAGGTGGGATAAAACTTTGGATCGGCATGACAGCTCCTTGTTTAACGTTATTTCACCCGAGCGAGGATGATTATTTTTAGAATTTGGATTAAGTCTCGGGAATTGGAGAACTCACACTAATGGATTTTGTACTCCCCGGCAATTAGCGGTAAGTATTGAGTTCGAACCACTATCACAAATTCGTTAATAAAAAATATAAGATTAGCTTAAATATTGATTGACATTGAGGCCTCAAACCCGTTCAATGTTCGTGCTTTATGTGGAAGAGGAGCACTACCCAGGTAGATGATTTGTGGAACCGCAATTCCAAAACAAATTATTGAGGGGGAGTAGTGCCGAGGTAAGTCAAAATTGCAGGTTTTGGCTTGTCGGTTGACCTGGGTTGAGTCCCATCAACTGTCATCAGCACTGTCTGATGAAGAGCTTCTGAGGGTACATATTTCAAGTACATTTCAAATACCTCTCTTTTTGCTCTGTTCCTTTCCTCACTAAATATCGGATATATTTTTTTTAGGAAGTCGTGGGAGAACGCAGTGAGCGCACTTAACGTAGCAAAATTCGGTGGAACCAGTGTTGCCAATTTCGAGGCAATGAGCCGTTGTGCCGCCATTATTGAAAACAACCCAAATACTCGTCTTGTCGTTAGCAGCGCTTGTTCTGGTGTAACAAATCTATTGGTAGAACTTGCCAATGGTGTTCAGGATCAGGAGCAGCGTGCCGAGTTGCTACGAAAGTTAGCAGAAATTCATGATGCCATCTTAGATCAGTTAAGAGATGCTGCCGAAGCTACCGCTGAGGTATACGCGATTCTGGATACCGTAACCAGCCTTGCTGAAGCGGCATCAATTCAAGCAAGCACTAAGCTGACTGACCACTTGGTAGCATGTGGTGAACTAATGTCTACCCATATTCTGGCTCAGCTTATGAGAGAACGAGGCATTAATGCGGTGCGTTTCGATATTCGTGAAGTGCTGAGAACCGATAACAACTTCGGCCGAGCAGAACCTGATGTCGAAGCTATCTATCAGCTAGCTCAAGAGAAACTCGTTCCGGTATGTAAACAGTCTGTGGTTGTGACTCAGGGCTTTATCGGTTCGGATGAGGAAGGTAATACAACCACATTGGGTCGTGGTGGTAGTGACTACAGTGCTGCGCTTATTGCTGAAGGTGTTAAAGCTTCTGGCTTAGAGATTTGGACGGATGTCCCTGGCATCTACACGACTGATCCGCGTATTGCGCCGAAAGCGTCTCCAATCCCTGAAATCAGCTTTAGCGAAGCGTCAGAAATGGCGAACTTTGGTGCTAAGATCCTCCATCCTTCGACATTGGTTCCGGCACTGCGTCATGATATCCCGGTCTTTGTGGGATCCTCAAAAGATCCAGAAGCAGGTGGCACCTGGATACGCCATAAAGTGGAAAGCTCTCCGCTTTACCGCGCTCTCGCTTTGCGTTGCAACCAAACGATGGTCACTCTGCGTAGTGCAAACATGTTCCACGCCTACGGCTTTCTGGCTAAAGTGTTCGAAATTCTGGCTAAACACAAAATTTCGGTCGACCTGATTACTACGTCAGAGATCAGTGTCTCGTTAACTCTAGATCAAACCGATACCGCTGGTGGCGCACCAAAATTACCTCAAGCGGCTCGAGAAGAGCTGGAGGAGCTGTGTAAAGTAGAAGTCGAGCACGACCTATGTTTAGTCGCTCTTATCGGTAACAACATGAGTGGTACGAAAGGCTATGCGAAGCAAGTCTTCGGCACGCTGGAAGACTTTAACCTGCGAATGATTTGCTACGGAGCTAGCCCACATAACTTGTGTTTCCTTCTGCATAAATCAGAATCACAACAAGCGATTCAAAAGCTGCACGAAGAATTGTTTGAGCGATAATATCGATTTTATCGACATACAGAAAAACAAAGGGCTGCCAAAATGGCAGCCCTTTGTTTTCGATGGTTTAGCCGTTAATGTTCGGGCCTAACCATTTTTCTGCTTCTAGCCTATCCCAGCCTTTACGCTGAGCATAGCTTTCGAGCTGATCTTCCTGAATCTGTGCGATCGCAAAGTAACGAGAATCCGGATGAGAGAAATACCAACCCGATACAGAAGCTCCTGGATACATCGCGTAACTAGAAGTTAATGACATGCCAATGTTCTCTTCGACATTGAGAAGCTCCCATAACGGCCCTTTTTCCGTATGCTCAGGACATGCCGGGTAGCCTGGTGCAGGTCTAATACCTTGGTACTTTTCACGGATAAGGTCATCGTTGGATAAGTTCTCATCCTCAGCATAACCCCAGATCTCTTTACGTACATGCTGGTGCAGATATTCTGCAAACGCTTCCGCCAGACGATCAGCCACAGCTTGGATCATAATCGCGTTGTAATCATCACCTTTAGCCTTGTACTCATCTGCCAGTTCACGCTCACCAATACCACCTGTTACTGCAAACGCGCCAACCCAGTCAAGCTTACCGGATTCCTTTGGTGCAATGTAATCGGACAGGCAGTAGTTAAAGCCTTTCGGTTTTTCTGTCTGTTGACGAAGGTTACGCAGAACTTTAGCAACTTCAGTGCGCGATTCATCTGTGTACACTTCGATGTCATCACCCACACTCGCAGCAGGGAACAGACCACACATGCCTCGCGCTTGCATCAAACCTTCACTCTCGACACGATCAAGTAGCTCATTCGCATCATGGAACAAACGTTGAGCCTCTTCACCAACTTCTTCATGCTTGAAAATCGTTGGATATTTACCAACCAGTGACCAGGTCATAAAGAATGGCGTCCAGTCGATGTACTCACGTAAAGTCGCGACATCAAAATCATCAAAGATATGAATCCCCGGCTGCTTTGGAGCAGGAGGAGTATACGTATCCCAATCGATAGCTACTTTATTGGCACGAGCTTCCTCAAGAGTGACCGGCTTGGTTCTAGGCTTTTTACGATTGTGCTGATCACGTACTCGCTCATAATCCTCATCCAACTTTTCGACGAAAGCAGGACGGCGTTCATCAGACAACAGGGAGGTACAAACACCTACCGCTCGTGACGCGTTGTTCACGTAAACAACCGGATGTTTATAATTCTGTTCGATCTTAACTGCAGTATGCGCTTTCGAAGTGGTAGCGCCACCGATCAGAAGCGGAAGATTAAAATCAAGACGCTCCATCTCTTTAGCCACATGAACCATTTCATCCAAAGATGGGGTAATCAAACCCGACAGACCAATAATGTCGACGTTCTCTTCTTTGGCGACTTTTAGGATCTTTTCACACGGCACCATAACACCAAGATCGATGATCTCGTAGTTGTTACATTGCAGAACGACACCGACGATATTTTTCCCGATATCGTGTACATCGCCTTTCACCGTTGCGAGTAAGATCTTACCGTTTGTCTGACCGACCTGTTTTTCAGCATCGATAAATGGTTCTAAATGGGCCACAGCTTGTTTCATAACGCGCGCTGACTTAACCACTTGAGGCAGGAACATTTTCCCTTCCCCAAACAAGTCGCCGACCACGTTCATACCGTCCATTAACGGACCTTCAATCACTTCTAGTGGTTTAGAGGCATTAACGCGAGCTTCTTCTGTATCTTCAACGATAAACTCGGTAATCCCTTTGACTAACGCGTGTTCTAAACGCTTTGCAACCGGCCATGTACGCCATTCAAGTGCTGCGGCATCTTCTTCTTTACCAACGCCTTTATCTGCATACTCCGCTGCGATATCCAACAGCCTTTCTGTGCCATCATCACGACGGTTCAGTACGACATCTTCAACCGCTTCACGCAACTTTTCAGGTACGTTGTCATAGATTTCCAGCTGCCCAGCGTTGACGATCCCCATATCCATACCATTTTTAAAACAGTGGTAAAGGAATACAGCATGAATCGCTTCACGAACGTAGTTATTGCCACGGAAAGAGAAGGAAACGTTAGAAACACCGCCCGATATCATCGCGTGTGGTAAGTTACGTTTGATGTCACCAACCGCATCAATAAAGTCAACAGCATAGTTGTTATGCTCTTCGATACCGGTAGCAATCGCAAAGATATTCGGGTCGAAAATAACGTCTTCTGGCGGGAAGCCTACTTCATCAACCAAAATACGGTAAGCATTGGTACAAATTTCAATTTTGCGCTCACGGGTATCCGCCTGACCAACTTCGTCGAATGCCATGACGATAACCGCAGCACCATAACGGCGAATCAGTTTAGCCTGCTCAACAAACTTCTCTTTCCCTTCTTTGAGAGAAATCGAGTTCACGATGCCTTTGCCCTGAATACACTTCAGGCCAGCTTCAATGACTTCCCACTTGGAAGAGTCCACCATGATCGGCACTTTGGAGATTTCAGGCTCAGAAGCACACAGGTTCAAGAAGCGAACCATACATGCCTGAGCATCAAGCATGCCTTCATCCATGTTGATATCGATGATTTGAGCGCCGCTTTCAACTTGCTGACGGGCAACATCGAGCGCTTCATCGTATAGCTCTTCTTTGATTAAGCGCTTAAAGCGAGCAGAACCAGTGACGTTTGTACGTTCACCAACGTTAATAAATAACGAATCTTTATCGATAGTCAGTGGCTCGAGGCCAGACAAGCGACAAGCGACTGGTAAATCAGGTAACTCACGAGGTTTCACCTCTGCAACTACCTTTGCCATATGACGAATGTGATCAGGCGTGGTACCACAACAGCCACCGATCAGGTTCAAGAAACCACTTTCAGCCCACTCTTTTACATGCTTAGCCATATCCTCAGGGGACAAATCATATTCACCAAATGCATTCGGTAACCCAGCATTAGGGTGAGCAGATACAAAAGATTCTGATATGCGGGACAATTCCTCAACATATGGTCGTAGTTCGTCTGGACCGAGAGCACAGTTCAGGCCAAAAGAAATGGGCTTCACATGACGCAATGAGTTGTAGAACGCTTCGGTTGTTTGTCCTGACAAAGTACGGCCAGAAGCATCAGTGATGGTGCCAGAGATCATGACAGGTAGAGCGATACCCAGTTCTTCAAAGACCGAATCAACTGCGAAAGCACACGCTTTAGCGTTTAAGGTATCAAAAATAGTTTCGATGAGGATAAGGTCTGAACCACCTTTAATCAGAGCTCGAGTCGACTCTGAGTAGGCTTCAACCAACTGATCAAAACTGACGTTGCGGTAACCAGGGTCATTTACATCTGGAGAGATTGAACAGGTACGGTTTGTCGGTCCAAGTACGCCAGCTACATAACGTGGCTTATCTGGCGTTTTTGCCGTCCATTCATCGGCGACTTCACGTGCCAACTTGGCAGCGGCAAAATTTATCTCTTCGCTAAGGCTTTCCATCTCATAGTCAGCCATCGCAATAGTCGTTGCATTAAAGGTGTTGGTTTCTAGAATATCCGCACCAGCTTCAAGATAAGCGCCATGTATTTCCTTTATCAATTGAGGCTGACTCAACACCAACAAGTCGTTATTACCCTTTAGATCGCATTGCCAATCTGCAAAGCGTTCTCCTCGATAATCTTGCTCTTCAAGTTTGTATCCCTGGATCATGGTTCCCATACCACCATCGATCAGAAGAATACGTTGCTTCAATTGAGCTTCAATCTGTTGTCTTACATTACTTCCCACAGCACAGCCTCGTTCCTTTAACTATGAGTCCATCCTATCACACAAACTTCAGGAGTCTAGACGTCTAAATATGGAAATCATGATTATTTTATCGACCTCTTAACTTATCAAATAATCGCGAAAAAATGTTTGCTATTTGAGCAGCATCAGCCGAAAATTCCATTCATAAAATGTTACAAACAGAGTGTTCTAATGTCGGTCTATCATACTTTATGTTTTCTCTCCGCTGCTGCGATGCTAATAGCCTTTGTAAACAGTAAGATCGGGAAGATGCAAACCACCATCGCCATTACCGCTGGCTCAATGGTACTTTCACTCCTCATTCTAATTGCAGGTCAAAATAACTGGTTTCATCTCACAGAAATAGCCACAGAGACAGTAACCAGCATCAACTTCGAAAACTTCTTGCTCAAAGGTATTCTGGGATTTCTGCTTTTTGCCGGTGGCCTGGGTATTAAACTCCCAAACCTTAAAGATCAAAAGTGGGAAATTACGGTATTAGCACTTGGAGCCACTCTATTTTCGACTTTCTTTATCGGCTTTGTCCTTTACGGAATCTGCTCGTTGATCGGCATTCAATTTGACTTAGTTTACTGCTTGTTATTTGGCGCATTAATTTCGCCAACTGACCCGATAGCAGTGCTTGCTATTGTTAAAAAGTTAAACGCTCCAAAACGTATCTCGACACAAATCGAAGGCGAATCGTTGTTCAATGATGGCTTCGGTCTGGTTATTTTTGTCACCTTATTCACCATCGCGTTTGGTACGGAAGCTCCTACAGTAGGAAGCGTAACCATGTTATTTATACAAGAAGCGATTGGCGGTATTTTCTACGGTTTCTTACTTGGCCTGCTCTTCCACTACTTAATTAGTGCAACGGATGATCACTCAATGGAGCTACTGCTTACCATTGGCGTACCTACCGCTGGTTACGCATTTGCAGAGTACATTCACGTATCAGGTCCATTAGCGATGGTTGTTTCTGGAATTATGATTGGCAACTGGACACGCTTTATCGGCTTCTCTAAAGAGAGTGAAGATCACCTGGACCACTTTTGGGAGTTGGTCGATGAGTTCCTGAATGGCGTACTATTCCTGTTAATTGGTATGTCGATGCTGCTATTTAAATTCCACCCAGAAGACTGGATGATGATGGCAATAGCGGTACCACTGGTACTTGCATCTCGTTACCTAAGTGTATTTATCTCCTACATCGGCTTTAAGCGTTACAGAAAATATAACCGTTGGTCAGTGAAAATCCTAACTTGGGGTGGCCTTCGTGGAGGTCTTGCGCTGGCAATGGCACTTTCCATTCCATCTGGAATTTGGGTTGTTCAGGACAAGCTCATTGATGTAAAAGAGATCATCCTGGTGATGACTTACGCGGTCGTTGTATTCTCTATTTTGATTCAAGGCTCAACAATTACTCCAATGATTGAAAAAGCTAAAGCAGAAGAAAAAAAGATGGAAGAAGAGCGTAACGCTTTATCTTCCTCCGAAATAAAAGAGCAGAATGAGCCTCACGAGCAAAAAGAACAGCTTGAGTCTTAATTATTTAGTTCTTTAGAAAGCAGCCAAATTGGCTGCTTTTTTTATACGTAAAATTCCCTAAACTTTTAAGCGGGATATTGAATCAACCTTGAAAGTCTTGTCCCGAGTAGGGGAATTGGTGAGGATATCGTTGTCCCGCTGGTCAATAAAGACATCATAATCAAGCACTTAAAGAAAATATCGGCGACCACTGAAAAAGGATACCATGCCGTCATAATTATGGATGGCAGACAGAAGATATTGCCAATGACTTTCAGAACCTCAGTGTTATCACACTACCGTCCTATTCCCCAGAGTTGAATCCAATAGAACAAGTATGGAGTTGGTTAAGACAACACTATCTGGCGAATCAGTCTTTTGCGGATCACGAAGACATTATCTCCAAAGTATGTAGGGCTTAATGTTCCATCAGAGTCACCAAGATGTGTTCGAGAAGATGGATAGACCTGACCAGTTAATTTTCCAGATTGGTATTATACCAATTACATTAATTAAGTGGTCAATCTTGTCCAGTCCCTAAAGCAGAGTGAGATAACTCTGCTTTTATTCTCC